>NZ_JBFBJK010000001.1:135607-601161 GCF_040686095.1 Streptomyces sp. NPDC086554
CCTCAGCTGTCCACTGGTCGATCCACTCACCCCACGCGCCCTGCCGGCCGATATGCGTCGACAAAGCCCAGTGGTAACCGGGTATTCAGCCGAGCTGTGCCCGCCCCGGCAGCTCCACCTTCGCGCCGAGCTCCACGAGCTTGTCCATGAAGTTCTCGTAGCCGCGGTTGATCAGGTCGATGCCGTGGACGCGGGACGTGCCCTGCGCCGCGAGGGCCGCGATCAGGTACGAGAAGCCGCCGCGCAGGTCGGGGATGACCAGATCGGCGCCCTGCAGCTTCGTCGGGCCGCTGACGACCGCGGAGTGCAGGAAGTTGCGCTGCCCGAAGCGGCAGTCGGAGCCGCCGAGGCACTCGCGGTAGAGCTGGATGTGAGCGCCCATCTGGTTGAGCGCGGAGGTGAAGCCCAGACGGGACTCGTAGACCGTCTCGTGGACGATGGAGAGCCCTGCGGCCTGCGTGAGCGCCACGACCAGCGGCTGCTGCCAGTCGGTCTGGAAACCGGGGTGTACGTCCGTCTCCAGGGCGATCGCGTTGAGCGAGCCGCCCGGGTGCCAGAAGCGGATGCCCTCGTCGTCGATCTCGAAGGCACCGCCCACCTTCCGGTAGGTGTTCAGGAACGTCATCATCGAGCGCTGCTGGGCGCCGCGGACGTAGATGTTGCCTTCGGTCGCCAGGGCCGCGGAAGCCCACGAGGCGGCCTCCAGGCGGTCCGAGAGGGCGTGGTGGTTGTAGCCGCCCAGGCTGTCGACACCGGTGATCCTTATGGTCCGGTCGGTGTCCATGGCGATGATCGCGCCCATTTTCTGCAGGACGCAGATCAGGTCTTCGATCTCGGGCTCGACGGCGGCGTTCGAGAGCTCCGTCACACCTTCGGCGAGCACGGCCGTCAGGAGGACCTGCTCGGTGGCGCCCACGGACGGGTACGGCAGCTTGATCTTCGTGCCGCGCAGCCGCTGCGGGGCTTCCAGGTACTGGCCGCCCTCGCGCTTCTCGATGGTCGCGCCGAACTGGCGGAGCACCTCGAAGTGGAAGTCGATCGGCCGGCCGCCGATGTCACAGCCGCCGAGGCCGGGGATGAAGGCGTGCCCGAGGCGGTGCAGGAGCGGGCCGCAGAAGAGGATCGGGATGCGCGACGACCCCGCGTGGGCGTCGATGTCCGCGACGTTGGCGCTCTCTACGTGCGAGGGGTCCATGATCAGCTCGCCCGGCTCCTCGCCGGGGCGGACCGTGACGCCATGCAGCTGTAGCAGCCCGCGTACGACACGTACGTCTCGAATGTCCGGGACATTGCGCAGCCGGCTCGGAGCGCTGCCGAGCAGCGCGGCGACCATGGCCTTGGGCACGAGGTTCTTCGCGCCGCGGACACGGATCTCGCCCTCCAGCGGGGTTCCGCCGTGGACAAGCAGTACATCGTCGGTGACGGTCATGAATCTCGCGTTCCGATGAGATGGACGGGTGGACCAAAGGGCAAGCGTAATGGGCGCGTACCCCCCTTCCGTAAGGCCAAGTGCGCGCCAAACCTGTCAGAAGTCCGTGACAACACGAACCGTTCGGAACCGGACACTCCGGGTCACCGGTTCCGGTGTGCGCTCGCGGCGCTTCTTTGCGCCCTGAGCTGCATTCACTCGCGTACGCGCATTGCCTCCCCCCGCGAGGCAAAGATGCGGGATCATGTCGTTCATGACCGAGGTGTCCTCGCTCACAGGGCGGCTGCTCGTGGCCACGCCTGCCCTGGCGGACCCGAACTTCGACCGCGCGGTGGTGCTCCTGCTCGACCACGACGAGGAGGGCTCGCTCGGCGTGGTCCTCAACCGGCCGACGCCGGTGGAGGTCGCGGACATCCTGGAGGGCTGGGGCGACCTGGCGGGCTCGCCCGGGGTGGTCTTCCAGGGCGGCCCGGTCTCGCTCGACTCGGCGCTCGGCGTCGCGGTGATCCCCGGCGACGAGGGGCCCCTGGCCTGGCGCCGCGTGCACGGCGCGATCGGCCTTGTCGACCTGGACGCCCCGCCCGAGCTCCTGGCCCCGGCCCTCGGCTCCCTGCGGATCTTCGCCGGTTACGCGGGCTGGGGCCCCGGCCAGCTGGAGGACGAGCTGGTCGAGGGCGCCTGGTACGTGGTCGAGTCCGAGCCCGGCGACGTCTCGTCCCCGGATCCCGAGCGGCTGTGGCGCTCGGTGCTGCGCAGGCAGCGCAGCGAGCTGGCGATGGTGGCCACGTATCCGGACGATCCTTCGCTCAACTGACCGTTGCTTGCCGGGCGTTCGCCGTGCCCGCAAGGTACCGCTCGGCCAGTGGATGTGCGTCACGGGACGGGACGGCCAGGTGGACGGCCACGGGTGGGGCGTTCTTCAGGCGTACGTAGCGCAGGGCGGGGTGGGAGTGCCTGCGGGCCACCGGCTCCGGGGCCACGCCCACTCCGTGGCCCGCCGCCACCGCCTCCAGCCATTCGTCGAAGTTGTCGGCGGTGCAGGCGAGTTCGGGGCGCAGGCCCTCGGGCCACAGGTCGGGGCGGGTGGTGCCGGTGACCGTGTTCACGACCAGGCGGTGGTGCGCGAGCTCCGTCCAGTCCACCACGCGGCGCCCTGCCAGCTCGGCCGCCCCGCGTGCGACCACGGCGATGCGGGGCTCGTGCAGGAGCAGGTGGGTGCGTACGGCGGCGTCGGGCGGGATGTCGCCGCGGACCACCGCGACATCGCAGGCGCCCGTGGTCAGGCCCGCGAGGGGCGCGTCGCGCCGGACCAGGCGGACGCCGGCGCCGGTCGCCGTCTTGAAGGCGTTGATCCGGGCGACGCAGGCCTCCGGGAGCAGGGAGGTGAACCCGAGGCGCAGGAGCGGGGGTTCGCCGCCGGTGACGTCGCGCAGGGTCGTGTCCAGGCGCTTGAGGAGCGGGGTGAGTTCCTCGCGGAGGCGGTGGCCGGCCTCGGTGAGTTCCACGCGGCGCGTGGTGCGGGTGAGCAGCGGCGTGCCGAGGGTCTTCTCCAAGGAGCGGACCGTGCGGGTCAGGGCAGGCTGGCCGGTGCGCAGGATTGCCGCGGCGTGCGTGAAGTTCAGCTCCTCGGCCACCGCCAGGAATCCGCGGAGGTGGCGGAGGTCGATCGAGGCCAGGTCCGGGCGTGGTGCCTGCTCATCCATGTTTCCCCAGCATAAATGCGTGCCTACGGACATTTCCCCGGGCGTCTGAGCGCTGCCTACGTTTCCCTCCCGCGGCTCGCAGGCCGCTTCGTACGAGGGAAATGGGTGGGGTGTTGTGCGCAAGATCTGGCTGCTGATGCTGGGGGCCTTCACATTGGGGCTCGACGCCTATGTGATGGCCGGGCTGCTGCCGGTGGTGGCGGCCGACCTGGGGACGACGGTCTCGCTCGCGGGGCAGATGGTCACCGTCTTCACCCTCGCGTACGCGGTGAGTGCGCCGCTCGTCGCCGGGCTGGTGCAGGGCGTGCGGCCCCGGGTGCTGATCATCGCCTCGCTCGGGGTCTTCACCCTCGGCAACGGCCTCACCGCCCTCGCGCCGTCGCTGGCTGTGCTGCTGCTCTCCCGCGCGGTGGCGGGCGTCGGTGCCGGGGTCTACTCGGCGCTCTCCACCGCCGCCGCTTCCGCCCTCGCGCCCCAGGAGCGGCGCGGGCGGGCGCTCGCGCTGGTGATGGGCGGGATGAGTACGGGCACGGTGCTCGGGGTGCCGCTGGGCGTGCTGCTCGCCGAACGCGCGGGCTGGCGCGCCACGATGTGGGCGGTGACCGGGCTCGGGGCGCTCGCGCTCGCGGGGCTTGCGGCCTGGCTGACGCAGGTCCCCGCGGACCCGCCGGTGCCGGTACGGGCGCGGCTCGGGGCGCTCACGGACCGCGCGGTGGTGCCGGTGGTAGGGGTCTCGTTCCTCGCGGCCGTGGCGAGCCTGGGCCTCTACACGTATCTGGCACCGGTGCTCGCGGACGCGGGCGGGGTGGGCGAAGGGGGCGTCGCCCCTTACCTGTGGGCGTGGGGGATCGGCGGGATCCTGGGCAGCGTGTGCGCGGGCCCGCTGGTCGACCGGACGGGCCGGGTGATGGCTCTGGTGACGGGGCTGCTCCTCTCCCTGATCCTCGCGGAGGCGGCCCTGCCGCTCCTGGGCGCCGCCGCCCACCCCGCCCTGGTCCTGTGGGGTGCGGCGGGCTGGGCCTTCCAGGTCCCGCAACAACACCGCCTCCTCGCCCTGCGCGCCGAACGCGGCACGGTGGCCCTGGCCCTCAACAACTCGGCGCTCTACTTGGGCAGCGCGGTCGGCTCGGGCCTGGCGGGCCTCGCCCTGTCGGCGGGACTCCCACCGGAGCGGCTCCCGTGGGCGGCGGCCGCGGTGGCGGGGGTGGGGCTCGGGGTGCACCTCGTATGGGGGCGGCGCTCCGAAACGCACACGCAGCGTACGGACACAGGCGATGCCCGTACGCGGCAGGCGTAGGTACCCTTGGATGCCATGAGCACTCTTGAGCCCGAGCCCGAGCGCGGGGCAGGTACGGGGACCCTCGTAGAGCCGACGCCGAAGGTGTCGCACGGTGACGGCGACCACGAGCGCTACGCGCACTACGTCCAGAAGGACAAGATCATGGCGAGCGCGCTCGACGGTACGCCCGTCGTGGCGCTCTGCGGCAAGGTGTGGGTGCCGGGTCGTGACCCGAAGAAGTACCCCGTCTGTCCCATGTGCAAGGAGATCTACGAGTCCATGGGCGCCGGTGGCGACAAGGACAAGGGCGGCAAGGACGGCAAGAAGTAGCCTCCGGCCCGGTCCGCTGACTTCTGCGCTGAGGGGCGTTGCATGTGCCGCAACGCCCCTTTTGCGTTGTGCAATCGCGTGGAAGTCTCGCGGCATGACCCTTGAGCAACTGATCCCGGCGCCGAGCAGCAGCCACTGGGTACCGCCCGTAGAGGGCCTCTTTCCCCTGGACGACGAGACCGTGCTGCATGCCCTGCCCGGCACCGAGGGTGTCGCGCGGTGGCTGCGCGACACGGTGGGAGCGGCCACCGGGCTGCCGTTCCCCGACGGGGGGAACGACAACGGGATCGTGCTGCGGATCGATCCCGCGATGGCGGATGAGGCGTACCGCCTGGTCGTGGACGGCTACGTGATCCGCATCGAGGGCGGCAGCGCCGCCGGCGTCTTCTGGGGCGCGCAGACCTTCCGCCAGCTCCTCGGCCCCGACGCCTTCCGTCGGGCCCCCGTCGCTCCGGGGCGGGAGTGGACCGTACCGATGGTCGTCATCGAGGACGCCCCCCGCTTCCGCTGGCGCGGCATGATGCTCGACGTGTCCCGGCACTTCATGCCCAAGGACGGCGTCCTGCGCTACCTCGACCTGCTCGCAGCGCACAAGCTGAACGTCTTCCACTTCCACCTCACCGACGACCAGGGCTGGCGCATCGAGATCAAGCGCCACCCGAAGCTCACCGAGGTCGGGTCCTGGCGGCCGCGCTCCAAGTGGGGGCACCGCGCATCCGAGCTGTGGAACGAGACGCCGCACGGCGGCTACTACACGCAGGACGACATCCGCGAGATCGTCGCGTACGCCGATGCCCGGCACATCGCCGTCGTACCCGAGATCGACATCCCGGGGCATTCGCAGGCCGCCATCGCCGCGTACCCGGAGCTCGGCAACACCGACGTCGTCGACACCTCATCCCTCGGCGTCTGGGACACCTGGGGCGTCAACCCCAATGTCCTCGCCCCGACCGAGGAGACCCTCCGCTTCTACGAGGGCGTCTTCGAGGAGGTGCTCGAACTCTTCCCCTCCACCTTCATCCACGTCGGCGGCGACGAGTGCCCCAAGGACCAGTGGAAGCAGTCGCCCACCGCGCAGGCCCGCATCAAGGAGTTGGGGGTCGGTGACGAGGACGGTCTGCAGAGCTGGTTCATCCGGCACTTCGACAAGTGGCTGTCCGCGCGCGGGCGTCGGCTCATCGGCTGGGACGAGATCCTCGAAGGCGGGCTCGCGGAGGGGGCGACGGTCTCGTCCTGGCGTGGATACGGGGGTGGGATCGCGGCGGCCAAGGCGGGACACGACGTCGTCATGTGTCCCGAGCAGCAGGTGTACTTGGACCACCGGCAGCATGGCGGGGCCGACGAGCCTGCCCCTATCGGGTACGTCCGTACCCTCGAGGACGTGTATCGGTTCGAGCCGCTGCCGCCCGAGCTCACCGACGACGAGCGCCGGCACGTTCTCGGCACCCAGGCCAACGTGTGGACCGAAGTGATGGAGTACCACGCACGCGTGGATTACCAGGTGTTCCCGCGTCTCGCCGCCTTCGCCGAGGTCGCCTGGAGCGCGCTCCCGGACCCCGCCGAGCGTGACTTCGCGGACTTCGAGCGGCGAATGACCGCTCATTACATGCGACTTGATGCCCTCGGCGTCGACTACCGGCCGCCCGGTGGCCCGTTGCCGTGGCAGCGGCGCCCCGGTGTGCTCGGACGCCCGATCGACGGGTCGCCCCCAAACGTGTGAGAGGCACCCCATAGTGCGTGTGTCGGGCCGCCCGCGCTGGGACCGTGAGCGGCCGGAAGAAAGTCGTACAAGGTTCACCGAAGAGTGGCAATTCCCGCCGACCGGTGAGGGCGTGCGAAACCGGCACATCTCCCAGGTCTGCGGATGAATGTCTCCTAGCGGACCCCCGCGCCGGGGGCCGGGGAACATGTGCCAGAGTTGCCACGTCCGGGCAGTGAGCACGTACCGTACGGCGGAACAGGCGTAACGGTGGGAACGGCGAGAAAGCCGCCGGGCATCGGGAAGGGGCAGCCGGTTTTGACCACACACGCACCGCAGGCGGCGCTCACCGCGCAGACGGCGAAGCTGCCTGGGACGCTCGACGAGGCCGTGGAGGCGCTCGCCGCGATGCCCGCCGCCGTGCCCGTCGCCGGCGGCACCGACCTCATGACCTCGGTCAACGCGGGGCTCCTTCGCCCCGCCGCGCTCGTCGGCCTCGGCCGCATCAGCGAGATCCGCGGCTGGCAGTACCAGGACGGTCACGCGCTGCTCGGCGCCGGACTCACCCACGCACGCGTGGGGCGGCCCGACTTCGCGGCCCTTTTCCCGGCGCTCGCGGCCGCCGCGCGCGCCGCGGGACCCCCGCAGATCCGCAACGCGGGCACGCTCGGCGGCAACATCGCGAGCGCAGGGCCCACCGGTGACACGCTGCCCGTCCTTGCCGCCCTGGAAGCCGTACTGATCATCGCGGGCCCCGGCGGCGCACGCCGCGAGGTGCCCGTCTCGCATCTGCTCGCCGGGATGGACATGCTCCGCCCCGGCGAGCTCATCGGCTTCGTACGCCTTCCGCTGCTGCACGCGCCGCAGGTCTTCCTGAAGGCGACCGGACGCACCGGACCCGGCCGCGCCATCGCGTCGGTCGCGCTCGTGCTCGACCCCGCGCGGCGCGGAGTGCGCTGCGCGGTCGGCGCCGTCGCGCCGATGCCGCTGCGGCCCCTGGAGGCCGAGCAGTGGGTCGCATCGCTGATCGACTGGGACGGCGAGCGGGCGATAGTGCCGGAGGCGCTGACGGCCTTCGGCGAGTACGTCGCCGCCGCGTGCATCCCCGACCAGCCACCGGCGGAGGACGGTTCCCCGCAGCCGCATCCGCCCGCCGTACTGCACCTGCGGCGCACCGTCGCCGCGCTGGCCCGACGGGCACTGGGGAGGGCGCTGTCGTGAGCGACGACGAGAACAACAACGGCGGCTGGCAGCCGCACCCGCAGGGCGAGTACGACTCGGACGCCACGGCCTTCGTGCAGCTGCCGGAAGGCCTCCTCGACGGCTCTCCGCTCGCCGCGCCCGGCCACGGCTATGTGCCGCCGCAGATAACGGTCACGCCGACGACCGCCGACGCCACGGACCCGGCGGCCACCGGGACGTGGGTCATGCCGACCGATGTGACCGGGGCGGTCGCCGGGGCGGCTTCCGGTGTGCAGAACGTGCAGTGGCCGGTCGCGGGCGAGGTGGCTCCCGAGCCGTCCGTTCCGGAGCAGGGCTACGACCACGGGGCCACCGGGCAGTGGAGCTTCCATGAGGCGGAGGGTGGCGGTGTCCCGGCCGGGACACCCGCGCCCGCGCCTGCCGATGTCACCGGGCAGTGGTCGATTCCCGTCGCCGATGGTGATCTTCCGGACGAATCGGGCGAGTTCACTACGTCGTCCCTCGCTCAGCAGTGGGGCGGTACGCCGCCTGCGACGCTGCCGGGTGGCGCGGCTGCTCCGTGGGCTACGGGGGGCGCGGGGGCGGGGGCGCCGTGGTCTCCGGCGCCGACGCCGGAGCCGCAGTTGCAGCAGCCGGAGCCGCAGCCGCAGCCGCAGCCGCAGCCGGAGCCCGAGCCGCAGGTGCAGTCGCCGCCCGCCGTCGAGGTCGAGGCCGAGCCCCAGGTCGCGGTCGAACCCGAGTCCGTGCCCGCGCCCGTGCCCGCGCCTGTTCCCGAGCCTGAGCCTGAGCTTGCGCCCGAGCCCGTATCGGCCGACGTGACGGACCACGCCCCCGTGGAGTCGCCCGATGCACCGGCCGCCCCGGAAGCCGAAGCCGAGCCCGAGCCTGAGCCCGAGCCTGAAGCCGCCCCCGAAGACCCCCCGGCCACCTCCTCCGCGTTGGGCGACGAGCACCCCCTCTGCTCCTACGTCCTGCGCGTCAACGGCACCGACCGCCCCGTCACCGACGCCTGGATCGGCGAGTCCCTGCTCTACGTGCTGCGCGAGCGCCTCGGCCTCGCGGGCGCCAAGGACGGCTGCTCGCAGGGCGAGTGCGGTGCCTGCAACGTCCAGGTGGACGGGCGCCTCGTCGCCTCCTGTCTGGTGCCCGCGGCCACCGCCGCCGGCAGCGAGGTGCGCACCGTCGAGGGCCTCGCCGCCGACGGGCAGCCCTCCGACGTGCAGCGGGCGCTGGCCAACTGCGGTGCCGTCCAGTGCGGTTTCTGCGTACCGGGCATGGCGATGACGCTGCACGACCTCCTGGAGGGCAACCCCGCCCCGTCCGACCTGGAGACCCGCCGCGCGCTGTGCGGCAACCTCTGCCGCTGCTCCGGCTACCGAGGTGTGCTCGACGCCGTGCACGAGGTGGTGGCCGAGCGCGAGGCGTCCGCGGCCGCCGCAGAGCCGTCTGGGCCGTCGGGCCCCGACGACCCGCCGGACGTCCCGCGCATCCCGCACCAGGCGGGCCCCGGTGCCGGCAGGGTCAACCCGGCGGCGCACGACGCAACGTACGAAGGACCATACGGCCAGGACGGAGGCCAGGCGTGAGCAACGAAGCCGCGGGGGGCGCGAGCGCCGCGACCGCAGCGGAGCCGCAGCCCGGCCCCGAACCCCTGCCGCACGGCATCGGTGCGTCGCTGCCGTCCGCCGAGTCCCGAGCCAAGACCGAGGGCACGTTCCCCTACGCGTCCGACCTGTGGGCGGAGGGGCTGCTCTGGGCGGCCGTCCTGCGCTCCCCGCACGCGCACGCGCGCATCGTGTCGATCGACACGTCGCAGGCGCGCGAGATGCCGGGCGTGCGGTCCGTCGTCACGCACGAGGACGTGCCGGGCGAGGCGCTGCAGGGCCGCAAGACCCCGGACCGTCCGGTCTTCGCGTCCGATGTCGTACGCCACCACGGCGAGCCCATCGCGGCCGTCGCCGCCGATCACCCGGATACGGCGCGGATGGCCGCCGCGGCGATCTTCGTCGAGTACGAGATCCTCGATCCCGTCACGGACCCGGAGAAGGCCTTCGCGGCCGAACCCCTGCACCCCGACGGCAACTTGATCCGGCACATCCCGCTGCGGCACGGCGACCCGGAGGCGGCGGGCGAGCTCGTCGTCGAGGGGCTCTACCGCATCGGCCGCCAGGATCCCGCGCCGATCGGCGCGGAGGCGGGTCTTGCCGTGCCCCGCCCTGACGGCGGCGTTGAGCTCTACATCGCCTCCACCGACCCGCACACCGACCGCGACATGGCCGCGTCCTGCTACGGCATCGACCCGGGCATCGTGAAGGTCGTCGTCACCGGCGTGCCCGGTGCGACCGCCGACCGCGAGGACGCCAGCTTCCACCTCCCGCTCGGCCTGCTCGCCCTGACCACCGGCTGCCCGGTGAAGCTGACGGCGACCCGCGAGGAGTCCTTCCTGGGCCACGCCCACCGTCACCCGACGCTGCTCCGGTACCGCCATCACGCGGACGCCGACGGCAAGTTGGTGAAGGTGGAGGCGCAGGTACTGCTCGACGCGGGGGCGTACGCGGACACGTCTTCGGATGCGTTGGCGGCGGCTGTTTCGTTTGCGTGTGGGCCGTACGTGGTGCCGAATGCCTTCATTGAGGGCTGGGCTGTGCGCACCAACAACCCGCCGTCCGGGCATGTCCGGGGCGAGGGCGCCATGCAGGTGTGCGCGGCGTACGAAGCCCAGATGGACAAGATCGCGAAGAAGTTGGGCATCGACCCGGCGGAGCTGCGGCTGCGCAACGCGATGGCGACGGGTGACATCCTGCCCACCGGCCAGACCGTGACGTGCCCGGCGCCGGTCGCCGAACTCCTCGCCGCCGTACGGGACTTCCCGCTGCCCGAGCTGCCGAAGGACACGCCCGAGGACGAGTGGCTGCTGCCCGGCGGCCCTGAGGGCGCGGGGGATCCTGCGGCGGTGCGGCGGGGTGTCGGCTACGGCCTCGGGATGGTCCAACTCCTGGGCGCCGAGGGCGCGGACGAGGTCTCCACGGCCACGGTGAAGGTCCATGACGGTGTCGCGACGGTGATCTGTGCGGCGGTCGAGACGGGGCAGGGTTTTACGACTCTGGCTCGTCAGATCGTTCAGGAGACGCTGGGGATCGATGACGTGCGTGTCGCTCCCGTCGATACGGATCAGCCGCCTGCGGGGCCGAGTTGTCACGGGCGCCACACGTGGGTTTCGGGTGGTGCGGTGGAGCGTGCGGCGAAGATGGTGCGTACGCAGTTGTTGCAGCCGCTTGCCCATAAGTTCGGTATGTCCACTGAGCTGCTTCAGATCACCGACGGCAAGATCACGTCGTATGACGGGGTGTTGTCGACGACGGTTACGGAGGCGATGGACGGCAAGGAGCTGTGGGCCACGGCGCAGTGCCGGCCGCATCCGACGGAGCCGTTGGATGCTGCCGGTCAGGGTGATGCCTTTGTGGGGATGGCGTTCTGTGCGATCCGTGCCGTGGTCGATGTCGATGTCGAGATCGGTTCGGTACGGGTGGTGGAGCTGGCGGTGGCCCAGGACGTGGGGCGCATTCTGAACCCGGCGCAGCTGAAGACTCGTATCGAGGCGGGGGTTACGCAGGGGGTGGGGGCGGCGTTGACGGAGAACTTGCGGACGCCGCGGGGGCTTGTGCGGCACCCTGATTTGACGGGCTACGCGTTGCCGACCGCTTTGGATATTCCGGATATTCGCATCGTGAAGCTGGTGGAGGAGCGGGACGTCGTTGCTCCGTTTGGGGCGAAGGCGGCCAGTGCGGTGCCGGTTGTTACGTCGCCGGCGGCGGTTGCTTCTGCGGTGCGGGCGGCTACGGGGCGGCCTGTTAATCGGCTGCCGATTCGGCCGCAGGCGGCGGTGGCTACGTGACGTTGCCTTCTCCTTCTCCTTCTCCTTCTCCTTCTCCTTCGGCTTTGGCGGGCGGGGTCGTCGTCATTACCGGGATCATGGCGTCCGGTAAGTCCACGGTGGCGCAGGCGCTGGCGGAACGGTTGCCGAGGGCTGCGCATGTGCGGGGTGATGTTTTCCGCCGGATGATCGTGTCGGGTGGGCAGGAGTATGAGCCCGGTGCGTCGGGGGAGGCTGAGGCTCAGCTTCGGCTGCGGTATCGGTTGTCGGCTTCGGCTGCGGATGCGTACGCGGGTGCGGGGTTCGTCGCGGTTGTCCAGGACGTCATTCTGGGCGAGGAGTTGAAGACGTACGTGGAGTTGTTGCGTACGCGTCCTGTGTACGTCGTCGTGCTTGCTCCGAGGTCTGAGGTGGTGGCCGCGCGGGAGGCTGGGCGTGGGAAGACGGGGTACGGGGCGTGGACGGTGGAGGATCTGGACGCGGGGCTGCGGGGTGAGACCCCGCGGGTCGGGTTGTGGCTGGACAGCTCTGATCTGACGGTGGATGAGACGGTGGACGCGGTTCTGGCGGGGCTGGGTGAGGCGCGGGTCTCTTGGTGACCCGGCGGTTGTGTTCGTACCGGGGCCGCCCGATTGGCCGGAGTGTGGCGGTTCCGGGACGGGTGTAAAGGGCGCTCCCTTCGGTCGCGTCGGCTGCGCCGATTGCGCTTCGCTTCACCCTTGACACCCGTCCCTCCACCGCGGGAAGCGTGATGACCGGGCGGCCACGAAGCGGGGCTCACGGGGGCTGCCGGGAGGTCACCGGGTTTCGCTGCCGGGTGCGGACTTGTTCGGTGCAGGGCCCCGCATCAGGGGGGTGGGGGACCTACTTTGGGAAAGTTGTGTTCTGGCGGTTGGGGGGCGTGCGGGTTGTGTGATGCGCCCTCTTGGGAGTTGGTCCCCTACTGCTCTGCCGTGGGGCTGACTGTGCGGTCGGCTTCGTATGCGACGGCAGAACGTCACGCCCGGTGGAAGACGCCGGGCGTGACGTGGTGCCTGCCGAAGGCTGGTGACTTGTTACTTGCCGAGGTACGCGTCGTAGATCGACAGCGTTGACTTGTTGCCCTGCTTGTCCGTGAGGTTCGCGCGGAGCGCGATTGACTTGCCTGCGGCAGGGTTCTTGACGGTGATCTTTCCTTCCATGACCGGGGTCTTCTTCCATGTTCGGCCGGCGTCGTAAGAGGCGTACACCGTGAGGGACTTGAGGTTCCCCGGGTCTGCGGCCGGACCCTGTACCTTCAGCGGGATCGACTGCCTTGCGCCTGCCGGGGCCGTGCTCGCCAGGCTCAGCTTCGGGGTGAAGCGGACCGTGGAGGCAGGGAGTTGAGCGTTCTCTGCCCGTGCGGAGCTGAACGTCCAGCTCGCGTCCACGCGTGTTGTCACCCGCGACAGCTTCGTGCTGCGCTTCATGGATGTCGTCAGCCTGTAATCCGCCTCACCCGCGGGGACCTTGAAGGGCCTGCTGCCGGTCACCGGATCATCGTTCTCGGCGATCTTCGTGCCGTTGCGGTACAGCGTCGACTTCCCTGCCGAGGGGAAGGAAGAGCCCTCGTGGCCCTTGCCGTCCGCGACGAGGGGGATGTCGGCGCCCAGCTCGTCGCCCTTGCGGAAGATGCCGTAGCCGGCGCCGGCGTCGAGAGTGGGGCCGAAGACACCGGTGTTGAAGGTCTCCTGGTAGGTCTTGCCCGCCTTGAAGGTCTTCGGCGGGAGAAGCCTCCAGAGGCCTTCCTCCATCGGATCGCCGTCCTCGTCCTCGCCGCCGTACTGCTCGAAGTCGATGGCCCACTTCGTCGCGCCGAGCGCGGACAGGTGCAGCGTCCTGGTGCGCGGCAGCTTCTGCTCCGGCATGTTCCGCGCGGTGCCGTGCGACCCCGGGACGAAGGCGTAGGGGGACAGCGAACCCTTCCGGCCGGGGGACGACGCGCCCATGCCGACCTTCACCGTGGCGAAGTCGGCGGGCCTGAGGCGCTTGGTGTAGCCGGTCGCCAGCTTCTTGACCTTGCCGCCGAGGAACATCTCGTACTGAGTGTCCGCACCCTTCGCCCACGTCCCGAGCCACTGCTGGGTGAGGCCGTCCGGGACCTCAGGGCCGAGGTGCGCGGTGCGCAGGCCCTTGAAGGAATTGGTCGGGGGGATCAAACCGTAGCCCTCGTACCAATAGGTGGTTCCGACGGAGATCTGCTTGGTGCCGGGGACCGCGAGCTTGATATCGACCGGCTTCGCCTTGCGGGCGTCCAGCGTCACCGTCATGTCCTTGTCGACGGTCAGCTTCGGCCGGACCAGCCAGTCCGTGCCCTTGGCGGTGTTGTCCGGGTCGACGAAGACCGACCAGTCCATGAGGTAACTGCCGTTCGCCACGCGCACCTTGGCCGTCCCGGACTTATCGTACGGGGAGAGGTTTTCGCCCTTGTCGCCTCCGGTGATGGCCGCGAACAGCGTCTGGTAGTGCGGCGCGGGCTTCCCGTCACGGCCGATCGTCTTGATCGTCACTTCATGCCGCTCGATCTCACGGTCGACCACGGCCGCCGTGCGGACCGTCTGGCCCGCGCCGGTCGCCACGACGTACGCCGAGTACGTCCCGTCGGCCGTGCCGCCGAGCTTCGTGTCGGCGGTCAGGTCGACGGCCGCCGTGCCACCGGCGGGGACCTTCACGGTCTTCGCGGCGAGCTTCAAGAAGCCGGCCGGGGCCGGGTCGCCCTTGGGGTTCGTGGTCTGCACGGTGAGGTCCAGGGTGATGGCCTCGCTGCCCAGGTTCTTGTACGTCAACTTCTTGGTGACCGGCTTGTCGTCGGTGTGTGGCCACTGCTGGGTGCCGAAGTTGAGGGACGCGGGTTTGGCGACGACCGTCTGCTTGATGGCCTCGTCGACGGCGATGCGTCCCGAACCCTGCTGGTAGGGCGTGTACTTGTGGCCGCCGTCCTTCGTGGATGCGGTGAGTGCGCCCTTCAGTTCGGCGTGCTTCCAGTTCGGGTGCTGCTGCTTCAGCAGGGCGGCCGCCCCTGCCACGTGCGGGGTCGCCATCGACGTACCGGAGATCGTCAGATAGCCGTCGGGCTTCTGGCCGACCTCCTTCTCGATGTCGCTGCCGGGGGCGGCGGCCGCGGTGATGTCCACGCCGGGTGCCGTCACGTCGGGCTTGATGGCGCCGTCGCCGACGCGCGGGCCCTGGCTGGAGAAGTCGGCGAGCTTGTCGTTGTCGTCGACCGCGCCGACGGTGAGGGCCGCGTCCGCGCTGGCGGGCGAGCCGACGCTGCGGGGATACCCGTCGTTGCCCGCGGCGATCGCGAAGAGGATGCCTTTGTCCTTGGAGAGCTTGTTCACGGTGGCTTCCAGCGGGTCGACACCGGCCTCGTCGTCGCCGCCGAGGCTGAGGTTGACGATGTCGGCACCCTGGTCGGCCGCCCACTCCATGCCCGCGATGACCTCGGAGTCCGAGCCGGCGCCGGTGTCGTCGAGGACCTTGCCGTTGAGGAGCTTGGCGCCGGGCGCCACGCCCTTGAACTTGCCGCCGGACTTCGCGCCCGTGCCCGCGGCGGTGGATGCGACGTGCGTGCCGTGGCCGACACGGTCCTTGGTGTCGGGCGAGGTCGTGAAGTTCTTCGCGGCGGCGACCTGGCCCTTGAGGTCCGGGTGGGTTGCGTCGACGCCGGTGTCCAGGACGGCGATCTTGACGCCCTTGCCGTCGAAACCGGCCTCCCACGCCTTGGGGGCGCCGATCTGCGGCACGCTCTTGTCGAGGCTCGCCTTGCGGGTGCCGTCCAGCCAGATCCGGTCGATGCCGGATGCGGTGGACGCGGTGGAGTCGCCCCGCTCGGTGGTGAGGGCCTTCCACAGGTCGGGTGCGTCCTTGGCGGGCGTGGTGATGGCGTCGGCGTTCAGGGTCTTCAGGGTCCGGCGTACGGTCGTGTCACCAGCGGCCCGCAGATCGGACCGGGACCCGGCTGCGGCGCCCTTGTAGTCGACGATCAGCTTGAGGCCCTTCTGCTGGGCCCTGCGGTTGTCCTTCTTGCTCAACTCGGTGATGTCGAACAGGCGTTGGTCGAGCTTCCCGGTTGCGATCAGACGCTGTGCGTCGGCCGGGATCACCAGAGTGTGGCCCGTCGGCGTGCGAAGCGTCCGTGCGGGTATGCGTTCGCGTCCCGCGGCCGGTTTGATCGCGGTGACGCGGCGCTTGGCGTCGACGCTCACGCGGTCGCCGGTGATGAGGGTGATGTGATGCCGGGCGGTGGCGGGCGTGCGCGCCTCGCCCTGCGCTGCTGCCGTTGCTGTTGCCGCACGCTCGCGGTCGCGATCCGCCTTCGCCGATGCCGGGCCGGTCATGCCTGCGGCGAGGGCCACGGCGGTGGCCGCGGCCATGGCGGCCGTGCACGCTCTCTTCGCGTGAATACGCAATTCTCCCCCTGGAGTCGAGGTGCCGAGTGGTGTCGCAGAACTGTCTCCGGAGTATGTGGAGAAATGCGAGGGCCAGCCCAACTCCGTTACTGGAACGAGTAGTTGGAGTTACATGTTCGTGTGGTTCCCCTGAGAAAATGAGAGATGCTTCACGGGAACCCGGTGCAATGAACGCAATGAAAAAGAGGTGACCCCATAGGGGGTCACCTCTTCATTCAGAGGCCGTGGCGGGAATCGAACCCGCGTTACTGGATTTGCAGTCCAGCCCCTAAACCACTCGGGCACACGGCCAAGTCGTCGACCTGACTCCTTGAACGTAGCCGTGGCCGGCGGGCCCGCCAAGGGATCAGCTGCCGCTGCAACGGGACTGCCATACGGCGTTCACGAACAGGGGGTGGGCGGGGCGGTTTCGATTTCCGCCCAGATAGTTTTGCAGGGAGCCGGGCGCAGATCCGTACCCCACCGGTCGGACAGTGCCGCGACCAGGAGCAGCCCTCTGCCTGACTCAGCGTCCGGGGAGGGCAGTTGGGGTTCGGCCGGTGGGTGGCGGTCCGCTCGTGCGTCGGTCACCTCGATACGGAGCGTGGCCGTCTCGGTGAGTGTCAGGGCCAGGCGGAAGCTTCTACCGGGTACGTGGCCGTGCAGTGCGGCGTTGCTCGCCAGCTCGGCGACGATCTGCTCTGCCGTCTCGAACGGCAGTCCCCATGTGCGGAGTTGATCGGTCGCGAGCAGCCGTGCCAGGCGGGCGCCTCTGCGTGTGGCGGAGAGCAGGATCGTGAACTGGTGTACGGGGGTCTGGGTCGTCCGGGGTCGGACGGATTCTTGGTTCACGTCACTCAGCGTGGTCGTTCGTGCGTACCGTGAATAGCGGTGCGGGCTGTGCGTACCGCGTTTGTCCGGTGCTTGTCCCGGGTTGTCCCGGCTGTCCCGGGTGACGTCTGGGTACGAGTGCGCGTTGGGCTTGGACGGCACGTCGGAGGTGGGCGCGGTGGACGTTGGGCGTGGTGATGTGGGGCGTAACGACGGGGCGGATGAGCCTGGTTGGGACGTCGACCCCGAGGACGAGATCAGTGCGGTGGTCGAGATGGCGGGTCACCATCTCAAGTTGCGGAGGGAGGCTGCGGGCCTTCGCGTGGCGGAGTTCGGGGAGGCCATCGGGTACGGGGAGGACCTGATCCGGAAGATCGAGCGCGGGGCGCGGATCCCTCGTCCCGAGTATCTGGACAAGGTCGATGAGGTCCTTGGCGCGGGTGGGCTTGTCTCCGCCATGAAGAAGGAGATGCGGGAGGCTCGGTATCCGAAGAAGGTGCGGGAGCTGGCGAAGTTGGAGGAGAGGGCGGTGGAGTTGGGGTTGTACAGCAATCACAACATCCATGGCCTCTTGCAGACGTACGAGTTCGCGCGGGCGCTCTTGGGGACGCGTCGGCCCGCGTACTCGGACGAGGAGCTGGAGCGCCTGGTGGCTGCGCGAATGGCACGCCAGTCGATCTTCGAGCGGTCGCCTGCGCCTGAGTTCAGCTTCGTCCAGGAAGAGGTGACGCTGCGGCGGCCGATCGGAGGGACAATGGTCCTGCGCCGACAGCTCGAACGCCTGTTGGAGGTTGGGGAGTTGCGGAACGTCGAGATTCAGGTGATGCCGACGGTCTGTGGTGACCACCCCGGGACGGGCGGCCTGATTGAGTTGCTGAAGTTCGGGGATGGCACGGCAATGGGCCGCTCTGACGGTGAGTTCGGGGGCCGTCCGGTCTCCGATCTGAGGCAGCTCCGCATCCTCGAACTGCGGTATGGAATCATCCGGGCCCGGGCTCTTCCGCCACGGGAGTCGCGCGCCTTCATCGAGCAAGTGCTGGGAGAGACATGATCCGCAAGGCCTCTGCCGGGGAAACCTCCGAGCTGAACTGGTTCAAGAGCAGCTACAGCAGCAGCAGTAACGGCGAGGACTGCGTCGAGATCGCCCTGGAGTGGCGCAAGAGCAGCTTCAGCAGTAGCAACGAGTCGGGTGACTGCGTAGAGGTAGCCACCACCCCCACCACCATCCACCTCCGCGACTCCAAGACCCCCCAGGGCCCCCAACTCGCCTTCGCCCCAACCGCATGGGCCGACTTCGTGACGTACGCATCCGGGAACGGGCGATCGTAAAGTTCTTGGCATGAGCAGCCCAAACGATGCCCAGGAGCCCGTCTTTGTCCGCAGCAACTGGGGGACGAGCCGGTACGTCTTGAACGCCAACAGCCCTGTGGGGCTGTTCCTCATCGTGGTGCTGCTGCTCCTCGCCGGTGGCGGGGTCTATTACTTCTACACGAGTACGCGGTGGAGCGAGGGCGAGCTCCACGATGCCGTGTACGCGGTCACCGATGAGCTCGACGGCGCTTACGACGACAGTCCGGAGGGACTCGAGAGCGGCTACAGCAGTGGCTATGCGGGGCGCATTGAACGTGCCATCGAGGCCACCGGCGAGGGTCCTGCCCATGCGATCGGACTCCGGGTGCACGAGGCGTCCGACGACCGCTACGAAGTCAGCACCGCCCACACCAAGGACGTCTACTGCATGCACGTTTCGCGCGAGGACTACCTCGTGAGCGCCGAGGTCACCGACGGCGCCTGCTGATTCGGGGAGTCGGAGACGTACGACCAAGGGACCAGAAGGGCAGCGACTTCGGACAGGGGTCATCGGCCGCTCGACGCACCGATATCGCCGCCCGAGGGGTCCAGGGGCGGAGGTGTTCGGGATGGTGCTCGCCGGGCAGTGGGCCGATCGGCGTGGGCCGCTCGGGCCGCTTGCCGGCGGGATCGCCGCCTTCGCCGCGGGGCTGTTGCTTGCCGGAACCGCCGGGGCCATGTGGATGTTCATCCTCGGGCGGGCCGTGCAGGGGCTCGGGGGCGGGCTTGTGATCGTCGCCCTGTACGTCGTCGTCAGCCGGGCTTATCCGGAGCATCTGCGCCCCTCCATCCTCGCTGCGTTCGCGGCCAGTTGGGTCGTGCCGTCCGTGGTCGGGCCGCTGGTCTCCGGGACCGTCACGGAGCACCTGGGGTGGCGCTGGGTCTTCGTCGGGATCCCTGTTCTTGTCGTCGGGCCGCTCGCGCTCGCGCTGCCCGCCATCCGGCGCACCGCCTCCGGGCCCGTCGACCCCGCCGCGCCCGTCGAGGCCTTCGACCGGCGGCGCATCCGGCTCGCCCTGGGGATCTCGTTGGGGGCCGGGCTCCTCCAGTACGCGGGTCAGGATCTGCGCTGGCTGTCGCTGCTCCCTGCGGCGGTCGGTGCCGCCGTACTCGTCCCGGCAGTGCTCGGGCTGCTGCCCCGCGGGGCCTACCGGGCCCTGCGCGGGCTGCCCTCCGTCGTGCTTCTGCGCGGCATCGCCGCGGGGTCCTTCATCGCCGCCGAGTCCTTCGTGCCGCTGATGCTGGTCACCGAGCGGGGGCTCAGCCCGACCATGGCCGGGCTCTCGCTGGCGGTGGGCGGCGCCACCTGGGCGCTCGGGTCGTATGTACAGTCGCGGCCGCGTATGGAGCCCCACCGGAGCAAGCTGATGGTGATCGGCATGATCCTTGTCGCCTCCGCCATCGTCGCCGCGCCCAGCGTGCTCATCCATGCCGTGCCCGTGTGGATCGTCGCCGTTGCCTGGGGCTTCGGCTGCTTCGGCATGGGCATGGTCATCGCATCGACCAGCGTGCTGCTGCTCAGGCTCTCGCCGCCGCAGGACGCGGGCGCGAACTCCGCCGCCCTGCAGATCTCCGACGGGCTCTCGAATGCCCTGCTGCTCGCCGCCGGAGGGGCCGCCTTCGCCGCGCTCGGCGGCGGAATGGTGGGCGCGGGGCACGGCGTGGGCGAGGCGGGCGGGTCCCATCCAGGGGCCTTCGTCGCCGTCTTCCTGCCGATGGCGGCGGTCGCCCTGGTGGGGGCGTGGGTGGGGACGCGGCTGCGGGAGCGGTCGCCTTAACCAGTACCGCCATGACCCCATAGGCGGTACCATCGTGGTATGGCTATGAACCTTCGTATGCGCGACGATCAGCAAGAGGCGCTCAAGCTGCGTGCCGAGGAGGAGGGGCGCAGCATGCACGCCATAGTGCTTCAGGCGATCGACCGGTATCTGGAGCAGGAGGCGGACCGCGCGACCGTCCGCCGTCTGGGGGCCAAGTACGCGGCGGGCCACGCCGACCTGCTGCGGAGGCTGGGGGAGTAGATGAAGTACCTCACGGTCCAGGAGGTCCTGGACCTGGCGGAGCTTGCCTGTGGGGAGCAGGAAGTCGCAGTACGTGATCTGGGGCTCCTCAGCTCGGCCGTCCACCGTCCCCAGTCGCAGATGTTCGGCATCGAGGCGTACACGGACCTGTTCGAGAAGGCCGCCGCGCTGCTCCAGTCGCTTGCCGTGAACCACCCCTTGGTCGACGGCAACAAGCGCATGGCGTGGATGAGCACCGTCGTGTTCCTCGACTTCAACGGCGCTGACATGGTCGACGTGGACCAGGACGAGGCGTACAAGCTGGTCATCGAGGTGGCGAGCGGCGGCCTGGACGATGTGGGGTTGATCTCCCGGCGGCTGCGAGGGCTGCACGAGGCCATGTGACCCCTGTCGCACCCGGGGTGGACGTGACGCCGTCAACCCCGGGGAGCGGCAGGGTCACCGGTAGGGTGGCCCGGTTGTCGTACGTACCTGTCGTACGCAGCTGTCGTCCGCACCCGAGTGCCAAAACCGGAGACCGTGACTACCACCGCCGCCAACTCCGCCTCCTCCCACCACCTCTCTCCCGCCTTTCCCGGCCGGGCCCCGTGGGGCACGGCCAACAAGCTGCGTGCCTGGCAGCAGGGTGCGATGGAGCGGTATCTGCAGGAGCAGCCGCGTGACTTCCTCGCCGTCGCGACGCCCGGGGCCGGCAAGACGACCTTCGCGCTGACGCTCGCGTCCTGGCTCCTGCACCACCATGTCGTGCAGCAGGTCACCGTGGTCGCGCCGACCGAGCACCTGAAGAAGCAGTGGGCGGAGGCGGCGGCCCGCATCGGGATCAAGCTGGACCCGGAGTACAGCGCGGGCCCGCTCAGCAAGGAGTACCACGGCGTCGCGATCACGTACGCGGGTGTGGGCGTGCGGCCCATGCTGCACCGGAATCGGGTGGAACAGCGCAAGACCCTCGTCATCCTCGACGAGATCCACCACGCCGGTGACTCGAAGTCCTGGGGCGAGGCCTGCCTGGAGGCGTTCGAGCCCGCGACGCGGCGGCTCGCGCTCACCGGTACGCCGTTCAGGTCCGACACCAACCCGATCCCCTTCGTCACGTACGAGGAAGGTAACGACGGCATCCGGCGGTCCTCCGCCGATTACACGTACGGATACGGCAGCGCGCTCGGCGACGGCGTCGTCCGGCCCGTCATCTTCCTCTCCTACTCCGGCAACATGCGCTGGCGCACGAAGGCCGGTGATGAGATCGCCGCGCGGCTCGGCGAGCCCATGACCAAGGACGCGATCTCGCAGGCCTGGCGGACGGCCCTCGACGCGCGCGGCGAGTGGATGCCGAACGTGCTCAAGGCTGCCGACCAGCGGCTCACCGAGGTCAGGAAGGCCATCCCGGACGCGGGCGGGCTCGTCATCGCCTCCGACCAGGACTCCGCGCGCGCCTACGCCAAGCTGATCCGGGAGATCACCGGGACGAAGGCGACGGTCGTCCTCTCCGACGACACGGGCGCATCGAAGCGGATCGACGACTTCAGCGACGGGGACGACCGCTGGATGGTCGCGGTCCGCATGGTGTCGGAAGGCGTCGACGTCCCGCGCCTCGCGGTGGGTGTGTATGCCACCACGATCTCCACTCCGCTCTTCTTCGCGCAGGCCGTGGGGCGTTTCGTGCGGTCACGGCGGCGCGGCGAGACGGCGTCCGTCTTCCTGCCCACCGTCCCCGACCTGCTCGGCTTCGCCAACGAGATGGAGGTCGAGCGCGACCACGCGCTCGACAAGCCGAAGAAGGAAGGGGAAGAGGACCCCTACGCCGAGTCCGAGAAGGAGATGGACGAGGCGAACAAGGAGCAGGACGAGGACACGGGGGAGCAGGAGCAGTTCTCCTTCGAGGCGCTCGAGTCCGACGCCGTGTTCGACCGGGTGCTCTTCGACGGTGCCGAATTCGGTATGCAGGCGCACCCGGGGAGCGAGGAGGAGCAGGACTATCTCGGCATCCCCGGTCTGCTCGAACCCGACCAGGTGCAGATGCTGCTCCAGAAGCGGCAGGCACGGCAGATAGCGCACAGCAAGAAGCGGCCGGACGAGGAGGCGGATCTTCTCGAACTCCCGGCCGAGCGGCGGCCCGTGGTCTCCCACAAGGAGCTGCTCGAACTGCGCAAGCAGCTCAACACGATGGTCGGCGCGTACGTCCATCAGAGCGGCAAGCCGCACGGCGTGATCCACACGGAGCTCCGCCGCACCTGCGGCGGCCCGCCGAGCGCGGAGGCGACGGCGGGACAGCTGCGGCAGCGCATCGCGAAGGTCGGGGAGTGGGCTACGCGGATGCGCTGAGGTCGCTGGGGCCGCCGGGGTCGCTGGGGTCCTTGCGCGGGCCCGCCACGGAAGGGTGTGTTCCATGTGGAGAGGTGGTGCACACCACACTGCTCGTGCCCCGCGTAATGGGGCAATGAGGGGCGCAGCTCGCATCGAGGTGCCCGGATTCTGGACGGAGTCTTCCGCTGAGCGGGACGGCCTCGCTACTGTCCCCCGCAACGTAAACGCCCCGTGGCAGCGCCGCCGCGGAGCGCAGCCGGAGTTCCGACCGGCGGCCTCTGACGCGCGTCGCCCACGGGACCGGCGACGCAACCGCCGCGTAAAGGGGCCGTCGACCCTCACCTAAGGAGTGGGCGTCGTGACCGCGGAGACTTCCCAGACGCTCGACCGAGGACTGCGTGTCCTCAAGCTGTTGGCCGACACCGATCATGGACTCACCGTCACCGAGCTGTCGAACAAGCTCGGTGTGAACCGCACCGTGGTGTACCGGCTGCTCGCCACCCTGGAGCAGCACGCGCTGGTCCGCAGGGACCTGGGTGGCCGGGCCAGGGTGGGCCTCGGGGTGCTCAGGCTGGGTCGCCAGGTGCATCCGCTGGTGCGGGAGGCCGCGCTGCCCGCGTTGCGCTCCCTCGCGGAGGACATAGGTGCCACCGCGCACCTGACGCTGGTGGACGGCACGGAGGCCCTCGCGGTCGCCGTGGTCGAGCCCACCTGGACGGATTACCACGTGGCCTACCGGACGGGCTTCCGCCACCCCCTCGACCGCGGGGCCGCGGGACGCGCGATCCTCGCGGCGCGCCAGGGCTCGGGGACCGACCCCGGTTACGCGCTCACCCACGGCGAGCTGGAGGCCGGTGCGAGCGGGGCGGCGGCGCCCCTGGTGGGTGTCACCGGGATAGAGGGCAGCGTGGGCGTCGTCATGCTGGCGGACTCCGTGCCGGAGCGGGTGGGGCCGCGGGTGGTGGACGCGGCGCGTGAGGTGGCCGATGCCTTGAGGTGAGGCGAGCGTGCTGATCCGGTCACGTTAGATTGATCCCGTGTTCTCCCTCTCCAGCCTCTCCAGCCTCTCGCGCCCCAAGGCCCTCGGCGTCTGCGCCGTCCCCGTGGTCGCCCTGCTCGCCGTCGCGGGCCTGGTGCCGCTGCCGTTCGTCGTGGCCCAGCCGGGGTCGACGGCGAACGTACTCGGGGAGAGCGAGGGCAAGCGGGTCATCACGATCACCGGCGCCCCCACCCGGGAGCCCAAGGGGCAGCTGCGGATGACGACGATCGTGGCCACGGGCCCCGAGACGGACGTCAGCCTGAGCGACGTGGTGGACGGCTGGTTCCGTACGGACCGGTCCGTGATGCCCAAGGACTCGGTCTATCCCACCGGCGACGACGTGAAGGAAGTCGAGAAGCACAACCTCGGCGACATGAAGAAGTCGCAGGACACCGCCACGCGGGCCGCGCTTGCCTACCTCGACGAGAGCGGCGTGGACGGTACGGACAAGGTGAAGGTCGAGGTCGACCTCGGCAAGATCGGCGGCCCGAGCGCGGGCCTCTTCCTCTCCCTCGGCATCATCGACCTCATCGACGGGAACGGCAGCGGCGGCGACCTCACCGGCGGCCGCGACATCGCGGGCACCGGCACGATCTCCGCCGACGGCAAGGTCGGCCCGGTCGGCGGTGTCTCCATGAAGACGCAGGCCGCGAGGCGCGACGGCGCCACCGTCTTCCTGGTCCCCAAGGCCGAGTGCGCGGACGCGGAGGCGGAGAAGCCGAAGGGGCTTCAACTGATTCCGGTCACGACGCTTGAGGGCACGATCGACGCGCTGCGGTCCCTGGAGCGGGGCGGCAAGGTTCCGAGCTGCTGACCAGGCGCAGGCCCAACTCGACCATGGTCCAGCCCAGTTGAGTACGTAGATGGGGGTGCCTGGAGCGTTCAGGTGCCGCTAAGTGCAGCTCCGCGGCTCGGGAGTGGTGTAGCCGCAGGTGTATGTCGGGGTGCATGGCTGAGACCTCTCACTCGGTGTAGTGCGTCGGGAAGACGTGGGTGTGCAGGCGCACCTTGGCGGATCCGGGGGTGTCCTCGTCGACCGCCAACTCGCGGTAGCTCTCGATGAGTTCGTTGACCTTGGCGGCCAGTTCGACAGTGATCTCGGGCGTCAGGCGCAGTGTGTAGTCGCTGATGTCCGAGCTTTCCGCCCACTCCGCGGGCCAGTCGTGCTGCGTACCGATCCAGGTGGAGAGCTCTGTGGCGTGGAACGTTGCGACCTCGTGGAGGTAGACGCCGACCGCGCCGCGCACCGTCGGGTCCGGGTCGTTCATGAGCGTCTCGTCGAGGCGTGTCCCCTGGTGCGCCGACTGCCACCACCGCTCGCGTCCCTTGCCGCGCTCCGGGGCATCCTCGACGAAACCGTGGGCCGCCAGCTGGCGCAGGTGATAGCTCGTCGATCCGCTGGACTCGCCCAGGCGGTCGGCCAGTTGGGAGGCAGTCGCCGGGCCATCCCGCCGCAGCGAGATGAGCAGCTGCATGCGCAGGGGATGGGCGAGTCCCCGCAGCGAGTGGGGGGTGAGGGTGTGAACCTTCCGAGGCTCCGGCTCTTCCGTCATGCTCCTCAGCGTAGACATGCAAAGACTTCGTTGCAACACTCTCTTTGCAACGGAGTCTTTGTAAGTTACTCCTTGACGAACCCCTCCTCGACCAGCCAGTCCTTCGCCACCTCATGCGGATCCTGCCCGTCCACATCCACCTTGGAGTTCAGCTCCCGCGCCACCGTGTTGTTCAGCTTCTTCGTGATGGGGGTCAGGACCTCCGCCATCTCCGGGTGTTCCTTCAGCGCCTTGCTGTTGATTTCCGGAGCCGCGTTGTAGTTGGGGAAGAAGTGCTTGTCGTCCTCCATCGGCGTCAGGTTCATCGCCTTGATGCGGCCGTCGGTGGTGAAGACCTCGCCGAACGTGCACGTCCCCTTGGCGGCCTGGGTGTAGATGATCCCGGTGTCCATCTTGGTGATGTTGGAGTTCGGGATGCTCATCCCGTACTCCTTCTGCATGCCCGGCAGACCGTCCTCGCGCGAGGCGAACTCGCTCTCCACACACAGCGTGACCGCCTTCGGGTCCGACTTGGCGAGGGCGGCCACGTCGGAGAGGGTCTTTGTCTTGTATTTGGCCCTGTTCTTCTGGTTCATGGCCAGGGCGTAGGTGTTGTTCAGCGTGGACGGCGCCAGCCAGGTGACGCCGTTCTTCAGATCCGCGTCGCGCACCGCCTGCCACTGCTGCTGCGGATCGTCGATGGGTTCGGAGTTGCCCAGGTACGTGATCCATGCGGTGCCCGTGTACTCGTACATGGCGTCCGCGTCACCGCCCTTGACGGCCTCGCGGGCGCCGATCGAGCCCTGGATGCCCGTCCGGTCGAGGACGTCCGCGCCGGCCGCCTCGAAGGCGATGCCCATGATCGCGCCGAGGATCAGCTGCTCGGTGAACTCCTTGGAGGTGACGGTGAGATCGGCGCCCTTCAGGGGAAGCCCCTCGCCGATCGTGCCCGGCTTGACGTCGTCCACCATGGGGCTGCCGCTGGTGAGCCCGCAGCTCACGAGCAGGGCCCCGCCCAGCATGCCGACGGCCACCGTACGCAACGTAACCCTCATGAACCCGCCTCCAACCCGCGCGGACGAAGGACCAGTTCGGCCAGCGAAGCCAGCCAGTCCACAAGGAGTGCGAGCGCGATCGTCAGGATCGAGCCGAGCATGAGCACCGGCATCCGCTGCGTGGTGATGCCGGTGGTGATCAGGTCGCCGAGACCGCCGCCACCGCCGAACGTGGCGAGTGTCGCCGTGCCGACGTTCAGTACGAGCGCGGTGCGCACACCCGCGAGGATCAGCGGTACGGCCAGCGGGAGTTCGACCTTGCCCAGGACCCCCCACGCCGACATGCCGATGCCGCGCGCGGCCTCCAGCAAGGTCGGGTCATTGGCGTTCAGGCCCGCGATCGTGTTGGAGAGGACCGGCAGGACGGCGTAGATGATGATGCCGATCAGGGCCGCCTTCTCGCCGATGCCGATCCAGATCACCAGGAGGGCCAGGAGACCGATCGCCGGGGTCGCCTGGCCGATGTTGGCGACGGCCATGGCGACGGGCGCCGCCTTGCGCAGCTTCTTGCGGGTCAGCAGGATGCCCAGCGGGATCGCGATGATCAGTACGAAGAAGGTGGAGATCGCCGTCAGTTGGATGTGCTGACGGAGCCTGAGCCAGACATTGCCGTCCGCCAGGGCGTTCGTGGCGATCGAGTCCAGGTCGGCCTGCTCGAACCACCACCAGGTGATCAGGAGGATCACCGCGAGCACCGCGGGCAGGAAGGTGAGCTTCTGCCAGCCGATCCGCCGCGCCTGGCCCGTGTCCGGCGGGGGCGCGGGCTCCGGCTCGCCCTCTCCGGAGTCGCGGAACGGGTGGCCCTTGACGTCGTGCTCGCCCTCGGGCCGGTCGTCGTCGGCCCCGTTGCCGGGGGACGTTCTGTGCTCGGGGATCCGGGGGTTGCTCCCGGGGATGCCGCTCACGCCTTCGCCGCCCCTCCGTCGCCCTCCTGCTCATGGTGGGTCAACAGGGCGCGCTGCTCCTCCAGTTCGTGCTGGTGCTCCACGGCGTCGAGCCGGTCGGCCTCCAGCATTTCGTGGACGGAGTTCATCAGGGTCTCCATGTCCACCACACCCGTGTACTCGCCGCGCCGCCCGGTGACCGCGACCCGCCCCGCGTTGTCCGTGAGGACCGCTTCGAGCGCGTCGCGCAGGGTGGCGTCGCGGGTGACGGTGTCGTGCACGAGGGTGCCCGCGCGGGCCAGGGAGCCCTTGGCGCGCATCAGGTCGCCGCGCCGCAGCCACTTGTAGGGGCGGCCGCGCTTGTCGAGGAGCAGCAGTTCATTGGTGCCGCTGGCCCGCAGCTTGTTGAAGATCTCCTGCAACGGGTCGTCGACGGTCACCGTCGCGAAGTCCGCGATCTCCACATCGCGTACGCGGGTGAGGTTCAGCCGCTTCAGGGCCGCGCCCGCACCCACGAAGCCCGAGACGAAGTCGTCGGCGGGGTTGGTGAGGATGGCCTCCGGGGTGTCGAACTGCGCGATGTGCGAGCGCTCCCGCAGGACCGCGATGCGGTCGCCGAGCTTGATGGCCTCGTCGAAGTCGTGGGTGACGAAGACGATCGTCTTGTGCAGCTCGTGCTGGAGCCGGATCAGCTCGTCCTGGAGGTGGTCGCGGGTGATCGGGTCGACGGCGCCGAACGGCTCGTCCATCAGCAGCACCGGCGGATCGGCCGCCAACGCCCTTGCCACGCCCACGCGTTGCTGCTGACCGCCGGAGAGCTGGCGCGGATAGCGGTTGTGGAACTCGACGGGGTCGAGCCCGACCAGGTCGAGCATCTCCTCGATCCGGTCCTTGATCCGCGACTTCCCCCAGCCGATCATCTTCGGTACGAGCGCGATGTTCTGAGCCACCGTCATGTGCGGGAAGAGCCCCGACGCCTGGATCGCGTAGCCGATCTTGCGGCGCAGCTTCACCGGGTCCATGTCGGTGACGTCCTCGCCGCCGATGCGGATGCGGCCGCTGGTCGGTTCGATGAGCCGGTTGATCATCTTCAGCGTGGTCGACTTACCGCAGCCCGACGGGCCGACGAAGATGACGATCTCGCCCGCCTTGATCTCCATGCTGACGCTGTCCACGGCGGGGTCGCTGCTGCCCGGGTAGCGCTTGGTGAGGTTCTCAAGCTCGATCGTCGCGCCGGTCGTGGCGGCCGGGGCCGCAGTGTCCTCGGCGGTCGCGGTGGTCTCAGACACGGATACCCCTCGGGATCGTAAGGCGGCCGATCAGGACGTACGCGGCGTCGAAGAGCAGCGCCAGGATGATGATCCCGAGCGTGCCCGCGAGCACCTGGTTGAGCGCGTTCTTGCTGCCGAGCGAGCCGATGCCGCGGAAGATCTCGTTGCCGAGGCCGGGGCCCGACGCGTACGCGGCGATGGCGGCGATGCCCATCAGCATCTGCGTCGACACACGGATGCCGGTGAGGATCGGCGGCCAGGCGATCGGCAGTTCCACCCGCATCAGGCGGGCGATCCGCGACATCCCGATGCCCTTCGCGGCATCGACCAGGGAGGGGTCGACGCCACGCAGGCCGACGATGGCGTTGCGCACGATCGGGAGCAGCCCGTACAGGGTCAGTGCGATGACGGTCGGCGCGACACCGAGCCCGACGATCGGGATCAGCAGACCGATCATGGCGAGCGACGGGATGGTCAGCAGGGTGGAGGTGGCGGTCGTGGCCAGATTGCCCGCCCACTCGCTGCGGTACGTGATGACGCCGATCAGTACTCCGATGACGGTCGCCACGACCATGCACTGGAAGACCGCGCTTGCGTGTTGGTACGCGTCCGTCAGCAACTGCTGGTGGCGGTTGCCGAGGTAGTCCCAGAAGTTCACCGGGTACCTCCGCCAGGGCGAATTCCCGTCTCACCATTGGCTGTTAGGATCATTGGCATGCGTTGCGAGAGCCAAGCGCGCATGAGCGGTGCCCTCCAAAACTTCATACACCCGGGCTGGTTCCAACCCGGCTGGTGTTGAGCGTGTAAGAGCTGGTGGGTCGATGACCCGCAGCCGACGTGAGCCAGGAATCTCCGTGCTTCGGCGGGAGAGGGTTCAATGAACTGCTCACCTCGCAGTCAGTGGTGGACACGGCGCCGGGAGTCTCCCGGCGCCCGTTGTTCGTATCCCTACCTACCCGCGTCAGGCGTCCCCTGACGCCTGTTCGACCAACGGGATGATCCGCAGCGGAACAGGGTTCTCCATGACGATCGCCGTGGAGGCCCGGACGATGCCATCAAAACCCACCACCCGGTCGATCACACGTTGGAGATCCGCGTTCGACCGGGCGACGAGGCGGCAGAGCATGTCGCCGTGGCCGGTGATCGTGTGCAGTTCGAGCACTTCGGCGACGGTCGCCAAATGCGCCCGTACATCGGCCCCCTGACCCTGTTTGATCTCCAGCGTGGCGAAGGCGGTGACGGGGTAGCCGAGGGCCGCCGGATCGACGTCCGGGCCGAAGCCGCGGATGACTCCGTTCGACTGAAGGCGGTCCATCCGGGCCTGCACGGTGCCGCGCGCGACGCCGAGCCGCCGGGACGCCTCCAGGACGCCGATACGGGGCTCGCGGGCGAGCAGCACGATCAGCCTGCCGTCCAGATGATCGATCGTCATGGTGGCCTCGGTCTCCTCTGTGGCGGTGGTCATCATGTACAGATAGCCCCGCCATACTGACCTGCCACTGGTCAGATTGCCCAGCAAAAACGCGAACTATTGCGCACCTTGCGATACGGCGGGAGCCTGCGGATATGGCAGCTACCGCGAACACCCAGCCCACCTCGGCCACCTCCGGCACCCCCCACACCGCGCGCGAGGCAGATCCCTTCCCGGTCAAGGGAATGGACGCGGTCGTCTTCGCCGTGGGCAACGCCAAGCAGGCGGCCCACTACTACTCGACGGCCTTCGGAATGAAACTCGTGGCGTACGCGGGCCCGGAGACGGGCAGCCGCGAGACCGCCTCCTACGTCCTCACGAACGGCGCCGCCCGGTTCGTCCTCACCTCCGTCATCAAGGCGTCGACGGACTGGGGGCACTTCCTGGAGAGCCATGTCGCCGAGCACGGCGACGGCGTCGTCGACCTCGCCATCGAGGTGCCGGACGCGCGTGCGGCGTACGCGTACGCCGTCGAGCACGGCGCGCGCGGGATCACCGAGCCGTACGAGCTCAAGGACGAGAACGGCACGGTGGTGCTCGCCGCCATCGCGACATACGGCAAGACCCGCCACACCCTCGTCGAGCGCACCGGCTACGACGGCCCCTACCTGCCCGGCTTCTCGTCCGCTTCCCCGATCGTCGAGCCGCCGGCCAAGCGGACCTTCCAGGCGATCGACCACTGCGTCGGCAACGTCGAACTCGGCAAGATGAACGAGTGGGTCGCCTTCTACAACAAGGTCATGGGCTTCACGAACATGAAGGAGTTCGTGGGCGACGACATCGCGACGGAGTACAGCGCGCTGATGTCGAAGGTGGTCGCGGACGGCACTTTGAAGGTGAAGTTCCCGATCAATGAGCCCGCCATCGCCAAGAAGAAGTCCCAGATCGACGAGTACCTGGAGTTCTACGGCGGCGCGGGCGTCCAGCACATCGCGCTCGCCACGAACGACATCGTGGAGTCCGTACGCACGATGCGCGCGGCGGGCGTCAAGTTCCTGGACACTCCCGACTCGTACTACGACACCCTCGGCGACTGGGCCGGTGAGACCCGCGTCCCCGTCGAGACCCTGCGCGAACTGAAGATCCTGGTCGACCGTGACGAGGACGGCTACTTGCTCCAGATCTTCACCAAGCCGGTCCAGGACCGCCCGACGGTCTTCTTCGAGATGATCGAACGCCACGGCTCGATGGGCTTCGGCAAGGGCAACTTCAAGGCCCTGTTCGAGGCGATCGAGCGGGAGCAGGAGAAGCGGGGGAATCTCTGACCGAGGGTTCCCGGGTCGGCTTCGGGGACGGGGCGTACATCGGCTTCGGGGCTGGGGCGTACATCTGTTCCGGGCCGCCCTCCGGGGGGTCGCCGAGCGACTCCATGGCTGATTGGGCCGCCGGGGCCAGCAGCGGGGAGAAGTAGGGGTTGATGCGGAGGGCCTCGCCGATGTGGCGGCGGGCCGCTCCGTATCTGCCGAGCTCCCGCTCGATCTCGCCCCGGTGGTACGAGAAGGGCGCGCTGCGCGGGCCCTTGTCCGTTGCCTTCGTGGCGTATTTCAGGGCCAGTTCGTCGTCGCCGGCCCGGTGCAGCGCCCAGCCCAGCGCGTCCGCCACCTCCGGGCTCGCATGCCGCTTGAACTCCGCCCGGAGACGCCGCACCGCCTCGTCCGGGTCGCCGTGGTCCGCCTCGTACAGGCCCAGGACCCGTTCGTCGTTGACGCCGTTGACCTCTTCCTGCTTCACCCGGGCCCTCAGTACGTCGTACTGCGCGCGCGCCGCCGGAATCAGGCGCAGCGACTCGTACAACTCGCCCAAGGCCAGGGCGTATTCGGGCGCGGGCTGCCGGGTCAGCGCACTACGGTAGGCGTTCAGCGCCTCCGGCGTACGGCCGAGGGCGGCGAGCGCGCGGCCCTTCCCCGCCAGGGAGGGGTGGTGGTCCGGGTCCGCGGCGAGCGCCGCATCGTAGTAGCGCAGGGCCTCCGTCGGCTCGCCCCGCTCCCACGCCAGCTCGCCCACCCGGTGGAGGCACAAGGCCTTCTCCGCGGGCCCTTCCGCCAGCGCCGCCGCGTCCGTCAGCGTCGCCGCCGCGTCCTCGCGCCAGCCGCGGTCCCGGTACACCTGCCCGGCCCGCACCATCACGGGGCTGCCCGAGCGCAGCTCCTGCAGGGTCTCAAGCGCCTTGCCCACCGCCTTCGCGTTGCCCAGGCCGCTGTACGCGTCGATCAGGACGGGGTACGTCGACCAGCGCTTCGGGGCCTCCTTGAGCGCGCTCTCGCCCCACTTCCGCGCCCCACGGAAGTCGTGCCGCGCGTTCGCGAGCGCCGCAAGCCCCGTCAGCGCCTCCACGTTCCCGGCGGGCCGCGCCTTCAGCGACGTACGCAACGCCTGCTCGGCCTTGGGGTAGTACGCGGTGTCCGCGGTCCGCCGCCCCCGCTCGACGTAGGCGGCCCCGAGCACCGCCCACGAGTGGTCGTCGGCGGGATGCGCCCGCAGATGCGCCTCCCGCTCCCCGATGAGCACCGCGAGGTCCGGCAGCGACGCAGGCACCCCCGCACCCGCCGCGGCGATCGCCCGCCCGGCGGGCCCCAGCGCGGGCGGCGCCGCCTGCCCGCCGCCGTCGGGCAGCACCACGAGTACGCCGCCGAGCACCACACACCCGGCGACGGAGGCGATCAGTACGCGCTTCACCGAAGGCTTCATGACGCACACTGTGCGTCAATACGAAGAGCACATCCCGGCATGCGGACCGGCGTCGCACACGGGTTCACACCGATGGCCCCGGGTGCGAGGCTGTGATCATGAGCCGCACACTCATCGAACTCCTCTGTGTAGGTCCCGAGGCCCTCCCCGCCGAGGCCGTCCTCACGGACCCCGACATCACGTCCTCGTACGCGAACGACATGGCGAGCTTCTGCGACGCCGGCACCCCCGCCGTCGTCGTCCTGCCCCGCACCGTCGAGCAGGTCCAGCACGTCATGCGCACGGCGACCGAGCTCAGGATCCCGGTGGTCCCGCAGGGCGCCCGCACGGGTCTGTCCGGCGGCGCGAACGCCAGCGACGGCTGCATCGTGCTGTCCCTGGTCAAGATGGACCGCATCCTGGAGATCAGCCCCGTCGACCGCATCGCGGTCGTCGAACCCGGCGTCGTCAACGCCGCCCTCTCCCGCGCAGTCAACGAACACGGGCTCTACTACCCGCCGGACCCGTCGAGTTGGGAGACCTGCACCATCGGCGGGAACATCGGCACGGCCTCGGGCGGCCTGTGCTGTGTGAAGTACGGAGTGACGGCGGAGTACGTGCTCGGCCTCGACGTCGTACTCGCCGACGGACGGCTCATGAGCACCGGGCGGCGTACGGCAAAGGGCGTCGCGGGCTACGACCTCACACGCCTCTTCGTCGGCTCCGAGGGCAGCCTCGGCATCGTCGTCCGCGCGGTCCTCGCGCTGAAGCCGCAGCCGCCGCAACAGCTTGTCCTGGCCGCCGAGTTCGGCTCGGCCGAGGCCGCCTGCGACGCCGTATGCAAGATCATGGAAGGGGGGCACGTCCCCTCGCTCCTGGAGCTCATGGACCGTACGACCATCAGGGCCGTGAACGCGCTGGCCAACATGGGTCTGCCCGAGACGACCGAGGCGCTGCTCCTCGCCGCCTTCGACACTCCGGACCCGGCGGCCGACCTCGCCGCCGTGGGCGCGCTCTGCGAGGCCGCGGGCGCCACCCAGGTGGTCCCCGCCGAGGACGCCGCCGAGTCCGAACTGCTGCTACAGGCACGGCGGTTGTCGCTCACCGCGCTGGAAGCCGTCAAAGGCACGACGATGATCGACGACGTGTGCGTGCCGCGCTCCAGGCTCGCGGACATGCTCGAAGGCGTCGACCGCATCGCCGATAAGTACAGCCTCACGATCGGGGTCTGCGCGCACGCCGGCGACGGCAACACCCACCCCACCGTCTGCTTCGACGCGGCCGACCCCGACGAGGGCCGCCGCGCCCGCGAGTCCTTCGACGAGATCATGGCCCTCGGCCTGGAACTCGGCGGCACGATCACCGGCGAGCACGGCGTGGGCGTCCTGAAGAAGGAGTGGCTGGCACGCGAGATCGGCCCGGTGGGCGTGGAGATGCAGCGCGCCATCAAGTCGGCCTTCGACCCGCTCTCCCTCCTCAATCCGGGCAAGCTCTTCTGACTCTTCACTCGCCTCCCTCATGCGACTCGTCGCTCGGCCACGGGTCGCGCAGCCAGAGGTCGTCGGCCGGGGTCGGCGTGAGCAGCTCGGCCAGGCCGGCGTCGATGCCGAGCTGCTCGGCCTCAGAGCCCGGAGGGACCACCCGCAGCGTGCGCTCGAGCCAGGCGGAGACGGCGGGCGCGGGCGCTTCGAGGAGAGCGTCACCGTCGGGTGAACTCAGCGCCATCAGGACGACGCTGCGCCCCTCGACCTTGGTCGGCCAGACCCGGACGTCGCCGTGGCCGCAGGGCCTGAACACCCCCTCGACCAGGAGCTCGCGGGCGAACGTCCAGTTCACCGGGTGCTCGGAGGCGATGTGGAAGGCGATGTGGACGGCGTAGGGGTCGTCGGTGCGGTAGGTGAGGCGGGCCGGGACGGGGATGGCGCGTTCCGGAGAGAGGACGAGTTTGAGCTCAAGCTCGCGTTCCACCACGGTGTGCATGTCGGTGCGTTCCTTCCTTGTTCGGGGTCCTGGGAGCGGACCCGTGCAAGGAGAGAGCGCGAGGTGGCCGGAGCATTACGCGACTTCCGGAAAGTTTTTTCTCGGAGGTTCGCCCAGTGTGCGCGGAGGGTGCGCGGCACCGCTGAACTGTGCCCCGATGGGGGCCGGAAGGGCAGGACCCGCACAGCCGGAGGCGGAGGTCTGATAGATGTGGAGCCTCAAAAAGACCCCCGAGCAGATACGGGACGACGGACATGAGCGCCCCAACTCCGGCCCCAGGCGACGACAGGCCCCGCGAAGGCTACTACCCCGATCCGTCCATTCCCGGATATGTCCGGTACTGGAACGGCGCGGCCTGGGTGCCCGGTACGAGCCGTCCCGCCCCGTCCGACGGCGAAACGCTGCCCGCACCGCCCGGCGCGGGTGGGGCACCGGCGGCTCCCGCGGCTCCCGCGGCGCCCGCCGCGCCCGCTGCGGAGGAGACCGGTCCGGTCTTCTTCGACGAGGAGCCGATGCCGGAGGCGACGGACAGCCCCGCCGATTCCGACGCCGCCACCCCCTCTGCCGCCGAGGCCCAGCACGGGGCGAGGCCCGAGCCCGCTTCGGCGTGGCAGGCGGACGCGGGCCGGCAGACCGGTCTCGGCGGCGAGCAGGACCGGCGGGTGTCGTGGGGTGCGGAAGGCCAGGGCGATCCGCGGGATCCACGGGTGCCGAGCGAACGCCCGCCACAGCAGCCGGAGCCTTCCTCCCCTTCTGCTTCTCCCTCTCCCTCTCCGGGGGAGGAGGGGCCTGGCACGGTACAGATCCGTGCGATCAAGCCGGATACGTCGGGTACGTCGGGTACATCGGGTACATCGGGTACGCCCGCCAAGCAGCCGCCTCCGGCAACCGACGGCACCGTCACCTTCCGCAGGCCCAGTGGGCCGGTGCGGCCCACCGCGGCGAACGAGCAGCCATCGGCCGGTACCGAAGGCACCATGGCGATCAGGGCCCTGCGCCCGAAGTCCTCAGCGCCGCAGGCCGCTGTTCCTCCGCAGGCCGCTCCCGCTCCCGCGCAGCCTTCCGTTCCGCAGCAAGGCGGTGCACACGGCGGCGCGCCGTCGCCGGTGACCTCGGGGCCCGGTGGCGGTTCGCCCTCCTGGGCCCAGCAGGTCCACCAGCTCGCCGAGTCCGACGGCCAGGCGCAGCAGCCGGTGGCGCCGTGGAAGCCGGTCGCCAACGATCCGTTCCTCGCGGCGGCGCAGGCCCAGGCGGCGGCGCGGCCCGCGGGGATGGGCAAGCGGTTCGCGGCGCGGCTCATCGACACGGTCGTGCTCGCCACGGTCACCGGTGCGGCCGCGCTGCCGCTCGGCACGAAGGCCGCCGATCACGTCGACAGCAAGATCGACGCGGCGAAGATGTCCGGCGAGAAGGTCACGGTGTGGCTCCTGGACGGCACCACGGCGGGCTACCTGGGCATGGTCCTGGCGGTCCTGCTCGTCTTCGGCGTCCTCTACGAAGCGCTGCCGACCGCCAAGTGGGGTCGGACGCTGGGGAAGAAGGTGCTGGGGATCGAGGTGCGGGACATGGGGGAGCACGAGGCGCCGTCGTTCGGGGCGGCGTTGAAGCGGTGGCTGGTGTATGCGGTGCCGGGGGTGCTGGTGATCGGGGTCGTGGGCGTCCTGTGGGGCCTGTTCGACCGGCCGTGGCGGCAGTGCTGGCACGACAAGGCGGCGGGCACGTTCGTGGCGGGCTAGCGCGGGGCCCCTTAACCCGTACAGCCGCTCGCCGCGTGCGGGCATCGTCCCCTCAGGGTCGACTCGCCCCATGAGTAGCGAACCGCCGCCGTACCCGCCGCCCCCCGACGACGACAACGACCCCTTCCGGAAGCAGCCCCCGCCGGCCCCACCGCCGTACGGCGGAGACGGCGGTGATCCCTACGGCGGCGGTGGCGGATACGGCGCGCAGGATCCCCTCGCCGGGATGCCACCCTTGGCGGACAGCGGGAAACGCGTCCTCGCCCGCATCATCGACATGATCCTCGTCGGCGTGGTCGTCGGGCTGCTCTCATGGCTGTTCGGGACGAACGAGTTTGACGTCGACCCGGACAAGGTCGAGTACGGCAAGAGCTTCGGCCAGTCCCTGCTCGCCGCCGTGCTCTACATCGCGTACGACAGCTTCCTGATCGCCAAGACGGGCCAGACCCTCGGCAAGAAGTGGCTGGGGATGCGGGTGGCGAACCTCAACGACGGGGCGACGCCCACCCTGCAGACCGCGCTCGCCCGCGCGGCCGTCCTGTGGATCCCGTTCGCGTTCTGCTGTGCCTGCATCTGGACGGCCATCTGCGGCGGCTGGAGCTTCTTCGACAAGCCCTACAAGCAGGGCCTGCACGACAAGGCGGCCAAGACGGTGGTGGTCAGCACCACCTGACAGCACTCGGCATCGCCCGGCGGCGGCTGCCTCAGTGACAACAGCGGGCTCGTGATCCTCACGGGCCCGCTGGTTCGCGTACGGACTCGGCAAGTACCGGCGCGGCGGCGGCCCGCTGAACCGGCACGCGCTGCTCGGCGGCGCGTGCGACGGGAGCGACCCGCGCGGCCGGAGCGGCGGGCTTCGGCTGGGGAACGGTCATGGCGACCAGTAACCCGAGGCCGAGCGCGGTGAGGGTTATCAGCGCGACCCCGATCCCCGAACTCGTCTGGGAGAGCAGCAGCATGGCGAGCGTCGAGAAGACGACGGTCAGTGAGCCGTAGGTGAGCTGCGCGGGGGTCGGACGAGGCAGCGGCATGGGACGAGGCATGGCGTAATCCGTCCTCGGAAACAGCGGATGCGGAGGGGTGTCGAACCGTATGAGTTGTGCTGTATAACCGTGGATCCGTAGTGCTGTACACGAATCAAAGGGCGCCCGGCTGCGGCGACTTGAGAAGTGCCGTCGCGCGCTGTAGCGCACCGTCGATTGACTCTATTCCGCTGCATGCCCGACGGGAACGGGCGGTAAGCGTGACCTAACCCACGGTGCGGCAGCACAGGGGGCGCACGGGTTCATGGCGTCCACCAAGTGGACGGTGGGACGCGCCCGTTGACCATGCTTACGGGCGGGCGCACGCGTCCGGATAGCGGATCTCCGCGACTGCATAGTGCAGTTGGCCTGTTCAAGTCAAGGTCTGTCTTTTCTCCCGCATCTCCGGTCGAATGTCGTCACTTGTGACGCGTATCGCGCGCGGACCTCCTCCGACCGGGACTCGTCCGCCCCCGCGCGTACGCGGGGGAGGACAGCATCAAGTGACAGTCAGAAGACGGACGTTCAGAGCCACTGCGGCTGCCGTGGCGATGGCCGCGGCCGCCGCCACGTTCTCGGCAGCCACCGCATCCGCCGAGGACGGCGGGTCAGGCAGTGGGGGCGCGGCTCCCGCCATCGACCGGCAGGACCCGAGCCGGGCCAAGGCTCAGGTCGACCACGACCTCGAAGGGCCGTTCAGCAAGCAGCAGGCCCAGCAGCGCCAGTCGGCCCTGGAGCAGGTTGTCGCGGGCGACGCCAAGATCCAGAAGCGCGACGGCTCGCAGGTCGTGAAGCTCGACGACAAGAAGTACGTAGAGCTCGGCCGGCAGCAGACCGACAAGATCTTCACGATCCTGGTGGAGTTCGGGGACAAGGTGGACGACACCACCATGTACGACCCGGACGGTCCCGACGGACCCGAGCAGCCGGTCAAGAAGTACGGTGGCGCACCCGGGCCGGCGCACAACAAAATAGCCGAGCCGGACCGTGCGAAGGACAACAGCACGGCCTGGCAGAAGGACTACAACCAGAAGCACTTCCAGGACCTCTACTTCGGTGAGGGCAAGGATGCTGACGGCAAGACCAAGCACTCGTTGAAGACCTACTACGAGAAGACCTCGTCCGGCCGTTACTCGGTCGACGGCGAGGTCTCCGACTGGGTCAAGGTCGACTACAACGAGGCGCGGTACGGCTCCAATTACTGCGGCGACACCAACTGCGCCAACGTCTGGGACGCGGTGAAGGACGGCGTCACCGCCTGGACCAAGGACCAGAAGGCCCAGGGCCGCACGGACGCACAGATCAAGGCGGACCTCGCCAAGTACGACCTGTGGGACCGCTACGACTTCGACGGCGACGGCAAGTTCAACGAGCCGGACGGCTACATCGACCACTTCCAGCTCGTGCACGCGGGCGAGGACGAGTCGGCCGGCGGCGGCGCCGAGGGCAAGAACGCCCTCTGGGCGCACCGCTGGTACGCGTACGGCAACGACGCGGGCAAGACCGGTCCCGGCGAGAACAAGGCGGGCGGCACGCAGATCGGCGACTCGGGCATCTGGGTCGGCGACTACACGATGCAGCCGGAGAACGGCGGCCTCGGCGTCTTCGCCCACGAGTACGGCCACGACCTCGGCCTGCCCGACCTGTACGACACCACGGGCAAGGCCGAGAACTCGGTCGGCTTCTGGTCGCTGATGTCGGCGGGATCCTGGCTCGGCACCGGCAAGGACGCCATCGGCGACCTGCCCGGCGACATGACCGCCTGGGACAAGTTCCAGCTGGGCTGGCTCGATTACGCCAAGGCGAAGGCGGCGACCAAGTCGACGCACAAGCTGGGTGTTTCGGAGTACAACACCAGGAACAAGCAGGCGCTCGTCGTCGAGCTGCCGAAGAAGGCCGTCACCACCACGGTGGTCAAGCCGACCGAGGGTTCCAAGCAGTGGTGGAGCGACCAGGGCGACGATCTCAAGAACACCCTGACGCGGTCGGTCGACCTGACCGGCAAGTCCAAGGCCGAGCTGTCCCTTGACGGTTGGTGGGACATCGAGGCCAACTACGACTACCTCTACACCGAGGTGTCGACGGACGGCGGCGCCAACTGGACGCCCGTGGACGGCACCGCGGACGGCAAGGCCATCCCGCGCGACGCCGGTGACAAGCCCGCGTTGACGGGTGTCTCGGGTGCGTACAAGAAGCTCGCCTTCCCGCTCGACGCGTACACCGGCAAGAAGGTCGACCTCCGTTTCCGGTACGCGACGGACGGCGGCACGGCCGGAAAGGGCTTCGCGGCGGACAAGCTCGCCATTACGGCGGACGGTGCCAAGCTCTTCGAGGACGGCGCCGAGGGCGACGACAACGGCTGGACGTCCAAGGGCTTTTCACGCATCGGTGAGTCCTTCACCAAGGACTACGACCAGTACTACCTCGCGGAGAACCGCCAGTACGTGTCGTACGACAAGACCTTGAAGGTCGGCCCGTACAACTTCGGCTTCTCCAAGTCCCGTCCGGACTGGGTCGAGCACTACGCGTACCAGACCGGCCTGATGGTCTGGCAGTGGGACACCTCGCAGAAGGACAACAACGTCAGCAAGCACCCCGGCCAGGGTCTGATCCTGCCGGTGGACGCGCACGCCAAGCCGCTGAAGTGGGCGGACGGCACGTTGCTCCGGAACAAGATCCAGCCGTTCGACGCGCCGTTCAGCAAGTACGGGACGGACGCGTTCACGCTCCACAACGCGGACGTGGCGCTGAAGATCAAGTCCCAGAAGGGCGTCCCGGTCTTCGACGACCACAAGGGCTCCTACTGGTTCGAGGAGAACCCCACGGGAAGCGTGAAGGTCACTGACACCAACACTCAGATCAAGATCGTCAAGCAGCCCAAGGATGGCTCGACGATCACGGTCCAGGTGGCTCCCTCGGTGAAGTAATTCGCATTTTCGCAGGTCAAGCCATGATCGGCCGTCGCCCTCTAGCGGGCGGCGGCCGATCGTGTTTAGGTGCGTGCTGTGGATTTCTTATTGACGCGAGGTCCGGCCAGGGGCCTCGTGCGATGTTCTACGGGGGTGTGACCAACCATGTCCGCAGGAGGTTTCAGCAGGCTGCCGAACGGCACCGTGGTGGTGGCTCTGACGCTGCCGAGCCCGTCGGTGTGCGGCGGGAATGTCCGGATGATCGTGCATGCGGTGAACCGGGCGAGGGCGCTGACGCGTCTGCGGAATCTGGGGCTGCGGGCGGTCTATCTGCGGGGCAACGCGGAGCCGCCTACACCGGATGAGATCACGGCGGTCCTTCATCACCCCGACGGGCTGATATGGCGTACTGCGCCGGACGCTGCGGCTGAGCTTTGGCATCCGATCCGCGCCCTGAAGCGTCAGAGACCGGGGGCGCGGCCGTCCGGGGTGTGAGCGCTCCGGAATGGCCTCTGCGGGTGCGTCGTGGCTTGTCGCGCAGTTCCCCGCGCCCCTTCGGGGCGCGCCTAGACGACTGGCTTTCCCGTGAGCTCCACGCCCGCCTCCCGCAGCTCCTCCAGGGCCCGCTCCGTCGTCGCCTCCGCGACGCCCGCGGTCAGGTCCAGGAGGACCACCGTGCTGAATCCTTCCCGCACGGCGTCGAGCGCGGTGGCCCGCACACAGTGGTCCGTGGCGATACCGACCACGTCCACCTCGGTGATGTGCCGCGCCCGCAGCCAGTCCGCAAGGGATACGCCGTTCTCGTCGACCCCTTCGAAGCCGCTGTACGCGGCCGAGTAGGCCCCCTTGTCGAAGACCGCGTCGATCGCCCCGGACGCGACCACCGGCGCGAAGTTCGGGTGGAAGCCGATGCCCTCGGTCCCCGCCACACAGTGCGGTGGCCAGGAGCGGGCATAGTCCGGGTGGTCGGAGAAGTGGTCGCCCGGCTCGATGTGGTGGTCCCGCGTGGCCACCACGTGCCGGTAGCCCGCCGGGGCCTGGCCGATCAGCTCGGTGATGGCGGCGGCCACGTCCGCGCCCCCGGCGACCGCGAGGCTGCCGCCCTCGCAGAAGTCGTTCTGCACATCGACGACGATCAGAGCGCGGCGCATCGGGTGTCCTTCGGTCGGCAAGGCTGGCTGGTAGCTGCGGGGACTCGGCCGGATGAACCGAGCGTAGAGACTTCACGTGCGTTGCGGGAGGGGGCGTTCGGCTGCCCCGGCGTGCGGGCAACCGGCCGCCCCCGGCGTCAGACGTACTCCGTCGGAATCACCGCCTCGCCCTTCGACAGCTGCGTGGCCGAGAGCGGAAGCCGGGCCCGTGCCGCCGCGTGCCGGTCGCGGACCGTGTCGAGCGGTTCGCGCGCCACCACCTCACCGCCCTTGATCAGCTCGACGAGCAGCTCGTGATCGGCGAGCTCCACCGGCACCGGTCCCGTGCCGACCACCTCGGCCTCGGCGACCCCGTGCTCGTCGGGCCGCCGGGCGGCCCACTTGCGGCCGCCGATGGACGTCTTGCCGCCGAGCGACTTCTTGGCGACCGGCTCCAGCTGCGCCTTCGGGTCGGCCGAGTGCGCGCGGGCCACCAGCTTGTAGACCATCGAGCAGGTGGGGTGCCCGGACCCGGTGACCAGTTGGGTGCCCACGCCGTACGCGTCGACGGGCGCCGCGGCCAGCGATGCGATGGCGTACTCGTCGAGGTCGGACGTCACGACTATCTTCGTCTTCGTCGCGCCGAGCTCGTCGAGCTGCTGTCGCACCCGGTGTGCGACCAGGAGCAGGTCGCCGGAGTCGATGCGCACGGCGCCGAGCTCGGGCCCGGCGACCTCGACGGCCGTGCGGACGGCCTCGGGCACGTCGTACGTGTCGACCAGGAGCGTCGTGCCGGGGCCGAGCGAGGCGACCTGGGCGCGGAAGGCGTCCCGTTCGTTGTCGTGCAGGAGGGTGAAGGCGTGCGCGGACGTGCCGACCGTGGGGATGTCGTAGCGGAAGCCCGCCGCCAGGTCGGACGTGGTGGTGAAGCCGCCCACATACGCGGCGCGCGATGCGGCGACGGCCGCCAGTTCGTGGGTGCGCCGCGCGCCCATCTCGATCAGCGGGCGCTCGCCGGCGGCGGATGCCATCCGGGATGCGGCGGCCGCGATGGCCGAGTCGTGGTTGAGGATGGAGAGGATCACCGTCTCCAGGAGCACGCACTCCGCGAAGGAGCCCTCGACGCGCAGGATCGGCGAGCCCGGGAAGTAGACCTCGCCCTCCGGATAGCCCCAGATGTCACCGCGGAAGCGGTACGAGGCGAGCCACTGCAGGGTCTCCTCGTCGACGACGCGGCGCTCGCGCAGGAAGCCGATGACGTCGGCGTCGAAGCGGAAGTTCTCCACGGCGTCCAGGACCCGCCCGGTGCCGGCCACCACTCCGTAGCGCCGTCCCTCGGGCAGTCTGCGCGTGAAGACCTCGAAGACGGAGCGCCGGTCGGCGGTGCCCGCCTTCAGCGCTGCCTGCAGCATCGTCAGCTCGTAGTGATCGGTGAAGAGAGCCGTCGACGGAACATCCACCGGCAGCCCAAGGTCCGCTGTGTTCATACGACGGATGCTACCCCTGATCTCGTCACTCTGACGATTTCGGGGAGCCGTTTGTGCGTGGCCCCCCTGTGGGTGGCAGCATGGGAAAAGTGAGTACGGCTCCCGCAGAGATCACCCGCCCGGAATCGGCCGAGGAGACGTTCGCCGTCCCCGAGCCGGACGTCCCCTGGATCACGCTCGTTCACAACGACCCGGTCAACCTGATGAGCTACGTGACGTACGTGTTCCAGACGTACTTCGGGTACTCGAAGGACAAGGCCACGAAGCTGATGATGGATGTGCACCACAAGGGCCGAGCCGTCGTCTCCACCGGCACGCGCGAAGAGATGGAGCGCGACGTCCAGGCCATGCACGGGTACGGGCTGTGGGCCACCCTTCAGCAGGACCGCAAGTAGCAGGCCGTTAGCAGTGGACCGGAAGCAGCGACGCATCTGATGCCAGGACAATTCGAAGCGATCCCCGGGGGCGGCGCCGCCGTCGCGCTCGACGAGGTCGAGATCTCGATCATCCGCTCCCTCGCCGTCCAGCTCCTGGAGCTGATCGGCCCGGGCCCGGCCGATGACGCGGCCGACGACCCGCTCGCCGAGCTGTTCGCGGAGGGTCCCAGCGAGCCGCCGACCGACCCGGTGCTCCAGCGTCTCCTTCCCGACGCGTACGGCGGACCGGGCAGCGAGAAGGTCGATGAGGACGAACTGCGGGCGTACTCCGCGGAGTTCAGGCGCTTCACCGAGAACGACCTGCGGGCCAAGAAGCGGGACGACGCGCTCGTCGTGATCCGCTGCCTGGACTCCATGACGGCGGCCGGTGACGGCGGCGCCGTCCTCAAGCTGTCGGCGGAGGAGTCCCGGCACTGGCTCGGCGCCCTCAACGACCTCCGGCTCGCGATCGGCGCCCGCCTCGACGTCATTGACGAGGAGGACACGGACCTCCTCTATCAGCTGCCGGACTCGGATCCGCGTAAACCGATGGTGATGGCTTATCTGTGGCTGGGCGGTCTGCAGGAGACGCTGGTCGGCACGTTGATCGTGTAGTGGAACGGCTCACTCGGGCCGGAAATCGATGTAGGCGGCACCTGTAACAGGTGTTCGCTCAGCGGGACCTCAAATCCGGATAACGATCGCGTCACTTCAATGCCCCCGTATGACGCCGCGGGGGAATTTTGTCCGCTTCTTCCAGTGGTGTGTGCCACACGTGGCTGAGTCGATCACTGTTGCGACCGTGATAAATCTTCACGACCACTCGGTGACGCCACCCATGTCACCGATGGCGCTCGGGCCGGCAGACCGCCGGTAGCACTCCATCCATATCCGGGGGGATCAGGACCTGATCCGTGGCCATACGCGACTGCGGGCACGGATCAGCGTGGAGAAAGGCGTCACCATGACCTCAGTGCAGGTCGAAGAGCATCACGACGGCAATGGGGCCGATCAGGCCAGTGGCTCGTCCGGTTCGTCCGGCGAGGGCTATCAGCGCGGGCTAGGGGCCCGCCAGATCCAGATGATCGCGATCGGCGGTGCCATCGGCACCGGCCTGTTCCTCGGCGCGGGCAAGGCCATTCACAAGGCCGGCCCCAGCCTCATCCTGGCGTACGCCATCGCCGGCCTCGTCATCTTCTTCATCATGCGGGCCCTGGGCGAGCTGCTCATGTACCGCGCCGTCTCGGGCTCCTTCTCGGAGTACGCGCGCGAGTTCATCGGCCCGTTCTTCGGATACGTGACCGGCTGGACGTACTGGCTCTTCTGGGTCGTCACCGGCATCACGGAAGTCACAGCGGCCGCTCAATACATGCAGTTCTGGACGCATGGCAGCATCCCGCAATGGGCGTACGCGCTGATCTTCACGGTCATCCTGTACGGCGCCAACCTGATCTCCGTGAAGCTCTTCGGTGAGCTCGAGTTCTGGTTCTCGATGGTCAAGGTCACCGCGATCATCGGCATGATCCTCATCTGCGCCGGCATCCTCACCATCGGCTTCTCCGACGCCGGCGACACAGCCTCCGTGAGCCACCTGTGGGACCAGGGCGGGTTCTTCCCGAACGGCATCGGCTCCACGCTGATGACCCTGCAGATCGTGATGTTCGCCTTCCTCGCCGTCGAGCTGGTCGGCGTCACCGCGGGCGAGTCCAAGGACCCGAAGACCGTCCTGCCCAAGGCCATCAACACCGTGCCGTGGCGCATCGCCGTCTTCTACGTCGGCGCGCTGATCATGATCCTGTCGGTCGTCCCGTGGACCACCTTCAAGCCGGGCGTCTCGCCGTTCGTGAAGGCCTTCGAGGAGATGGGTCTCGGCATCGGTGCCGCCATCGTCAACTTCGTCGTCCTGACGGCCGCGCTCTCCTCCTGCAACTCCGGCATGTACTCCACCGGCCGCATGCTGCGTGACCTCGCCCTCAACGGGCAGGGCCCGAAGTTCTTCACCAAGCTGACGAAGAACGGCCTGCCGCTGGTCGGCACCACCTTCTCCGCGGCCCTGATGCTGGTCGGCGTCTGGATCAACTACCAGTGGCCGGGCGAGGCGTTCAACTACGTCGTCTCCTTCGCCACCATCTCCGGCATGTGGGCCTGGATCATGATCCTGGTCTGTCAGATCAAGTACCGCCGCAAGGCCGACCGCGGCGAGCTGCCGCAGTCCACCTTCCGGGCTCCGGGAGCGCCGTACACGAGCTGGTTCGCGCTGCTCTTCATCGGCATGGTGATCGTGATGATGGGCATCGACAAGGACGCGCGCATCTCGCTCTACGCCGCCCCGGTGTGGGCGCTCATCCTGGGCGTCGGCTACCTGGTCATGGAGAAGCGCAAGGCGCAGTCGACGGGTGGCGGCGACGCCGAGCCGCAGGACGCGATCAAGTCCTGACTCCCGCCTGATCCCTGCTGATCCCAGCATGTGGGCCGATCCGTACCATCCCTCGGTACGGATCGGCCCCTCTGCTTATCCTGGCTCCCATGCTGATCCTGACCCAGGCCCTCCACGACCAGATCGTCGCGCACGCGCGCAAGGACCACCCCGACGAGGCGTGCGGCGTGGTCGCGGGCCCGGAGGGCACCGGCCGCCCCGAGCGCTTCATCCCGATGCTGAACGCGGCCCGCTCGCCCACGTTCTACGAGTTCGACTCGACGGACCTCCTCAAGCTCTACCGCGAGATGGACGACCGCGACGAGGAGCCGGTGATCGTCTACCACTCGCACACGGCGACCGAGGCGTACCCCTCGCGCACCGACATCACGTACGCGAACGAGCCCGGCGCGCACTACGTCCTGGTCTCCACTGCGGACACCGACGGCGCGGGCGACTTCCAGTTCCGCTCCTACCGGATCGTGGACGGCGAGGTCACCGAGGAAGAGGTCAAGGTCGTCCAGGCATACTGAGCCCCACCTTTGAGGCGGCAGGACCCAGGAAGCCGGTGCGAATCCGGCACGGTCCCGCCACTGTGACCCCACCCTGCGCGGGTGGGGCAGTCAGGAACTGACCTGCCGCCCTCTCCCACGGATGCAGGGGACGCGGAATCCCCTGGAGGAGGCACAGCTCAGCCATGTCCCGACCTCTGCGCGTACTCATGGCCGGCGCCCTGCTGGCCCCGCTCGTCGCCGCGTGCTCGTCCCCGGCGGACGAGGAATCCGGGAAGGGGAGCGGCCCGAAAGCGGCCGGATTCCCGTACACGGTCACCAACTGCGGCGTGAAGACGACGTACCAGGCACCCCCGAAGCGCGCCGTGACCATGAACCAGCACGCGACGGAAGTGATGCTGGAGCTCGGCCTTGCGGACCGCATGGCGGGCACGGCCTACCTGGACGACAAGGTCCTCCCGTCGTACGCGAAGGCGTACGCGTCCGTCCCGGTCCTCGCGAAGGAGTACCCCTCCTACGAGAAGCTGCTCGCCGCCAACCCCGACTTCGTGTACGGGGGTTACCCGAGCGCCTTCCTCGCGGGCGAGGGCCGCAGCCGCGCGGCGCTCGCGAAGTCCGGTATCAAGACCCGCCTCGACGTGGAGGGCTGCGCAAAGCGCCCGGTGACCATGAAGGACGTCTTCCGGGAGGTCCGCGAGGCCGGCTCCACCTTCGGGGTACGGGCACGGGCGGACCGCTGGGTGAGCGGCGCCGAGCGCCAACTTGCCGAAACCGAGAAGCAGTTGAAGGACAGGAAGCCGCTCCCGGTCTTCGTGTACGACAGCGGTGACAAGACGGCCTTCACGGCGGGCGGCCGCGGCATCGGGAACGACATCATCAAGCGCGCGGGCGGCCGCAACGTCTTCGCGGACCTGGACAAGTCCTTCGGTGACGCGTCCTGGGAGTCGGTGGTGGACCGTAAGCCGGAGCTGATCCTGATCCTCGACTACGGCGGCACGACGGTCGCCCAGAAGAAGCGCCGATTGCTGGAGGATCCGCTCCTGGCGGACGTCCCGGCGATCAAGCACAAGCGGTTCGCGGTGCTGCCGCTGTCGGATGTGGTGACGGGGGTGCGGGCCCCGGATGCGGTGAAGAAGCTGGCGGACCAGCTGTGAGTCGCACTTCTCAGCCGGTCCCGGCGCTAGGAAGGGGCGGGGTCGGGGAAAGGAAACCGCCCTACCCAGCCGTCATCACCGGGCTCCTCATAGCCCTGGCGGCAGCGGCAACCGCAGGCCTGGCCCTGGGCTCGGTCCGCATCCCCGTGACCGACGTACTGGACATAGTCACCGGAAGGGCGGGCCCCTCTCCCTTCCGGACGATAGTGCTGGACGCCCGCCTGCCCAGGGTCCTGCTGGGCGCAGCCGTAGGCGCGGGCCTGGCAGTCATCGGCACAGTCCTCCAGGCCCTGGTCCGCAACCCCCTCGCGGACCCCTTCCTCCTGGGAGTCTCCTCCGGCGCATCCGCCGGAGCAGTCGCCGCCATAGTTCTCGGCAGCGCCCTCGGCGTCGGCGCGGGCCTGTCCATCACGGTCACCATCCCGGCCGCGTCCTTCGCGGGCGCACTCCTCTCCCTGCTCCTCGTCTACACCCTGGCCAGAAGCACCGGCGGCAGCTTCGCCAGCGGCCGCCTGATCCTGGCGGGCGTGGCCGTCTCGTACATCCTCTCCGCCCTGACCAGCCTGATCCTGGTCACCGCTGACAGCGCGGACCACCTTCAGGAGGTCCTGTACTGGACGCTCGGCGGCCTCGGCAGCGCCCGCTGGGACATGCTGGCCCTCCCCACCGGCGTACTGATCGTCGGCACGGCGCTCCTGCTCGCCCTCGCCCGCCCCCTGGACCTCCTCCTCGTCGGCGAGGAGGGCGCCACCGTCCTCGGCCTGGACACCGCCCGCTTCCGCGCCGCCGTCTTCGTCCTCGCCTCGCTCCTGACCGCCGTACTCGTCGCGTACAGCGGAGCCATCGGCTTCGTCGGCCTGATGGTGCCGCACGCCGCCCGGATGCTGGTCGGCGCATCGCACCGGGCGCTGTTGCCGGTCGCGGCGCTCGCGGGCGCGGTGTTCCTGGTCGCCGCCGACCTCGCCGCGCGCACGGTCGCCGCGCCGCAGGACATCCCGGTGGGGGTGCTCACCGCGCTCACCGGCGGCCCGTTCTTCCTGTGGCTGCTGCGCAGCAGCCGTGGCAGGGAGGCGGCCGTATGACCGCCCTGAGCACCGAGAACCTCTCCTGCCGGGCGCCCGGCGGCCGCCTCCTCGTCGACGCCGTCACCCTGCACGCCTCCGACGGCGAGACCGTCGGCATCGTGGGCCCCAACGGCAGCGGCAAGACGACGCTCCTGCGCTGTGTGTACGGCACCCTCACGCCCACCGGCGGCCGCGTCCTCCTGGACGGCGACGACCTGGCGGCGCAGTCCGCCAAGGCCCGCGCCCGCCGCATCGCCACGGTCCCGCAGGACGGCCACGGCGGCTTCGAGCTCACCGTCCGGCAGATCGTCGCGATGGGCCGCTCCCCGCACAAACGCTTCTGGGAGGCCGACACCGCCGAGGACGAGCGTCTTGCCCGGGCGGCCATGGGGCGGGTCGGCGCGGCGAGCCTCGCGCACCGCACCTTCGCCGGGCTCTCCGGCGGCGAGCGTCAACGCGCCCTGGTGGCAAGGGCGTTGGTGCAGCAGCCCGCCGTACTGATCCTCGACGAGCCGACCAACCACCTGGACATCCGCTACCAGCTGGAGATCCTCGGCCTGGTCCGCTCGCTCGGCACCACCAACCTGCTCGCCCTGCACGACCTGAATCTCGCTGCGTACTACTGCGATCGTCTGTACGTTCTCGACGGCGGCCGCCTCGTCGCGTCAGGACCGCCGAAGGAGGTCCTGACCAGCGAGCTCCTGGCCGAGGTGTACGGGGTGACGGCAGAGGTCTCGGTACACCCCGCGACCGGGGCGCCGACGGTCACCTATCTCCCGCCATCCACGTGATGGACGTAATCCGTCCAGCATGCGAGATCACATTCCAGAACCCGGACCGGGAATCGATACGATGACCGCATGGTTCCCCACGACGTGAGCGACAAGATGCCGGGCATGCTGCTCGTTGCGCGTCTGCACGTCGATCTGTGCAGGCTCTCAAGCGCGATCTGTCCACGCTGACCGCTGCCGCCGTACGGCCGTGAGCCGCGGCGCCACCACCGCGTCCTGCCCTTGCACCACGCATTACGCATCAAGCACCACGCACCCGCACGACCGGGCCGCCGCGCGCCCACCACGTGACTTCTCCCGACAGGAGCCCTCAGCCATGGCCATCGAGGTCCGCATCCCGACCATCCTCCGCACCTACACCGACGGCGAGAAGGCCGTCCAGGGCAGTGGGGACACCCTCGCCGAGCTCTTCGCCGACCTCGACTCGCGGCACGCGGGCATCGCCGAGCGCATCGTCGAAGGCGACAAGCTGCGCCGCTTCGTGAACGTGTACCTGAACGACGAGGACGTCCGCTTCCTGGACGGCATCACCACCAAGCTCACCGACGGCGACAACGTCACGATCCTCCCGGCCGTGGCCGGCGGCATGGTCTGATCCCGGATGCCTCGCTACGACTCCCCGCTGGCGGCCGTGGGCAACACGCCCCTGGTCCGTCTGCCGCGCCTGTCCCCATCGGACGACGTCCGCATCTGGGCGAAGCTGGAGGACCGGAACCCGACCGGTTCCATCAAGGACCGTCCGGCGCTGCACATGGTCGAACAGGCGGAGAAGGACGGGCGGTTGACGCCCGGCTGCACGATCCTGGAGCCGACGTCCGGCAACACCGGCATCTCGCTCGCGATGGCGGCCAAGCTCAAGGGCTACCGCATCGTGTGTGTCATGCCGGAGAACACCTCGCAGGAGCGGCGTGACCTCCTCGCCATGTGGGGCGCGGAGATCATCTCCTCCCCGGCGGCGGGCGGCTCCAACACCGCCGTCCGTGTCGCCAAGGAGCTGGCGGCCGAGCACCCCGACTGGGTGATGCTCTACCAGTACGGGAACCCGGACAACGCGGGCGCGCACTACGCGACGACCGGCCCGGAGATCCTCGCGGACCTGCCCTCCGTCACGCACTTCGTGGCGGGGCTCGGCACGACGGGCACGCTGATGGGCGTCGGCCGTTTCCTGCGCGAGCAGAAGCCGGACATCAAGATCGTCGCGGCGGAGCCCCGCTACGACGACCTCGTGTACGGCCTGCGGAACCTGGACGAGGGCTTCGTCCCCGAGCTGTACGACGCGTCCGTCCTGACCAGCCGGTTCTCCGTCGGCTCGGCGGACGCCGTGACGCGCACGCGGGAGCTGCTCCAGCAGGAGGGCATCTTCGCGGGCGTCTCCACCGGGGCCGCGCTGCACGCCGCGATCGGCGTGGGCAAGAAGGCGGTGGCGGCGGGCGAGTCCGCCGACATCGTCTTCGTCGTGGCCGACGGCGGCTGGAAGTACCTGTCGACGGGCGTCTACACGGCCCCGACGACGGAGGCGGCCATCGAGACTCTGCAGGGGCAACTCTGGGCGTAGGGGTCTCTGAGACTCCCCACCAACGCCGGGACTCCCCACAAACGCCGGACGGGCTGGATCTTCCAGCCGGTCCGGCGTTGTGCGTCCTACCCCGCCAGGTAGCGAACTTGATCCCACAGCGCCGGGTCCACAATCCCCGCCCGCCTCCGGAACTCCCACACCGGCACGTCCCGCAACTCGTCCGTCTCCAGGAAACTGGGCCGGCCGTGCGCGTCCCCGACGGAGCCGGGTGGCAGCGGAATCACCCCGGCCCGCTCGTCGTGGTACTTGCTGGTGATCTTCGCGACGACCGCGCTTTCGCCCCGCACGGACAGCACGAGACAGGGCCGGTCCTTGCCCCCGGGCCCGTCCTCGTACGGCACCTTCGCCCACCAGATCTCCGCGGGCTTGGGCGCGGGCAGCCTGCGCCGCGGCCCGCGTGGCCGGCCCGGCGGCCGGGTGGTCCGCCCGCGAGGGCCGCGGCTGCCGCGACCCCGGCCGTCCACCACCGCGGCGACCACGGCGAGCACCACCACAGCGGCGAGCGCGAGCCACCATGACGTATCCATACCGCTGACGGTACCGGCGCGCACCCTCTCCCGCGCTCGGCTGCCTACGGGGCCGCCGGGATCAGGGAGTTGTGAAGCGGGATTCGTGCGGTCCGGGATCACCCGGTCGGCGACAGCTCTTGCGTTCCGATGCCAAATCCGCAGATAAGCGGCAGCGAGCGCAGCTGAGCCGCCCTGCGCCGTCCGGTGTAACGCGGCGTGCTGTGCCCTGGACGTGCCCCCGGGCCTGACCTCGAACAACTGGACCCCGGATGGCAGCCGAACCGGTGACAGCGCAGGTGAGTTCCCCCACAACGGCCCGCGACGGAGGAGCGACCGGCCCTTTTGCGCCTTACGCTCGACGGATCGCAGAACTCCTCGAAGAGCCTCTGGCAGGTTCCTTCGCGAGCCCCCGCTAGGCCCCCGCACAACCCCCGTTTCGCCCCCGGAGGTTCCAGCTCCATGAAGCTCACCGTCGTCGGCTGCTCGGGGTCGTTTCCGTCCGCGGACTCGGCCTGCTCGAGCTACCTCGTCGAGGCCGACGGCTTCCGGCTGCTGCTCGACATGGGCAATGGCGCCCTGGGCGAGCTGCAGCGCCATGTCGGTCTCTACGACCTCGACGCGATCTTCCTCAGCCATCTGCACGCCGACCACTGCATCGACATGTGCGCCTATTTCGTGGCGCGCTACTACCGGCACGACGGCGGCCGCTGCGACCCCATCCCGGTCTACGGACCGGAGGGCACGGAACAGCGCCTGACCACCGCGTACGCCGACACCCCCTCCGCCTCCTCCATGAGCGAGGTCTTCGACTTCCACACGGTCAAGCCGGCCACCTTCGAGATCGGGCCCTTCACCATCCGTACGGAGAAGGTGCGGCACCCCGTGGAGGCGTACGGCATCCGTGTCGAGCACGGCGGCAGGTCCCTCACGTACTCGGGGGACACCGGTGCGTGCGACGCGCTCGACGAACTCGCCGCGGACACCGATCTGTTCCTCTGCGAGGCGGCGTTCACGCACGGCAAGGAGAGCATCCCCGACCTGCACCTCAACGGCCGCGAGGCCGGCGAGTCAGCACGGCGGGCGGGTGCGCGGCGGCTCGTGCTCACCCACATCCCGCCGTGGACGGACCCGCAGGTGAACCTGGCGGACGCCCGCGCGGTGTACGGGGGTCCTGCGGAGATCGCGGTGCCGGGTCGGTCGTACGAGGTCTAGGTCCCGCAGAACATGACGAAGCCCCTCGCCGTTGGGGTCAACGGCGAGGGGCTTCGTCATGTCATGCCCAGTGGCGGAGCTACTTCGACTCGGCCTTCAGGAGCTCGGCGAGCTCCTCGTCGGACTCGCGGCCCGGCGTCGGAAGGTTCCACTTGGTGATCGCGAAGCGGAAGACCACGTAGTAGACCGCCGCGAAGCAGAGGCCGACAAGGGCCAGGCCCCATGGGTTGCTCGCGATGCCGAGGTTGAGGAAGAAGTCGACCGCTCCCGCCGAGAAGCCGAAGCCGTCCTTCATGCCGAGCGCCCAGGTCAGGGCCATGGAGACACCGGTGAGCACCGCGTGGATCGCGTACAGGACCGGCGCGATGAACATGAAGGTGAACTCGATCGGCTCGGTCACACCGGTCACGAACGCGGTGAGCGCGAGCGAGAACATCATGCCGCCGACGACCTTGCGGCGCTCGGGACGGGCGCAGTGCACGATCGCGAGGCAGGCCGCGGGGAGGGCGAACATCATGATCGGGAAGAAGCCGGTCATGAACTGGCCCGCGGTCGGGTCGTGGTGCAGGAAGCGCGCGATGTCACCGTGGTAGTCCACGCCGCCGTCGTTGTACGTGCCGGCCTGGAACCAGGGGAAGGAGTTCAGCAGGTGGTGCATGCCGATCGGGATCAGTGCACGGTTGGCGACACCGAAGACGCCGGCGCCGACGGAGCCCGAACCGACCAGCCACTCACTGAAGTTGTGGATGCCCGTGCCGAGTACCGGCCAGATCAGGCCGAAGACGATACCCGCGAGTAGGCCCGCGAAGGCCGACAGGATCGGGACGAGGCGGCGGCCGCCGAAGAAGCCGGCCCAGTCGGGCAGCTTGGTCCGGTAGAACTTCTGGTACAGCAGGGCAACGATGACGCCCATGACGACGCCGCCGAGCACACCGGCGTTGACCGGTGCCTCGTTCATGACGATCTTGCCGTCGACGACGGAGGCGACCTTCGGCAGGTTCTTGTCCGTGAAGGTGGCGAGCACCTTCTGGAAGACCAGGTAGCCGGTCACGGCCGCGAGGGCCGTCGAGCCGTCCGACTTCTTCGCGAAGCCGATCGCGATGCCGACACAGAACAGCAGCGGCATGTTGTCGAGCAGCGCGCCACCGCCCGCCGCCATATAGCCGGCGAGCTTGTTGATGAAGGTCGGGAACGACTCCTTGCCGAGCATGTCGTCCTGGCCGAAACGGACCAGGAGGGCTGCGGCGGGCAGCACGGCGACCGGCAGCATCAGGCTGCGGCCGATGCGCTGCATGACAGCCATCGCGCCGGCGCCCTTCTTCTTCTCGGCCGCGGGAGCGGAACTGGCCGTGGACACAACTTCCTCCAGTGGGCAAGGCGCCGCCTGGGACAGGGAAGTGGGGGACGGCGGCGTCTCCGGGGGCCGCGGCGGGACGGCCGCGTGGTCTACACCATTAAGTGGTGTAGACCTGTTGTAGCACGGTGAAGGTGACGTAAGGAACCCACGAGTTTTGTGGGGTCGGCCATAACGCGAAATGAACGGCAAAAGACCCCCGGATCGTGGATCCGGGGGCCTTCCTAAGGGCTGGCGAGCGGCGGGCGGTCAGGCCTTGGTGACGTCCTCGACCTCCTCCTCGGGCTCGCGGCCCGGGGTCGTCAGATCGAACTTGGTGATCGCGAAGCGGAAGACGACGTAGTACACGAGCGCGAAGCACAATCCGATCGGAATGATCAGCCATGGCTTGGTGGCAAGGCCCCAGTTGATCACGTAGTCGATGAGGCCCGCGGAGAAGCTGAAGCCGTCCTTGACGCCCAGGCCCCAGGTCACCGCCATCGAGACGCCGGTGAGGACCGCGTGCACCACGTACAGGAGGGGCGCGATGAAGACGAAGGAGTACTCGATCGGCTCGGTGATGCCCGTGACGAACGAGGTCAGCGCCAGCGAGACCATCATGCCGCCGACCACCTCGCGCCGCTCGGGCCGTGCGCAGTGGTACATCGCGAGGCAGGCCGCGGGGAGGGCGAACATCATGATCGGGAAGAAGCCGGTCGTGTAGATGCCGGCGCTCGGGTCCCCGTTGAGGAACATGTTGATGTCGCCGTGCACCGTGGTGCCGTCCGGCTTGGTGTACGAGCCGAACTGGAACCACAGCGGGACGTTCAGGAACTGGTGCAGGCCGATCACGAGCAGCGCGCGGTTGGCGACACCGAAGATGCCCGAACCCCAGGCACCCAGACCCTCAAGCCAGTCGGAGAAGCTCTCCAGGCCGTCACCGACCGGCGGCCAGATCCACAGGCACAGCACCGCGAAGACGATGCCGATGAACGCCATGATGATCGGGACGAGCCGGCGGCCGTTGAAGAAGCCGAGCCAGGAGACCAGCTTGGTGCGGTGGAAGCGGACCCAGAAGAAGGCCGCAAGGAGGCCCATGATGATGCCGCCGAAGACGCCCGGGTTCTGGTAAGCGAAGGCGGTGACGGTCCCGTCCGTGACCTGACAGCCCGTCGCGACCGCCTTCGCCCCGCCCGGGCAGTCCACCGGGAACTGGTGCAGCACCCCCCGGTAGACGAGGAAGCCGGCCACCGCCGCGAGCGCCGTCGAGCCGTCCGCCTTCTTGGCCATGCCGATCGCGACGCCGATGCAGAACAGCAGCGGCAGACCCAGGTCGGCGTCGAGCAGGGCGCCGCCCGCGCCGGCGAAGACCTTGGCGACGTCGGTCCAGCCGAGCCCGTCGTCGCCGAAGACGTCGGGCTGCCCGAGGCGGTTGACGATGCCCGCGGCAGGGAGCACGGCGATGGGCAGCTGCAGGCTGCGCCCCATCTTCTGGAGCCCCTGGAAGAAGTTGCTCCAAGGGCTCGGCCGGGGTGCTGCGGCAGCGTTCGCACTCATGGGCGTCCTCCCGGAGCGAGCCAGGTTTGGCGGTCGTGGAAAACTGGTGTAGACCAGTTGCGGAACGGGTGGGGGCGCCGTCCCGAGAGGGGCGACACCTTGATCGTCATCATTGGTCACGAGTGCCGTATCCGCCCGCGAAGATGCTCCAACCGTGCGTTACCGTGACAAAGCGGACCTACGGTGTGGTGAGGCCGCGTCCTTAAGAACAGGGAGAACACCATGGCCAGCAAGGCTGAGAAGATCGTTGCCGGGCTCGGCGGCATCGACAACATCGAAGAGGTCGAGGGTTGCATCACCCGCCTCCGCACGGAGGTCAACGACCCGAGCCTGGTCGACGACGCCGCCCTGAAGGCCGCAGGCGCCCACGGCGTCGTCAAGATGGGCACCGCGATCCAGGTCGTCATCGGCACGGACGCCGACCCGATCGCCGCGGACATCGAAGACATGATGTGAGCAGCTGACATCGAAGACACGATGTGAGCGACTGAACTCACCGCCGAGGGGCCCTTCCCCACCACGACCCGACCACGGGGAAGGGCCCCTCAGCTATGTCCGGATAGGCTCAACCCATGTCCTCACAGCCCCGCATCGACGGCCGCACCCCCGAACAGCTCCGCCCCATCACCATCGAACGCGGCTGGAGCAAGCACGCCGAGGGCTCCGTCCTCATCTCCTTCGGCGACACCAAGGTCTTCTGCACCGCCTCCGTCACCGAAGGCGTGCCGCGCTGGCGCAAGGGCAGCGGCGAGGGCTGGGTCACCGCCGAGTACTCGATGCTGCCGCGCTCCACCAACACCCGCGGCGACCGCGAATCCGTACGCGGCAAGATCGGCGGCCGCACCCACGAGATCAGCCGCCTCATCGGCCGGTCCCTGCGCGCCGTCATCGACTACAAGGCGCTCGGCGAGAACACCATCGTCCTGGACTGCGACGTCCTCCAGGCCGACGGAGGAACCCGCACCGCCGCCATCACCGGCGCGTACGTCGCCCTCGCCGACGCCGTCGCCTGGGCCCAGGGCAAGAAGCTCATCAAGCACGGCCGCAAGCCCCTCACCGGCACCGTCTCCGCCGTCTCCGTCGGCATCGTCGGCGGCGTACCGCTCCTCGACCTCTGCTACGAGGAAGACGTCAAGGCCGACACCGACATGAACGTCGTCTGCACCGGCGACGGCCGCTTCGTCGAGGTCCAGGGCACCGCCGAGGCCGAGCCGTTCGACCGCAAGGAACTCAACGCGCTGCTCGACCTGGCCGTCGGCGGCTGCGACGAACTCGCCGCCCTCCAGCGCCAGGCACTGGAAGCGACGCTCCGGAACGGCTGAATCGCGCTGTCCGCGCCGCCGGTTGACGGCTGCCGGTCAACCGTCCGATCCCCGACGGCGTTGTCACGGATACGACGGGCGCGCGGGCCAGGCCGCGCGCTCACCCGTGTCCCGGGGAGGGCTTCACCCATGGTCGCGCGTCACCGCCGTCTCGCCGTCGCCACCGTCACGACCCTGCTCGTCGTCCCAGGAGCGCTCGGACTCGCCGCCTGCGAGCCGGGCGACGCCGTGGACTGCGTCCGCGCGGCCGACGCGGTCTCCGACGGCGCCGACGCCCTGCGCAAGGCCGCCCAAGAGGCGGCCCTCTACCCGGAGAAGGCCGACGAGTCCTTCGGCAACATCAAGTCGGACCTCGACGAGATCCGCGACAAGAACGACGACCAGGACGTCCGCGACGCCGTCGACGAGATGAAGAAGGCCGTGGACAACGTCGAGGAAGCGGTCGACGACGGCGACAAGACCCCGGACCTCGGCCCCGTCGTGAGCGCGGGCCGCAAGGTCACCGAAGTCTGCACCCCGTAAGGTCACCCGTGGGCCCTAAGCGATCAAGTAGATGCACGGCTCACCGACCAGCTGAAGCAACCAACCAGCCCCTGAGGGGCGTTCTTACGAGTACGGGCGCGCGGGCCAAGCCGTGCGCCCGTCCGCACCCCCTGGGGAGGGACCGAACCATGGCCGCGCGCCACCGACGTATCGCCACCGCCGTCACCGCCGTCCTGATCGCCGTGCCGGCAGGCATCGGCCTTGTCGGCTGCGACGCCGTCAACAAGGCGCTCGACTGCGTCCAGACCGCCGACTCCATCGCCGACAGCGTCGACGACCTGAAGACGGCCGTCGAGGGCGCGGCCAACGACCCGACACAGGCCGACAAGGCGCTCGACGACATCGGCAAGAACCTCGACGAGATCGGCGACAAGACCGACGACGCCGACGTGAACAAGGCCGTCGACGACGTCGACAAGGCCGTCGACAACGTCCGCCAGGCCATCAAGGACGGCGACGCGACACCGGACGTCGGTCCGGTGGTGGACGCGGCCGGCGAACTGACGAAGGTCTGCACGCCGTAGCGGAAGGCGGGCGCGGATACTGATCCCCATGACCCGCCTCATCCTCGCCACCCGCAACACCGGCAAGATCACGGAACTCAGGTCGATCCTCGCCGACGCAGGTCTGCCTCACGACCTCGTCGGCGCGGACGCCTACCCCGAGATCCCCGACATCAGGGAAACCGGCGTGACTTTCGCCGAGAACGCCCTGCTGAAGGCTCACGCGCTCGCCCGCGCCACCGGCCTTCCCGCCGTCGCCGACGACTCCGGCCTCTGCGTCGACGTACTCGGCGGCGCCCCCGGCATCTTCTCCGCCCGCTGGGCGGGCAAACACGGCGACGACCGCGCGAACCTGGAGCTGTTGCTGGCCCAACTCGGCGACATCGACGCCGACACCCACCGCACCGCCCACTTCGCCTGCGCCGCGGCCCTCGCCCTGCCGGACGGCCGCGAGCGAGTGGTGGAGGGACAGCTGCGGGGAGTCCTGCGCCACGCCCCGTCCGGCACGAACGGCTTCGGCTACGACCCGATCCTCCAGCCGGAGGGCGAGACGCGCACGTGCGCGGAGCTTTCCGCCGACGAAAAGAACGCGATCAGCCATCGGGGGAAGGCGTTTCGGGCGTTGGTGCCGGTGGTTCGGGAGCTGCTCGGCTGACCGGCCAGGACACGACGAAGGGCGCCCGTGGGAACGGGCGCCCTTCGTGAATGTCCGTGCGGCCGGAGGGACTCGAACCCTCACGGGAGTTACCCCACTGGGACCTAAACCCAGCGTGACTGCCAGTTCCACCACGGCCGCGTACGGCGCTCATGCTACCGGCGGGGCCGCGACGGCCGACAGCGACCGTCGGAGCGGGGTCTCAGACGCCGAGGTCCCTGATGATCTTGGCTACGTGGCCCGTCGCCTTCACGTTGTAGAAGGCGTGTTCCACCTTGCCCGCCTCGTCGACCACGATCGTCGAGCGGATCACGCCCGTCACCGTCTTGCCGTACAGCTTCTTCTCGCCGAAGGCGCCGTACTCCTCGAGGACGGACTTCGACGGGTCGCCCACCAGCGTCACCTTGAGGTTTTCCTTCTCGCGGAACTTGGCCAGCTTCTCCGGCTTGTCGGGGGAGACACCGATGACGTCGTAGCCCGCCGCCGCAAGGACGTCGAGGTTGTCCGTGAAGTCGCAGGCCTGCTTGGTGCAGCCGGGCGTGAGGGCGGCCGGGTAGAAGTAGACGATGACCTTGCGGCCCTTGTGGGCGGCGAGGGAGACGTCCTTGCCGTCGGCGTCGGGCAGGGTGAAGGCGGGGGCTGTGTCGCCGGGCTGCAGTCGCTCGCTCATCTTCGGTCTCCTCGCACGGGGTGTTCGTAAGAAATGTGTGGTGGTGGAGTCGAGCGTAATAGGGGTGCCGTGGGGTGCGGTGCGCATGGAGCTGACAGACTGTCGGGGATACGTATCAGCAGGAACAGACAGCCGGACACGACCACGGAGGCAGCGCGGTGTCGGACACGTCGGATATCAGGACCCCGGCGCAGATCGAGGCGGACATCAAGCGCCGCCGCGAGACGCTCGCCGAGACGCTCGACGAGATCGGGGTGCGGGTCCACCCGAAGACGATCGTCGGGGATGCCAAGGCCAAGGTTGTGGCGAGTGTGGACAACTCCCTCGGGCGGGTGTACGTCGGGGCGAATCGGATCATCTCCGATGTGAAGGGCCAGCTCGTCCGCGAGGACGGGGCGCCGCGCCTTGAGCGCATCGTGCCGGTGGCGCTGGTGGCCGTGGGGCTCGTGGGGCTGATGACAGTGTCCTCGCGGCGTCGCAAGGGCTGACCCGGGATCGTACGGGCGTGCCCGCGGCAGGTAGGTTCGGGGCGTGAGCGCCAACAGCAAGGGACGCGGTTCCCACGACGACAAGCTGCCCATCCGGATGCTGCACGACCGTGTGCTCGTGCGGCAGGACACCGCCGATGGCGAGCGCAAGTCGGGCGGCGGCATCCTGATCCCCGCGACCGCCGCCGTCGGCAGGCGTCTGGCCTGGGCGGAGGTGGTCGCCGTCGGGCAGAACGTGCGGGCGGTCGAGCCGGGGGACCGGGTTCTGTACGACCCCGAGGACCGGGCCGAGGTCGAGGTGCGGGGCGTGGCGTACGTGCTGATGCGCGAGCGCGATCTGCATGCCGTGGCCGCCGATCGGTTCGAGGGGTCCGAGGACTCGACCGGCCTGTATCTGTAGGACGCCCAGGGCTTGAGCAAGGGGCTGGTGACCATCCTCACCAGCCCCTTCTGCGTGTCCTTTGCTACCTTTGAGGGAACCCGACGAGACGCGCCGTACCGGGATTCCGCAAAGACGACGCACCCCCAAAGAAGAACGCGTTCCCGCGTTCCTGTTGCCGGAGGTGCCGTCGTGGCCTGGGTTCTGTTGATCGTCGCCGGTCTGCTCGAAGTGGGCTGGTCGATCGGGATGAAGTTCACCGAGGGGTTCACCCGGCTCTGGCCGAGCGTGTTCACCGGACTCGGGATCGTCGCGAGCATGATGCTCCTGTCGCACGCCGCCAAGACGCTGCCCATCGGTACGGCGTACGGCGTGTGGGTCGGCATCGGTGCCGCCGGTGCGGCGGTGGTCGGGATGATGGTGCTCGGTGAGCCGGCGACCGCCGCCCGGATCTTCTTCGTTGTTCTGTTGTTGGTCGCTGTGGTGGGTCTGAAGGCGACCTCGGGGCACTAGGGGATCACTCGGGCCGGCTTCTGGTCGTCGAGCCGTCCGTCAGGCCGCCCAGGGCGCCTCCGTCGGCCTCGCCGCCGTCCGCGGCGCCTCCGTCGGTCTGGCCGCCCTGGGCCGCGCCGCCGTCCGTCTGGCCGCCGTCGACCGCCCCGCCGTCCGTGGCGCCGCCGTCGGTGGCGCCACCGTCTGTCTGGCCCTGGGTCTGTCCCTGGTCCTGGCCCTGCGTCTGCCCTTGGTCCTGGCCTTGGGTCTGGCCTTGCGTCTGCCCTTGGTCCTGCCCCTGCGTCTGGCCCTGGTCCTGACCGGGGGTCTCCTCCCCGCCCGTGGTCGCCCCGCCGGTGATCGGGTCCTCGCCGATGTCCGTCGGGTCCGGGATCACCGGTAGGTCGGCGCCTTCCGCCAGCTGCAGGTCGAAGTCCTGCACGGGCTCGCCCGCCAGGGCGTCCTTGGTGAACTGCGCCCAGATCTGCGCCGGATAGGCGCCGCCGTTGATGCGGGGCTGGCCGAGCGCCCCGTACAGCGGGGTGTGCGCGCCCGTTTCCGGGTCCTGGCCCATCACGGCGACCACCGTGGCGAGTTCGGGGGTGTAGCCCGCGAACCAGGCCGCCTTGTCCTCCTCGGCGGTTCCGGTCTTGCCCGCGGCGGGGCGGCCCGCGGCCTGTGCGGCCGTGCCGGTGCCGCCGTCGACGACGCTCTGCAGGACGGACGTGGTGGTGTCGGCGGCCTCGCGGCTCACCGCCTGCTCGGTGTCCTGCTCCGGCAGTTCGACTTCCTGGCCGTCCTTGGTGACCTCCTCGACCATCGTGTACGTGCCGTGCCTGCCGTGGTTGGCGAGCGTCGCGTACGCCTCCGTCATGTCGAGGACGGAGGCCGTGGACGGGCCGAGCGCGATGGAGGGGGACGCGGTCAGGTCGGGGGTGGACTCGGGGATGCCGAGGGCGACGGCCGTGTCCTTGACCTTGTCCGAGCCGACGTCGACGGCCATCTGTGCGTAGACCGAGTTGACGGACTTGTCGGTGGCCTCGCGGACGGTGATGTTGCCGTAGTCGACGTTGTCCTCGTTCTCGGGGGCGTACGTCCCGCCGTCCCAGCCCTCTACGGGGCGCTGGTCGGTGCCGTCGTAGATGGTGTTCGGGGTGATGGTGCGGCCGTCCTGGGTGACCGAGCCGTTCTCCACGGCCGAGGTGAAGACGAACGGCTTGAAGGTGGAGCCCACTTGGTAGTCGCGGCGGGTGGCGTTGTTGACGTACTGCTTCGTGTAGTCGATGCCGCCGTACATCGCGACGACCTTGCCGGTGTCGGGGTCGATGGACGCGCCGCCCGCGCGGACGTTCCTGTCGATCTTGCGGGCGTCCTTGTCGACCTTGGACATCACCTGGTCGTCGACGGCTTTCTTGAAGGCGTCCTGGCGGTCCTTCTGGAGCGTGGTGGTGATGCGGTAGCCGCCCTTGGCGAGGGTGTCCTCGTCGACGATCTTGTTGGTCGTCAGATAGTCCTCGACGGCCTGTACGAGGTAGCCCCGCTGCCCGGAGAGGCCGGACGCGCCTTTGGCTTCCTTGGGCTTCGGGAACTTCACGTTCGCCCGGTCGGCCGCGCTGAGCCAGCCCTCCTTGACCATGCCGTCCAGGACGTAGTTCCAGCGGCCCTCGGCAAGCGCCTTGTTCTCGGGGTGCGTCGCGACGTCGTACGCGTTGGGGGAGTTGAGGAGCGTCGCCAGGTAGGCGCCCTGCGCGGTGTTCAGGTCGTCGACGTCCTTGCCGAAGTACGCCTGGGCGGCGGCCTGCACGCCGTACGCGTTGCGCCCGAAGTAGCTGGTGTTGAGATAGCCGGCCAGGATGTCGTCCTTGCTCACCTCGCGGTCCAGCTTGATCGAGATGAAGAACTCCTTCACCTTGCGGGTGACGGTCTGCTCCTGGCCCAGGTAGTAGTTCTTGACGAACTGCTGGGTGATCGTGGAGCCGGACTGTTTGCCCTTGCCGGTGACGGTGTTCCAGGCCGCGCGGATCATCGCCTTCGGGTCGATGGCGGACTCGCTGTAGAAGTCCCGGTCCTCGGCGGCCAGCGCGGCGTGCTGGACCTTCTTGGGGATCTGGCTGAGGGGGACGTTCTCGCGGTTGACCTCGCCGTCGCGGGCGAGTTGGGTGCCGTCGGCGTACAGATAGACGTTGCTCTGCGCGGTCGCCGCCGCGTTGGCCGGGGGGATGTCGACGATGAGATAGCCCGCGACGAAGCCGCCGACGCACAGCAGGATGATCAGGATGAAGCCGCCGAGGACCATGCGCCAGGTGGGGAAGATCCGCCGCCAGCCCTTGCGCTTGGGGCGCTTGGGCTTCTTGCCCTTCTTGCCCTTGGCGTCCTGCGTGTCCGGGGCGGCCGGGTCTTCCACCGGTTCGCGGGGCGCCCAGCCCTTGGGCCCTTCGGCACCCTGCTGCTGCGGCTCGTCGCTGCTCATGTCTGGTGGAACTCCCGGTTCGCGTCGTACGTCACGTACGCCTCGTACGACCCATTGCACACTGTCACTTCGCGCGTTCCGCGCCAGGCACGCGCCGGGCGTGGAAATTGCCTGGCACGGGCCACATCGACCGCACTAGGCTCCGACCCTTTGGCCCGGAACAGGGCAAGGCTCTCTCTAAAGGGGATGCGTGTGCGTACAGGACGGTTCCGCTTGTACGCGGCCGTCGCCCGGGGAGGCTTCAGGCGGTACGCTACCTACCGGATCGCGACCCTGGCCGGGGTCTTCACGAATACCGTCTTCGGGCTGATCCTCGCCTACACCTACATCGCCCTTTGGGATGAACGGCCGGGGCTCGGCGGCTACGACCAGGCGCAGGCCCTGACGTACGTGTGGCTGGGGCAGGCGATGCTCACGGTGATGGCGTTGATGGGCGGCGGTTTCGAGGGCGAGTTGATCGAGCGGATCCGCACCGGGGACATCGCGATCGATCTGTACCGGCCCGCCGACCTGCAGGCCTGGTGGCTTGCGAGCGATCTGGGCCGGGCGCTGTACCAGCTGCTCGGGCGCGGTGTCGTGCCGATGGTGGTCGGCGCGCTCGTCTTCGATCTGGTGCTGCCCACGGACGTGCTGACCTGGGTGGCGTTCCTGGTGGCCGTCGCGCTCGGCATGGTGGTCAGCTTCGCGATCCGGTTCCTGGTGGCGCTCTCCGCGTTCTGGCTGATGGACGGTTCCGGAGCGGCACAGCTTGCGATGCTCGCGGGCACGTTCTTCTCCGGGATGGTGCTCCCGCTGAACGTCTTCCCGGGCGCCCTCGGCGAGTTCGCCCGCGCGCTGCCCTGGTCGGCGCTGCTCCAGGTGCCCGCCGATGTGTTCCTCGGCAAGCACACCGGCCTTGGCCTCCTTGCGGCGTACGCCTTCCAGATCGGCTGGGCGGTGGCGCTGCTCACCGCGGGGCGGCTGCTCCAGGCTGTCGCCACGCGCCGGGTGGTGGTCCAGGGTGGCTGACGTGCGGCAGGTGCGGGAGGGCCTTCGTGCCTATCGGCTGATCTCGGCCATGTGGATCCGCTCCCTGATGGCCTACCGCCTGTCCTTCGCGATGACCGCCCTTGGCAACTTCGCGGTGACCGCGTTCGACTTCGTGGCGATCCTGCTGATGTTCTCCCAGGTGGACCGGCTCGGCGGCTACTCGCTTGCCGAGATCGCCTTCCTGTACGGCGTCTCGTGCACCGCGTTCGGCTTCGCGGATCTTGCCATGGGCTCCATGGACCGGCTCGGCAGGCGGGTGCGCGACGGCACGCTCGACACGCTCCTGGTCCGGCCCGCGCCGATGATCGCGCAGGTCGCCGCCGACCGCTTCGGGCTGCACCGGATCGGACGGGTCACGCAGGGGGCGCTCGTCCTCGGCTACGCGCTCGTGGTCCTGGACGTCGGCTGGACCCCGCTGAAGGTGCTGATGGTCCCGCTGATGCTGGTCTGCGGCGCGGTCATCTTCGGGTCCGTCTTCGTGGCGGGCGGTGCCTTCCAGTTCGTGGCGCAGGACGCGTCCCAGGTGCAGAACGCCTTCACTTACGGCGGCACCACGCTGCTCCAGTACCCGCCGACCGTCTTCGCCAAGGACCTGGTGCGGGGCGTCACCTTCGTCCTGCCGCTGGCCTTCGTCAACTGGCTGCCCGCGCTGTACGTCCTTGGCCGGCCCTACCCGCTCGACCTGCCGACGTGGGTGGCGTTCGCGCCGCCGCTGGTCGCCGCCGCCTGTATCGCCCTCGCCGGTCTGGCCTGGCGCGCCGGTCTTCGCTCGTACCGCAGCACAGGGAGCTGAACTGCCTTGGAACCAGACCTCATTGAGCTCGACGGCGTGGAGAAGGTCTTCGACGTACGCAAGAAGACCGGATTCCTGAAGCGGGAGCGGCGCGAGGTGCGGGCCGTCGACGGGATCTCGTTCACCGTGCCGCGCGGTGAGATGGTCGGCTACATCGGGCCGAACGGCGCGGGCAAGTCGACGACGATCAAGATGCTGACGGGGATTCTCACGCCGAGCGGGGGGCGATTGCGGGTCGCGGGCATCGATCCTTCGCGGGAGCGGACGAAGCTCGCCCGCCGTATCGGCGTCGTCTTCGGCCAGCGCACGACGCTCTGGTGGGACCTGCCGCTGATCGACTCGTACCGGCTGATGCACCGGATGTACCGGATCCCGGACGGCCGATTCAAGGAGAACCTCGACCGGTGCGTCGAACTCCTCGAACTGGGCGCGCTGTTGGACGTCCCCGTGCGGCAGCTCTCGCTCGGGCAGCGGATGCGCGGCGACATCGCGGCGGCTCTCCTTCACGATCCGGAGGTCCTGTACCTGGACGAGCCGACGATCGGCCTCGATGTGATCAGCAAGGCCAAGGTCCGGGGATTTCTACGGGACTTGAACGCCGAGGCGGGCACGACCGTCCTGCTCACCACGCACGACCTGACCGACATCGAGCAGCTCTGCAAGCGCGTGATGGTCATCGATCACGGGCGTCTGATGTACGACGGTGCCCTCGCGGGGCTGCACGAGGTAGGGGAGAGCGAGCGCACCCTGGTCGTGGACCTGGAGCGTGAACTCCCGCCCATCGAGGTCGATTCGGCGCGGGTGGTGAAGGTGGAGGGGCCGCGCCAGTGGCTCGCCTTCCCGGCGGCGGAGTCGGCGGCTCCGCTTGTCGCGCGGATCGCGGCCGAGTATCCGATGGCCGATCTCTCGGTCAGGGAGCCCGACATCGAGGCGGTCATCGCCAAGATGTACGCGGAGAAGGCGACCTCATAGGCTGCACTTCATGAGTCTCGTAGGCTGCTCTTCATGAGTGAAGAACTCCCCGAACTCCGGGCATCCGACGCCGACCGCGAGCGGGTCGCCGAACAACTCCGGGACGCGATGGCCGAGGGCCGCCTCGACATGACGGAGTTCGAGGAGCGCCTCGACGCGACGTACAAGGCCCGTACATACGGCGAGTTGGCGCCCATCACCCGCGATCTCCCCTCGCACCCCGGGCGGGTGTCCATGGTGAAGCGGCCGGTGAGCGACGACCCCGACGCCATCGACTGGGCCGAGCGGATGGGCGGCGAGGCCACGTCGACCGGAGCCTTCGCCTTCTGGAGCGGCTTCACCCGCAAGGGCGGCTGGACGGTCGGGCGGACGTTCACCGCGTTCGCGATGTGGGGCGGCGGCGAGATCGACCTGCGCGAGGCGCGGTTCGCGACGCGGGACGTCGAGATCCGCTGCTACACGATCATGGGCGGCCTGCAGGTCGTCGTGCCGCCGGAGATGAACGTCGTCGTCAAGGGCTTCGGCATCATGGGCGGCTTCGACGACAAGGCGACGGGCGTGGGCACCCCCGACTCCCCGCGCGTGGTCGTCAAGGGCTTCGCTCTGATGGGCGGCGTCGGCGTGGACCGCAAGGTGCGCAGGCAGGAGAAGCTGCGGCTCAAGGAAGAGAAGCTGCGCATGAAGGAGCGGCGGCGGCGCGAGCGCCTGGAGCGCCGCGACGAGTGGCGGGAGATGCACGAGCGCAGGCGCCGGGAGCGCCGAGAGCTGGAGTGAGCGTGGGCCGGGGGCTCACGGGCCCCCGGCAGGCACGCCAGGCACGCCAGGCACGCCAGGCACGCCAGGCACGCCTACAGCTCGGCGGCCGCGGATCCCCTCAGATGCGCCAGGTTGAACGTCTCGGCCATCTTGCGGTAGCCGGCGTCGCTGGGGTGCAGATGATCGCCCGAGTCGTACTGGCCCTGCAGCTTGCGGGGGTCGTACGGATCCCGCAGGGCCTTGTCGAAGTCGACGAACTCGTCGAAGACGTTGCCCTCCCGGATCTCCTTGTTCACCGCCTGCCGCACGTCCTCGAGCTCCGTCTCGTACCCCCGGTGCCCGCCGAACGGCATGAGCGTGGCCCCGACGACCCGCAGGCCGCGGGTGTGCGCCTGCCGGGTGAGTTCGCGCAGGCCCTCGACGATCCGGTCGGGGTCGTTCTGGTGCGGGTTGCGGAGGATGTCGTTGACGCCGAGCGCGATCACGACGGCCTTGACACCCGTTCGGTTCAGCACGTCCCGGTCGAAGCGCGATAGGCCGCTCGGGTTGTCGGCGGGGGTGCCGTTGCCGTCCGAGAGGATGCGGTTGCCACTGATGCCCTCGTTCACGACGCCGTAGCGCGGGGCGCCCGACTCGTCGCGCAGCCGGTCGGCGAGCGCGTCGGTCCAGCGGGCGTTGGCGCCCACGGTCGAGGAGATGCCGTCGGTGAGCGAGTCACCGAAGACGACGACGGTGCCGTCCGACTCGTTGCTCAGGACGTCCACGGCCGACAGATAGCGCCACGAGGTGCTCTGCTGGGTGTACGCCTGCCCGTTCGGGTCCTCCGTGCGGTCGCCCTCGGCGACGAAGCTGACCTGGCGGGCGTGCGGGTGGAAGGTGACCGGTCCCGACGGGGTCGGCGAGAACGTCGTGACCAGCAGGTCCCCGTCGTGCGGCACCCGCAGCCGTACCGCGTCGCTCATCACCTGCTGCCCTGCGGGGATCACCACCGACGTGTTGCCGTTGAAGTTCAGGCGGCGCAGCGTGTCCGGCGCGGCTGCCGGGTTGTTCGACCCGGCGGCGATGGCGATCGAGGCGTGCGTGATGCTCAGCGGCTGGCGGCCGTACAGGTTCGACAGGGTGATGCGGGCGCTGTCGCCGCCGACGCTGGTGTGCACGACGTTACGGATCGTGCGGCCCGCGAAGCCGCGCTGATGCGTGTTCGGTTCGGCGGCCGCGGGGGACGCCGCCCAGGTGCCCACCCAGGTACCCGCGGAGGCCGGCGCCGCGGAGTTGCGCGGAGAGCGCGGACCCGCGCTGATGGTGTCCTGCGAACCGTCGTCGGTGCGTGACACACCGACGTATATGGCGGCAGAAATCACCACTATCACCGCGAGGACCGCGGCAAGCAGGGCATAACCGTGACGCTTGGTCATGCGGGCTGTGTCTCCTCGAGCAGGGGGAGCCCGAGGCTCCGATGTGATCACCCCATGATGCGTCATGGGCCGTGAGGCGGCCGACACTGCCCCCCTCCGACCAATGAGACGCCGGGAACTTGTCGTCCGTTCCAGGAGTCGTCAGGAAGGGACGCGCTCGCCAGGAAGGGACGCGCAGAGATGGGGACAATGCGGATGAGGACGACGCGAACGGGCCAGGTGGATTGAGTGGATCGTACGGAACCATCGAATCCGGAGGATGCGGCAGAAGCGGCACAGGCGGCGGAAGCGGGCACTGGGCAGCATGCCCGCGGGCCGCGTCCTTCACGCGCCGCGGACGGCCCGGCGCGGGGCGGCGGCTTCATGTACAGCGCCGCCGACGAGGAGAAGCAGCGCGGCGTCCGCCGGATGAAGATCACCGCAACGGGCCTCCTCGTCTTCGTCGCACTCGTCTACGTCCTGGCGAAGTGGGCGCAGAACTCGGGCGCCGGAGCCTGGGCGGGCTATGTCGCCGCGGCCGCCGAGGCGGGCATGGTAGGCGCGCTCGCCGACTGGTTCGCGGTGACGGCACTCTTCCGCCACCCGCTGGGCATTCCCATCCCGCACACGGCCATCATCCCGAACAAGAAGGACCAACTGGGCGTATCCCTGGGCGACTTCGTAGGCGAGAACTTCCTCTCGTCCGATGTCGTACGCGACCGCCTGCGAGCCGTGGGCATCGGCAGCCGCCTGGGCGCCTGGCTCGCCGAGCCCGCACACGCCGACCGAGTGACGGCCGAACTGGCGACGGCGCTGCGCGGAGCGTTGACGGTCCTGCGCGACTCCGACGTCCAGGCGGTCGTCGGCGAGGCCATCACGCGCCGTGCCGACGCCCAGGAGATCGCGCCGGGCATCGGCAAAATGCTGGAGAAGGTGGTCGCGGACGGCGGCCACAAACGCGTCGTGGACCTGGTCTGCGTACGCGCCCACGACTGGCTGGTGGAGCACGACGAGTCGGTCATGGACGCGGTGCAGGGCGGCGCCCCCGGCTGGACCCCGCGATTCGTCGACAAGAAGGTCGGCGAGCGCGTCTACAAGGAACTGCTCCGCTTCCTCGCCGAGATGCGGGACATGCCGGAGCATCCGGCGCGCGGCGCCGTCGACCGCTTTCTCGCCGACTTCGCCGCGGACCTCCAGTCCGACTCGGACACCCGCGAGCGGGTGGAGCGCTTGAAGCGTGAGGTCCTGGGCCGCGGCGAGGTGCAGGACCTGATCGCTTCGGCCTGGGCGGCGGTACGCCAGATGATCGTGGCCGCGGCGGAGGACGAACGCAGCGAGTTGCGCCTACGGGTGCGGGCCGCCCTGCTCTCGCTCGGCGCGCGCATGTCGACGGACGCGCGACTGCAGGAGAAGGTCGACGGCTGGGTGGAGGGCGCGGCGGTGTACGTCGTCACGACGTACCAGAACGAGATCACGTCCCTGATCACGGACACGGTGGCGGGCTGGGACGCGGAGCACACGTCGAAGAAGATCGAGGCGCATATTGGGCGTGACCTGCAGTTCATTCGGATCAACGGCACGGTGGTGGGGTCGTTGGCGGGGTTGGTGATTTATACGGTTTCGCGGGGGGTGGGGGCGTGACGTCCCACAAGCTCGCAGTCCTCGTAAGACACGGAGTACTCCCCATGGAGCTCGGCCTGATCCACCAGCTCTTCGGCAACGCCCGCTCGCCCTCAGGAACCCCCCTCTATAAGCCCCTGACCTGCGCCATGACCCCCGGCCTCATCCGCACGGACGCCGACTTCCCCATCTACGCGGAACACGGCCCCGAGGCCATCACGACCGCAGACACGGTCATCGTCCCCGCCTCGCACGAGGAGGACGAGTCACTCCTGCCGGGCGCCCTGCCACCGGCCCTCGCCGCAACGCTCAAGTCCGCCACCGGCACCGGGGCCCGCATCGCCTCCATCTGCACCGGCGCTTTCGTCCTGGCGGCAGCCGGCCTCCTGGACGGCCGCAGGGCGACGACGCACTGGCTCTCCACCGACCTGTTCGCCCGCACGTTCCCGACCGTGACGGTCGACCCGGACGTCCTGTACGTGGACGAGGGCGAGGTCCTGACCTCGGCCGGCGAGGCGGCCGGCATCGACCTCTGCCTGCACATGATCCGCCGCGACCACGGAGCGGCGGTGGCGGCGGACGTGGCCCGCCGCAACGTCGTACCCCCACATCGCGAGGGCGGCCAGGCCCAGTACATCCGCCGCCCGGTGGCGGAACCCCGCACGGCCTCGACGGGCCGGGCCCGCTCCTGGGCCCTGACGCGTCTGGGGGAGCCGCTGACGCTTCGGGAGATGGCTGACCGGGAGTCGATGAGCGTACGCACCTTCAGCCGCCGCTTCCGCGAGGAGACGGGCCTCACCCCGATGCAGTGGCTGACCCAGCGCCGGGTCGACCGCGCGAGGGCGCTCCTGGAGGAGACGGACCACACGGTCGACCGCATCGCGACGGACGCGGGCTTCGGCACGGCGGCGTCGCTGAGGCAGCACTTCCAGGCGGGGCTTGGGGTGTCGCCGGGCGCGTACCGGATGACGTTCAGGGGAACGCGGGGCGTGTAAGGGGACCGGGTCGCCGCCAGCCCCGCCGTCGATCTGAGTACGCGTACTCTGTCCGCCCCACCGCCCCGCCCGGCAGCCTCGTACGCATGACGGCAAAGTCGATGCACATGAGCGCGATACCGCGCATACCGCACGGTGCCGCGGCGAACCTGCTGAGCCCGCTGCCGAAGCGCCCCGCGCTGGAGCGCTGGGCGACCCGCGTCGCGGGCGCCGCGCTGGCGGCCGCGGCGTACCTGGTCTGCCTCCCTTGGGATCTGCGCAATCGCCCCGAGACGCCGGGCGCGATCAACGAGACGTCACCGGTGTCGGCGCCGGGGGTCGTCTTCCTGGCGGTGTCGATGCTGGCCCTCGCGGCCTACTTCGGTTTCCGGGACCGCCTCGTCTTGGCGCTGCTCCTGGTGGCGGGACCTCCGGCGACCCTGATGTACGTCTCGTTCGACAGCCACCCGCAACCGGACGCGGCGGTGTGGCCGGTGGCGTGGGCGTTCTTCACGCTGGTGATGGGGACGGGGGTCCTGATGGTGGCGGGCTTCGCGCGGTTGTTCAGGGACAGCGAGGACTGAGCTATCCGCTCAGGGACAGCGGGGCGTGAGCTGTCCCCTTGGGGGCGGCGGCCAGGCCTGAACCCGCCGCCGCCCCAGCCCAGTTCATCCCCGCCGGTCCGCAAGCACCCAACTGGCAAGCCCCACACCCCCGGCGACCCCGAAGACCGCGGGCCACGCCCCGACCTTCTTGGCCAGCGGATGCGACCCCGCGAAGGCGGCGACGTACACGGTGCTGAGCGCGGCGGCGGTCCTGCCGCCCGCCTTGGCCTGCCACTCCTTCGCGGCGGCGGCCCCCGCGGCGGCGAGCACGACGCCACCGAGCGGCCGCTTCTTCGTCCACCGAGCGACGGCGAACCCCCCAACAAGCCCCGTGGCGGCCACTGCTGCTGCCGGTACCTTCGCCATGCCTGCCTCGCTTCCGTTGTCCGTTGCTTCCGGCCGATACGTCCTCAATACATCTGCGGCCGAGGCTAACGCGCCGCCCGGAAAGCCTTGCGGCGAGGGCCCCTGCCCCACATAGGTTGGTGAGGGCGCACGCCGAGCCGCCGAGGCGCTCCCGCAGCGCATGAGAACAGCAGGGCCGCACCCGACGAGGGACCGATAGCAGAAATGACCGCGCGAACCCCCACCCGCGCCCGAACCGCCCTGGTCATCGGGGGTGGCATCGCAGGCCCGGTAGCGGCGATGGCGCTGCACAAGGCGGGCATCGAGGCAACGGTGTACGAGGCGTACGACTCCAGGCGGCGCGTGGGCCCGAGCCCCGGCATGACGATCGCCCCCAACGGCCAGCAGGCCCTGTCCGCGATCGACGCGGCGGACGTGGTGAGCGAGATCGGCACCCCGGTGACGTCAACGTCCTTGCGCAGCTGGACAGGCAGGCACCTCGCGAGCCTGACCCCACACCCCGACCTTCCGCCGACCCGCTTCGTCTGGCGCACGGACCTGCACGAGGCGATCGACGAGGAGGCGGCACGCCGCGACATCCCCATTCACCGGGGCAAGCGCCTGCTGGACGCGACGGACACCGGCACGGGCGTCACGGCCCGCTTCGCGGACGGCTCGCTGGCGAGGGCGGACATCCTGATCGGCGCGGACGGCCTCCGCTCGACGGTCCGCCCCCTGATCGACCCCTCGGCCCCAACTCCCCACTACAGCGGGACACTTACCTTCACGGCGAGGGTGACGGAGGCCGAACTCCCCTCCACCTCGGGCGTATTGCATCAATGCCTGGGCAAGCGCGCGTACATGACGTACCAGATCTTCGACGACGGCTCGGCGGTCTGGTCCGCGACGCTGCCCCACCGCGAACCCATGACGACGGCGGAGACCCGCGCGGTGGACGCGGCGACGTGGCTGAACCGCCTGACGGAGGCGTTCACGGACGACCGCACAGCGGCAACGGAACTCCTCAAGTCCACCCCGGCCCCCGCCCTCCTCATCACGGGCCCCACGGAGAACATGCCCCCACTCAGCACCTGGAGCCGAGGCCGCATGACCCTGATAGGCGACGCGGCGCACGCAACACCCCCCACGTCAGGCCAAGGCGCATCCCTCGCCTCGGAGAGCGGGGTCCAACTGGCCCGCTGCCTGCGGGACTTGCCCCCTTCCAAGGCCTTCAGGGCATACGAGTCCCTACGCCGCCCCCGAGTGGCCCGCATCCTCAAACACGCCACGTCCACGCCGACATCCACATCGGCCGCGGCCCGCACGGCGTCCCCCAAGCCGGCGGGCCCGCTGACCCGCGCGCTCCGGGACGCGGTGCTGCCGATGGCGACGAAGGTGGGAGCCGGTTCGGTATGGGGGACTTGGCAGTTCGACCACCGCATCGACTGGGAGGAGCGGGTGGACTAGGGCGGCCCCCCGGAGTCGTCGTCGAGTCGGGGATCACGCGACGGCGGTGCCCTCCAGCTCGACCATCTGGCCGGGGACCGCAAGCCGGGTCACCCCGAGCATCGTGCTGGTCGGCGCCACCTCTGCGGCGCCCAACCGCCCCGCCAGAACGCCGTAGTGCGGAAAGAGCAGCTCGACGTCGGTCGTGTAGACGTTGAGCCGGACGAGGTTGGCGAGAGACATGCCGGCCTCGCCGAGCACGGCCTCCAAGTTGTCGATGCTCAGCGCCAACTGCGCCGCCATGTCCCCGTCGTGCTGGGGTTTGCCGTCATCGCTCATCGCGGTCTGCCCCGAGACGTACAGGGTCCGGGTGTGCCCGGAGACGACCTCACCCTGGTTGAATCCCAACTCCGCGGACCAGGTAACCGGGTTGACCGCAGTTCGCTCCACTGTCACGTCAGCTCCATTCGCTTCTTAGATTCATTGGGGGACGTACGTCCATCGCCTCGGTGGCGTTCGGTGGCCACCGGCTGTCTCGACGTCCCGTGAACGAGCCTCGCAACTAATCACGACATCCTTGGTCACGTATCTCGCTAAAGTTCCCGCATGCGCGCCGACCGTTTGGTGTCACTGGTGCTGCTCCTGCGCCAGCGCGGTCGGCTGACTGCGGACACGCTGGCCCGTGAGCTGGAGGTATCCACCCGCACTGTGCTGCGCGACATCGAGGCGCTGTCCGCGGCTGGCGTCCCGGTCTACGCCGAACGCGGGCGGTACGGCGGTTTCGCGTTGTCACCCGGTTTCCGGACCGAGCTCACGGGTCTCAATCACGACGAGGCCCTCGCCCTGCTGACCGCCGGATCGGGTCGCGGGGAGCAGACGTTCGGCCTCGGCTCGGCACTTGCTTCGGCCATGCGGAAGGTGGTCGACGCGCTGCCCGAAGGCCACCGGGTCACCGCTAGCGACGCGGTCCAGCGATTCCTCGTGGACCCGGAGACCGACCTGCTCTCACGCAGGCAGGCCACCGGGGAGGCACCCGACACCACCGCCATGTTCGAGGTCAGGCGCGCGGTGCTCGCCGGCCACAAGCTGCGCATCCACTACGCGGCCACGGGCCAGGCGCCGCAGTGGCGCACGGTGGACCCGATCGGCCTGGTCACCGTACGAGACCGGGGCTACTTGCTGGCCACGAGATCCGGCGCGGACCGTACGTACCGCCTGTCGCGGTTGCTGGCCGCAGAGGAACTCCCCGAACCGGCACAGCGACCGAACCGCGTAGATCTGGACCGGATCTGGCAGGAACGCTCCGCGCGCTTCCTCTCCGACAGCGACCACATCACCGTGCTGATACGCGTGAACCCGACACGACGCGAGGAGCTGCTGGACACGGCCCTGGCAGTTCGCGCGGAAGACCCCGTCCCCGACGCAGAGGGCTGGCTGTGCCTGGAGGTGACCTTTCAGGACCCCCGTCACGCCGAGTGGGCGCTGTGGCAACTCGGCACGGACGCGGAGGCCCTGACGCCGCAGTCGCTGCGCACGGCCTTGCGTAACCGGGCGGCAGAGATGGCGACCCGCTACGGCGCCTCATCCTGAGGGCGGCGCATGGGGAGAGCCCGCCACCCCATTCACGAACAGTCTGAGTGGTACCGGAAGGGCATGCCGGGACAGCCGTGCCCGCAGACGAAGAGATACATGCCACCCATGTCGCCGAGCATGATGCCGGGCGCGCACTGCAGGGCGTTCCGCTCCTCGTAAGGAAGCTCAAACACGCTCCACCCTCCGTCCCCCGCGCCGGACCGTTCCTCGACAGGCACCCAACGCCGCCAGGAAGCCCCGTCGAACTCGGCGCTCTTGATGGTCACCAGATGCCGCATACGCTGCCCGCACGGGCCGGGGCAGGTGGGCCAGCAAGGCTCCTGGGTCCAACTCGGATAGCCATCAACCTTGATGCCGGGAGCAACGCTGAGATGCGACCAGTAGGCGCAAGGACTCCCGTCCTCCTCGGCACGGTCCTCCATCTCCTCGAACGTCTCCTCCAGGTCCTCGGCCAGCGCGTCGTCGAGATCCCAGTTCGGATACTCGACCACACGCTCGGGGTGCAGCACGCAGGGATCCGGCAGATAGTCGCCATGGGCGCCAACGGGCCGCGGCGGCTCCTCGACGAGCGGCACGCACCGCGCACTGTCCCGCCAGAAGATCTCGGGCCGTGGTACGTACCCGGCGTCGTGATCGAAGGGACACCACACAACTTGCAGTACGTCACTGCCCTCAGGGAAGGGCAGTTCGGGAACGTCACGCGCGTACAGCTGAAGCACCGGCACCATGGCCTGCGCATCGCCATCGTCGGTGGGCGCGAACCGGGTCCGCGGATGCGAGTCCCCACAGCGAGGCCAGGCATCCGCGGCTGGCCACAACAGAGGCCCACCCACGGAACTGTCCCGCGGCCCGGGCTGCCCCCGCCGAGGATGCAACCGCACGGCTTCGCGACGCAGGGGCGCGATGGCGGGAAAGAGGGCCTCGACGTCGAGCAGGGGCGGCGGGGTGGTGCGAGACGCGCACGACTCGCTCTCGGCGGCAGACAGGGGTCCCCTTGGCACGACGGCTCCTTACACAGGCGATCAATGACGGAATTTAACGAAAGAGGGAAGCATCCAAGCCCAACGCTTGTGCTCGAAGACGCCCGAACGCAAGCCGATGGCGCGTGAGCGCTGGTTTTGTGGAGGTCAGGGGGCTTCGGTGATCCGGCGGTGTGTTCGCGCCGGGGCCGCCCGGTTGTCCCGAGGTTGACGGTTCCGGGCCGGGAGTCAAGGGCGCTCCGCGTCGGCTGCGCCGATTCCGCTGCGCTCCACCCTTGACACCCACCCCTCCACCGCGAGAAGCGTGATGACCGGGCGGCCACGAAGCGGGGCTCACGGGGACTGGGGGATGGGTCATCCGGCTTTCCTGCCGGGTGCGGACTGGTTCGTTGCAGCGCACCCGGTGGGACGGGTGGGAGGGGTGCGCGGTCCGCTCGGGGATGGGTCCCGGCTTCGTCAAGCGTCTGACGACCGGCCCGAGCTGGCTGACTGGCTGGCTGGGGGTGTGGGTGACCTACTTCGGCAAAGTTGCGTTTGCCTATTGCGTGCGCCCCCCTTGCGCCAGAACGCAACTTTCCCAAAGTAGGTCCCCCACCCCCCCGGCCGCCGCCCCCCCAACTCGTGGCGTGTGACGGCCACTTCGGAAGCTGCGGTCACCCCGGTAGATCCGGTCGGCAGACGCTTGACGAAGCCGGGACTGATCCCCGGACCGGTTGCGCACCCCTCCAGCGGGCGATGCGCTGTACGGACAAGTCCGCACCCGGCCGCGAAGCCGGATGACCCATCCCCCAGTCCCCGAGAGCCCCGCTTCTCGGGCCGCCCGGTCGGCGTTCACCTGCGGTGGAGGGGTGGGTGTCAAGGGTGGAGCGCAGCGGAATCGGCGGAGCCGACGCGACGAAGGAGCGCCCTTGATGGCCGGCCCGGAACCGCCAACCTCGTAACAGCGGGCGGCCCCGGCAACATGTCCATCACCGGGTCGCCGAAGCTTCGCCCCAAGTGACGTCAGGCAGACGAGACGTCCCTCAGGGTCCAGACGAATTCACCCCAGGCGTACGGCCGGACGGCGATCACGTCTTCACCTCGCCGCTTCGAATCACGTACGAGGACCCTGTGTAGATCAAGGGCCTGCGCACGAAGGTAATCGCACGCCAACTTGTATCCCTCGAGCTCCGTTGGCCTCTCCATGAAGAGCCCGTAGTCGAGGAGATCCACGTACACCACGTCCAAGTCCTGGCTCTGGCCGAAGAAGCGCGAAGCTCCCCACCGCGGCGGCGTGCGCACCCGCCTAGAACGGCAGTATCTGGACCGTCACTTGTGGCGTCTCAGCCAGTTCCAGCAGCTCCTGCCGCTTCATGCGAATGTCGACCATGTGCTGCGCCTCGCGATCGGCGCAGCCCAGCTCGGAGGCACGTCGAACCAACCCGGTTCGCGGTCGATCGGGATGCCTGGTTCGGGAGCCGGTGGCCCTGCCGCCCGGGACCGGTCATTGGCTCCTGGGCGCAGAGCGCCCGGCGTTCTTCGCCGATCGGAGCGCCGCGGTCACCTGGGCGGCCACCTGTTCCGGCTTCTCGTGCTCCCAGAAGCGGAGGACGGTCCAGCCGAGGGATTCGAGGTGGGCGGTGGTCCTGGTGTCGCGCATGGCGTTCTTGTCGATCTTCTCGCGCCAGAACTCGGGGTTCGACTTCGGGAAGGTGGCGTGCTCGGGGCAGCCGTGCCAGAAGCAGCCGTCGATGAAGATGGCGACGTGAGGTCCGGGGAAGGCGATGTCGATCGTGTTGCGGACCATTCCGGGCACGGGTCGCTGTAGCCGGTAGCGGAGGCCGGCGGAATGGAGCAACCGACGGACGGCCACTTCCGGTTTGGTGTCCCGTGACCGTTGCTTGCTCATGCGGGCGGAGACGGCGCGGGACGAGGGGGTCGGGCGTGAGGCGGGCACGATCTCAGTGTGCGGCGTCGACCTCGGCCTCGTCACGGACCGGCGGGGACCAGGCGGCGAGGGCCTGCCACACTTTCTCGCCCGGAGCCGCCAGGCCGAGAGCGGCGCTGAGGACGTGGATGCCGAGACGGGGCGGAACGGCATTGCCGATCTGCTGGGAGACGTCGCCGCCGGACCAGGGGAACCGCTTCGGGAAGGTCTGCAGCTGTCCCGCTTCGCTCGAATGCAGCTTGCCGAGATCGCTCTCCGCCGCGTCGTCGGTGACGATGCGGTTGCGGGAGACCTTGCCGGTCACCGTGGCCGAGGGTTCGCAGGAGCGGCGCCTGCCGCGGAGCCTCGGATTGCCGCCGGTGCCGTAGTTGGAGACGACTCGGAAGGGGACGGTGCGCTCCGTCAGTACGTCCTCCATGGCCACCCAGCTCTGGAGCACGAGATCGCCCGCCGGGCGTGGGGCGCCCTTGCGGTAGCGGTGGTGTGTGGGAGTGGGGAGGGCCGCCGTGCGCCCGTCACGGCGGGCGACGAGGATTGCGCGGCGGCGGGTCTGCGGGACGCCGAAGTCCTCGGTGTGCAGGATGCCGTGGGCTACCGAGTAGCCCTCATGGGCGAGGGCCTCGCCGTACGCCTTCCAGACGGGCAGGGCAGCGGGCACCTGCTCAAGGACGATGGCGTCGTATGGGCGGAGCTCGTCGTCGTCGATGGCGTTCAACGCCCAGCGCAACGGCTCCAGGACAAGCCCTGTGCGCTTGTCGTCCATCTCGGCGAGGTCGGCGTCGATGTTGGCGCGTGTGTCGCGGTCGACGAGGCGCTGCACGAACTTCAGCACGTCGTCCAGGGCGCGGCGACCGGCCCCGGTGCCGGCGACCGTGAAGCTCTGACAGGGTGGGCCGCCGGCTAGGACATTTGCCTCGGGGAAGTCCGCAGGACCGTAACTCCGCACGTCGCCGTGGATTGTCCGGAGTCCCGCCGCGGCACGTGTCGTGACTGCATTCGCGTCCCATTCGATCCCCAGGGAGGGGATTCCAAGGACCGTCGCGGCCATGTCCAGTCCGCCGGGGCCGGCGAAAAGGTCCACGATGTGGAAACCCGCAGGTGGGCGCTGGTGAGGCAGAGCGACGGTCATGGTGAGCGAGTTTATCGGTGATGACGGGGTGAGGAGGAAGCCGGAGTACCGGTCACGTCAGGCGGTCCGGAGCGCGGCATGGATCGCGCGCCCCAGCGCCTCGCCGACAGGAGGCGGGGAGGCGTGGCCGACCTGGCGGTAGCGGGCCGTCTTGCGTCCCGCGAAGGCCCAATCCTTGGGGAAGCCCTGGAGCAGGGCGGCCTGCTCGACGGTGAGCGCCATCATTCCTTCGCGGCCCAGGGCCGGGTTCCACTTGAAGTAGGGGCCCGGCGCCTCGTCGGCGACCGTGCCGCCGTCCACGCCGATGCGGGCCCAGACCTTCTTGGAGCCGGTCGGTCCCAGGTCGGCGCCGCCGCGTTCCCAGGAACCGCCGACGAGGGTGGGAGCGACATCGGTGGCCTGTGCCGCCCACTCGGCGGCGCGAGGCCAACCACGGGCTGCCATGGACGGGCCGAGCGCCTGGCCGACGCTGATCGGAGGTTCGGGAGAGTGCGGCGGAATCCGGAACGCCTCGGCCGCCGAGGTGCTCGCGAAGGCGAGGAGGATGCCCTGTTTCCGGTCCTGTGGCACGCCGTAGTCGGCGGCGTTGAGAACGAACCAGCGCAGGGAGTAGCCACTCGAGGACAACTCTTGCTGCACGGCCTCCCGGAGCGGTGCGTACGTATCGCTCGTGACCAGATCCGGCACGTTCTCGATCAGGAGGGCGCGGGGACGCAGCAGCCGGGTGAAAGCGAGGGTGGCGTGGAAGACGGCCAGCTCGTGGTCGTTGCCGCGTTCGCGGGCGACGGCGGCTGCAGCCTTCAGCCGGGGCAGACCGCCGGAGATCAGGTCGATTCCCGGCACGCCCGGTTGCTGAAGGACCGAGGCTGGATCGAGTGTGCTCAGGTCCGCCTCGTGCACCCACCAGGCAGGTCGGTTGAGACGCAGGGTTTCGAGGGCGACGGGGCGGTTGTCGATCAGCAGGACGGGGTCGAAGCCCGCGCTTTCCAGGCCCAGCGCGAGGCCGCCGGCACCCGCGCACAGCTCCAGGGAGGTGAGGCGACGGGTTGGGGATACGGGTGGTTGTGCTGTCACCTCGAAAGGGGCGAACAGATCGTGTTCGGGGCTGAGTACGGGTTCTGGCGGGATCGCGTGTGTGGGTGGGGGTTCTGGCGTCGCCGGCTGCGCCTTGTCGGGCCACAACGCGGCGGCTGCCGCCTCAAACGGGGCGAGGAGATCGTGTATGGGGCTCTGTACGGGCTCTGATGAGATCGCGGGTGTGGGTACGGGCTCCGCGATGGCCGGCCGCGTTTCCTCGGGCCTCAACGCGGCCACGGACTCCTCGGCCACGGCGCGCAGTTCGGCCTGCAACTCGGTGTCGTCCAAAGCCTCGAAGATGACGAAGGGGGCGAGCCTGAGGAGCCGCTTGAGGAAGTCGCGCAGCACCTCGCGCTCGGCTAGGCCGCGCAGGTCGACTGCCGCCCATGCGTGGAGGATGTTGCGTACGAGATGGGGGCTGCCGCCGAGAGACTTGCGGCGGGCATAGATCTGGTCGAAGGCGGCCTCGCCGAGGATGTCGAGCGCCGCGTACGGCTCGGGGGCCGCCGGATCGCGGACGAGATGCGCGCGCCACCACAGGCGGCCAAAGACGTGTCGGGTGAGGTCGCTGGCCATCACGCGGTCGCCGGGCGGGCGCGGGTAGCGCCAGTGTGCGACGTCCGGGAGCACCACGAGCGCGAGAAAGGCCCAGACGTCGCCGGACGCGGCTTCGGCCGGCATCAGGTCCATCTCGGTGTGCAGGAGCGAGGCCAGGTCGAGGTCGAAGCGGGCCCGGGCCGCACGGGAGGGCTCCTCGGGGAAGCCGGCGCGTTCGGCGACCTCCAGGACACGGGCCCGCAGTTTGCGCAGTTGTCTCTCCTCGATCCGGTCGCCGCCGGTGGCGACGTAGACCGCGGACTCGTGGCGGTACGCGACATGTTCGGCCAGGTCGCGAGGGGCCATCTCCTTGTACTGCTGGTGGAGCGGCCTGGCCTGTCCGGCAAGGAGGCGGGGATAGAGGAGAGCCATGGATCACGCCTCCTGGAGGATGCGGGTCGCGGCCTGGAGTTCGGAGGCGAACAGGCTCGGCGAGTTCTGTCGGAGCTGCCGCAGGTCCTGGATCGTGCGGCCGGGGAAGAGCTGGTGGAAGAGATTGACGAGGGTGGTACCCAGAGAGTCTTCGGGGAAGTCCGCGTCGTCGACGAACTCCTCCTTGAGCAGGGCATGTTCCACCATGATCCGGGCGCAGTCGGAGTACACCATCGAGAGGACGACGCGATCCACCGGGCCGGGCCTGGCTGCGTGTGCGAAGGCGACGGACACCTCCTCGGCCTTCTCGTTGACGAGGAGAAGCATGGAGCCCATCGCCGCGGCGTTGAGGTCCGAGCCGAGTTGCAGGTGCCAGGCCGCGCCGTCCCTGAACGAGGTGTGGGCGAAGTCGATCACCGTCATAGGGAAGAGCGGTGCATCGCCCTGGAGGCGCAGTGCCGCCGCGTCGTCCCAGAGCAGTGACCCGGCGCGACGCGGCGCGAAGGGGGCGGCCGTCCCGGCCGTACGGGAGAGGACGAGCACCGTTTCCAGGGAGAGCACGCCTCCGAGTTGGGCGCCCGGCAGGACGGCGTGCAGCTCCACGGTGCGTACACCATCGCCGGTGAGCGGAACCCGCTGAACGGAACCCCGGAGGTTGGAGCCGGAGGCAGTCCAGATGGCCGCGAGGGTGAGCACCGCGCCGTCGGTGAGGGCCGCTCCCGTGCGTGCCGCCGTCAGGTCGACATACATGGTGCGGCTCAGCTCGACGTCCATGCGGTAGTCCCAGAAGTCCAGTGACTCGGGAAGGTCGGTGGTGGCGCCGTCGAGGACGAGCTGCCACGGCTCGGCCCGGACGCAGGAGGCGGCGGGAGAGCGGTAGGGGAGGGCGAGCCTGCTCACGAGACGATCACCGCCTGGGTCTTCACGGTGATCTCCGTGATGGTGTCCGGGGCCGGGCGGACGACGGCACGCCAGACCGTGTCGTCGCCGCCCTCGATGACGAGGGTGGGTGTGGCGTGGAGCTTGCCGGTCGGGTCCTCCCAGCCGACGAGGCCGGGCATGGCGGCGCCCGCCGGTGGGTCGGTCTCACGGTTGCCGGTGCCGGGAAGTGCCACGGCCAGCTCGACGCGGACGCGCTGCACGATCGGCGCGGGCAGGGTGAACGCCTGCACAAGGACGGAGTGCCCGTAGCGCTCCTCGTACGTGGTCTCGCCCGAATATTTCACGCGGGGGCGGGGAGCCCGGGCCGTGCCGTTCTCCGAGGGCGAGGCAGCGTCGGCTGCGTCCGCGCCTCGGCCGCCGCGCCGCGAGTCTGCGCGGGCGCGCCGGTCCGGCAGCTCCTCGTCGTCGTCCGGCGCCGCTGTGGCGCGGCCCGTGGACGTGGTGCCGTAGTCCGTGGCGCCCCCTGTTCCCCAGGCACCGCCGACCAGTGGGGAGAAGCGGGCGCTGGCCGCGCCGAGCGCCACGTTCGCCGAGCCCTCTCGGGTGGATCCGCCCAACTCGAGGAGTTCGTCGACCGCTTCCTTGAGACGGGTGAAGGTGGTGCGGACGAAGGTACGGTCCTGGCCCTCCAGACCTTGGTGGTTCCACGCGTCATGCGTCGGGGGCTCGGCCCCTGCGTACGTGGCGTCCATCTCCTCGTCGGCGCGGAAGACGCCTGCGTACGAGAGGAGCTCGGCACCGGTCTCGCGCCCCGGCCAGTAGGTGACCACAAGCTCCGCGGGGCGCATCAGCGCCACGTGGTGCACGGACCGTTCGACCTGCACCATCTCCATGGCCCGGCGCGCGGCGGGGGAAGGCTCGCGAGGGACGACCGGGCGTTGGACGAGGCCCAGCCGCCCCAACTCCCTGATGGGCCTCTGGCACGACAGTGTTCGTCCCTCGTCCGTGGCCAACTGGCGGTAGGCGTCAACGAAGAGGTTGAGCGGGGACGTGGTGCGCGGATCCGGGATGGGGAAGTCGCGCCCTTCGCAGGTGACGGAGAACCGCATGGGCGGGGTGCCGTCGGAGCGCTCCAGCATCTTGGGCCACAGGTGCCAGGCCACTGTTTCGGAGAGGTAGGCGGCGGCCTCCTTGGGCTCCAGGCCGTCGAGTTGGGGGTCGAGGACGACGATGCTGGTACCGGTCTCGTCGTCGCCGAACGACGTGAGGCCCAGGCGACGCGCCGTCTCCTCCGCGGCGGCGCCGATGAGGGGGTCGATCACGTCCCCGGAGGCGTCGCCCCACCAGTGCCGGCCGGTGTACTGCGTCTCGACTCCTTCCGCATCCTTCGCTCGATAGCGATGCGACAGGGCACAGCCGATCAGGCGGGTCTCCAGTTCCCCGTCTTCATTGCGGCAGCGGGTGTGCACGAGCACCGTGTGGAGGCTGGACAAGAGGTAGAAGATGGCCTTGCCGAAGCCGTATGTACCGCCGCCGAGCTTGGTGTCGCGGGGTTCGCCGACGTTTCGTACGAAGGCGATGAAGTCCTGTCGGTCCTTGGAGATCTCGTGGGCGCGAATGGGGCCGCCGAGACCGTTGGTACCCCGGTCGGAGATCGTCATGATCCGAATGCCCGCGCGAAGTGCGTCGCGCAGGGCGAGGTGGTCGTTCGAGGGAGCGCCGTTCAACAGGAGCCTGCGCCAGGTGTCGGCATACGCCGGGCCGACGTACCTGAGGTCGATGCCGAATCGGACCGGTCCGCTGTGCCCGGGGTCCTTGGCGTCCCAACTGTTCTGTGCGGCTTCGCGTACAAGGACGGTGAGCAGGTCCAACTCGGGGCGGCCGAGCTGGTTGAGGATGCCCTCGGCCGCGCTCGCGCCTTCCGGCGGAAAGGGCTGGGAGTACCACTGCGGTTCGGTGCGGGTGTCTGTCACTTGCTCCCCCCGAGCATGGCGGCCAGATGCCTCTCCACCCCGGTCATCGGCAGAGGGCTGGGCGAGGGCACGGTGAGATCCACCGTGTATTCGACGTCGGTCACGTTGCCGGGTACCTCGGCCAGGGCGAGGTCGGCCGTCGTGATGCGGGGGAAGCCGGCGGCCACCGCGTACCAACGCTCTTCGCGTACGATGAAGTTGGTCGTGCGGTAGCGCTCCGCGTCGACGGTGAGGTACCCGACCTCGGCGAGGAGACCGAGCAACGTGCTCTCGTCGTCGCACAGTCGCAGCGCCCGCTCCACCAGGTCCACGACGCTCGTCCCCTCGCCGCCCTCGGGAACACGCTCGACGCGCATGCAGGCGAGTTGGAGGGAGCCACCCTCGGGTGGTTCCAGTTGGCGCAGGCCGTGGACGCGTACGCGCAGTGCGTCGCCGGTCGTGGTCTTCACCTCGACGGCGTCGGTTCCGGAGCTGAAGTCGTGCGGGCTGCCGCTCGGCCCCGTCCACAGTCTGTGGGCGCTGGGGTTCTCGGTGAGGAGCCGAAGCAGTATGTCCAGTTCGCCGTACAGGCCCGCGAGTTGTTCCGGGCCCAGCAGCGTCCCGGATGTACGGAACAGAGCCCGCCAGCGATCCAGGACGCGGTGCAGGCTCTTGAGCGCCTGGGAGGAAGCGGGAGTCTGCTCGTCTTCGCCGAGTCGGGCCATTTCCCGCAGGACGTTCTCGCCGAGTCCGGTGAACACGTCGTCGAGGTCGCGGCGCAGGCAGCCGAGGTCGGCGTAGTACTGGTAGACCTCCTCGTCCTCCAGGGGGCGCCTGCGCAGGCGCAGGACCTGGCCGTCGCGGATCTCACGGACGTGCTGATTTCCGGCGATGGGTATCAGCAGATGTCGATGACCCTCGTGGTCGACGGCCGCGAGGACCGGGCCGCGCGAGGTGGTGACCGGCAGCGGGGCGGTGCGCAGCCGATTGTCCGCGGACACGGGGGCGAGCAGGAGATCCCGCCAGCTCTCCTCCAACGCCCGCCGGAATATGTCGGTCACGCGGCGTCCTCGCCCTCGACGGTGCGCTGGTCCTCGTCGTCGGTGTCCTCCAGCCGGATGCCGGAGAGGTCCGCCGAGATATAGCTGCCGTCCCAGTCGACCGTGCTGTCCTGCTGCCGGGGCTCGGGAAAGACCAGCCCGATGCCGATCACGTGATCCTCGGCGCCGAGCGGCTCACGGAACTTCTTGCGGAGCTCGGAGGGGCGGGAGTCCTTGTCGATCGGGTACAGCACAATCAGGCCGGTGTCCGGGAGCTGCCTGCGCCGCTCCCGCTTGATCTCGTCCTCCTCCAGCCCACGGGGGACATCCGCCAGATCGACGGTGGCGTCGGCCCGGCTCATGAGGGTCTTGATGTCGGCGAAGTCCGGTTCTCCCGTGGGGCTTTGGAGGCGGGCACGGGTGATGCGACCGACGGCGATGTCCGGGGCGAACGAGAAGTCGGTGTCGGGGTCGCCCGCGCGGTTGCCGACGATCGCGACGTTCCAGCGCAGAAGGGAGCTTCGCTGAACACGGCGCCGGATGTATGAGGAGATCAGTTCGGCGTCGCACTCCTGGGAGCTCTCGTGGAAGCGGTATCGGCCCAGGAAGTCGAGCACATCGGTGTGCGCCACCCCGTGCAGGATGTGTCGGCCGTCCTCGGGGCGCGAGTCCTGGGTGACGGCTTCCGCGACGGCTCGACGCACCAGGTCGCGGGCGGCATCCTGGTTGTCGCGCAGCCATTCGGCCCGGGTGTGGAAGTAGCGGGTCTGAATCCGGCGACCGCCGTAGGCCGCGCTGGCCCTGATCGCGGACTGCATCTTGGCGGCGGCGGTCACCCGCAGCACCGGGTGGGTGCGCAGACGGACCGCGAACGTCTGCGGCGTCTCGTTCTCGTGGAGGTACACGTCGATGTCGCGACGCATGTCCGCCTCGACCGTGGCCAGATGCCGGAAGGCGGCGTGGAGTTCGTCCGTCATCCATACGCGAGGGAGATCGGCGTAGCCGTGCCGGAAGCCGAACCAGCGGCCCATCTGGAGCAGGGTGTCGTACGCCGAAGCCGCGCGGACGAAGTAGGTGACGGCGAGGCCTTCCAGGGTGAGGCCTCGGGAGAACTTGTTGCCGCCGACCGCGATGGCTACCACCGGGCCGTTGTCGTAGTCGAGGGTGTCCTCGCTGTCGGAGTTGTCCATGATGATCCGGCAGTCGCCGATCACGCCCGGCAGCTCTTCCAGGAGAGTGTCGAAGGGGACCTTCGTCTCCCCGAAGTCCTCGGCGGGCACCCGTGCGGTCTCCTCGTCCCAGAGAGCGCGCAGCCGTCGCAGGGTGTCGGCGTCGTCCAGGTGTCCCAGGGCGTGCGTGCGGATCTTCTTGAGCGGTACCCGGAAGCTGTTGTGGACCTGGATGCGCATGCTGGTGTGGATCAGCATGGTGGCGTGCTTGTTGCCGGTGCCGCGTACCCGGCGGGCGGCCGTGGTGAGCCAGAAGTACTGGACGGCCTTTTCGAGGGTGTCGGTGATCTCGGGAGTGAAGCCGTCGGCGTCCGCCCTCGTTGAGGGGCTGACCAGGGGGATGTCCTCGGCGGGGACGCTGCGGATCATGTCGTGCCCGTCGTCCACGTCCTCGGGGTCCTCGCCGTCGAGGGCGTACCGACCGAAGAGGACCTCCGTGCCGAAGTGGGCCTTGGGCTGGGGCAGGTTGGCGATGAAGTCGCTCGGGTACAGGTCCTTCGCCGCCGGGTCTATGAGGACGTTGGCGAAGGGCGTCGCGGTGTATCCGACGTACGCCGCCTTTGGCAGGGTGTCGAGGATGCGGAGGATCAGCGGGTTGATCGAGGTGGTGGCGACGCTGGCCTGGTCGGCCTCGTCGTCGATCACCAGAGCGGGGGCCTGCTGCAGGTAGTCGGAGGCCGACTCCAGCCAGCGGGCGAACTTGCGGAGCACGGTGGCGTTCTTCTTCACCACGCACAGCACGTGGGTGCTGTTGCTGCCGCCGAAGAAGGACGCGGCGTTCTCCGTCGGGACGAAGTCGCGGTCGAGACCGGTGAGTTGGGACCAGTTCGTCGGGTTCGACTCCACCAGTTGTTGGGCGAGGCGGGCCTGGGTCTGGCGGCGCAGGCCGTTGTGGATCCCGGCGAGCACGATGAAGAGCTTGTAGCCGCGGTCGGCCGCCTTGGCCATCACCGAGGTGAAGTTGGTGGTCTTGCCGGACTGTACGTAGCCGACCACCAGGCCGCGTGTCGAGAACTCGGGTTCTTTGGGGTGGTTGAGCAGCGAGACGACGCGCGTGGAAGCAGAATCGAGGTCCTCGATCGCGTCCGGGCCCCAGCCCGACCTCTCCAATTCCCGCTGGATGGCGGGCCACGCGCGGTCGTTCTCGCGCGGGCCGGTGTACCAGGTCTCCCGGTTGCCGTTGACTGCTACCCGCGGCTCCTCCATCTCCTTGATGGAGAGCAACTGGTGCTCGTGGAACTCGCGGATGCGCTGGATCCGCTCGTCGTCGACCCCCAGAATCTCCAGCTGCTTCACCGCTTCGGTGGGCGTGCTGGTTTCGAGGAGGTTGCGGAAGACGTCGTACATTCCGCCGAGTTCGCTGCTCACTGTGTCTCCTTGCCGGGCCGCGCGTTAACGCCAGTACCCCGAGTACTTGCCTGGCTCCAGGAAGTTGGTGGAGCCGTGAAATTTCAGAATGAGCGCTTGGCGCTATTCGGGGTGCAGGCCGACCGGGCTCACCGCTGGATCAGTGCAGCCGAGATGCCCTGTGCCTTTGCGGCGGGGCGCCTGCGTGAGGCCGTCGGCGGGCACGCCGAAGTGCCGGTCGGCGGAGGGCGCATGGGGCATGGGCTGTGATGTCCTCGGGAGCGCGGGGCCGGGTCTGCGCAAGCAGAGGCAACAGCTCGGCAGCCCCGACGTTCCCTTGCGACGGTATCGCACAGGAGTTTCAGTGCGGGCATGGATGCAGAGGTATGGGGCCAAGGGCTTGACCAATGGCCTTGAAAGGGCCCCGAAGGCTGGATTCAGGCGGTCCGCCGTGCCGCTACGGTCGCCCGTGACACTCCCCATAAACCCGCCCCGACCCACACCAACAAGCAGCCTCTGGCCGGGGAGGCCACCCCACAGCCCGCCCCCGCGCAGCCAACGTCGTCGCATACTGCGGCAGCAGCGACACATCCGTCGGATCGGACCCCTCCGACGCCGCGAACGCCTCGTACGACGGGACCGTGCCCGTCACGATTCCCAGGTTCGGGGTGCCCGACGCGGCCAGTTCCCTGAGTGACGACTCTATGGTCGACAAGTGCGCCTCGTGGGACGGGTATTCCGCTTCCAGGGACGGGTACGCCGTCAGGAGTTCTTCCAGTTCCGTTGAGGGCCAGTGGAGGACCGCTACCGGGAACGGGCGCGACAGCGCCTCCCTGTACGAGCCCAACTCCGCCTGGATTCGGGAGATTTCCGCGCGGAGTTCCGCCGGGTTGTCCGAGCCCAGGGACCAGATGCGCTTGGGGTCGTGGAGTTCGTCCAGGGGGACGGGGGATGTCGAGACCTCGTCCGCCAACGTGTCCCAGGCGTCGTGCGTTGTGCCCAGCAGGCGGCGTACGCGGTGGCGGCCGAAGAGGAGGGGGCGTTGTTCGTAGGTCGGGGTGGCGTCGGACGCGTCCTGGAGGAGGAGGTCAAGAGCCGCCGTGTACGTCTCCTGCGCCTGGGTCAGTTCGTCGTGGGATTCCAGGGACTCCGCCACGATCACCCAGGGGGCCGGGTCCCTCGGGGACGCGGTCCGTACGCCGTCGATGATCGCCCGCGCCTCCGCCTCGTGGCCGTACTCCCAGAGGTTCGACGCCTTCAGGGCGCGGATGAGGACCGGGGCCGACGCCGGGTGCGGGGCGTCGGGGGCGAGCAGGCGGTCGTACAGCGTTGTCGCGCGGTCGCGTTCGCCGGCTAGCTCCAGGTGGGCCGCGGCCTGGAGCAGGAGCTGCTCGGCGTCCTCGGGATACAGGCCGGCCGTGCGCTCAAGGCGCTCGGCTTCGGCGATGTGGTCGGCAGGCGTGTCGGGGCGCATACGGGACACCGTACTGCCGAGGGGGTGGATTGCAGGAGGGTTGCCGGGGCGATCGGCGTCGGCTCCTGGGTATGACTCGTGGGCATGGCTTGTTCGGCGCGTTGGCTTTATCGTGCGGGCGGCCTTGGAGAGGAGGGTGCCGGTGCGGGAGCGGATTCCTGTTGTTGTGCAGGGGAGGCGACGCGGGGCCTTTCCGGTGCGTTTGCTCTGGAACCTCGCCGAAGTCGGCGTCACCCTCGGCGTCGTACTCCTCCTTCTCGTCGCCCATCAGCTCTGGTGGACCAATCGGCAGGCCCGTGAAGGCGCCGAGCGCCAGGTCCATGCCCTTGAGGAGGAGTGGGGGAAGGGTGACTCCGGGGATCCCGTGACGGGGGAGGAGCCTGTTCCCTCCGAGACCCCGCAGGATGCCGCCGCCCCTGACCCGGCAGACGCCGGTCCGGCGCCCGAACCCCGGCGCCGGCAGCAGGCCGCCCAGGCCCCAGCCCCAGCCCCCCGCTGGGACCAGGCCTACGCCGTCCTCCGCATCCCTCGGGTCGGGATCCGGGTTCCCGTCGCGGAGGGGGTGAGCAAGAGCGGCGTACTCAACAAGGGGTACGTCGGGCATTACGGGCGCACCGCTCAGCCCGGCCAAGGCGGGAACTTCGCCCTCGCGGGGCATCGGAACACCCACGGTGAGCCGTTCCGGCGGATCGATCGGCTGAGGGGTGGGGACGAGTTGGTCGTCGAGACCAAGGGGGCCGTTTACACGTACGTCGTCGACAAGACCCTCGCGCAGACCTCCGCCGGTGACAGCGGCGTCATCGCGCCCGTGCCTCGCAGTCGCGTCAAGGCCAGCCATGGCTACAGCTCGCCCGGGTACTACATCACCCTCACCACCTGCACCCCCGAGTACACCTCCAAGTACCGGCTCATCGTGTGGGGGAAGCTGCAGTCCATGCGGCCCCGGTAGGTAGGTCAGCCGTAAATCGCTGGCATGCGGGTTGATGCGGCGGGACCATCGCAGGTGTCCGGGGCGGGCGACCTCAGTCGCGTTTCACCGTCCCAAGAGGGAGCTGCGATGACCGCCGTCGTCCCGCCCGAGCCGATCGAAGTCCGTACGGCAGCCGGAGTGCTGCGCGGCTGCCGCGCGGCCGGTGTGGCCGTCTTCCGTGGTGTTCCCTTCGCCGAGCCGCCTGTCGGTCCGCTGCGGTTCGCGGCGCCTCGTCCGGCACGGGGGTGGGACGGGGTGCGGGACGCGGTGTCGTACGGGCCGCCGCCCCCTCAGGGCGGTCATTTCGGCATGGACGCGCTGGCGCGGGACGCGGCGGGCGACGACGACTGGCTCACGGTTAACGTCTGGTCGCCTGAGCCGGGGCCGGGGTCTGACCCCGGGCTGCCCGTGATGGTGTGGATCCAGGGCGGCGCCTACACCATCGGCATGTCCGGTCTTCCCGAGTACGACGGCGGGCGGCTGGCGAAGGAGGGCGATCGCGGAGGTGGGGTTGTCGTCGTCACGTTCAACTACCGCGTGGGGCTTGAGGGGTTCGGGCAGATCGAGGGGGCGCCGGCCAACCGGGGGCTGCTGGATCAGGTCGCCGCCCTGGAGTGGGTGCGCGACAACATCCGGGCCTTCGGCGGCGACCCGGACCGTGTCACCGTCTTCGGCCAGTCGGCGGGCGCCGGATCGGTCGCCGCGCTCCTCGCGATGCCGAGTGCGGCCGGGCTCTTCGGGCGGGCCGTCGCGCAGAGCGTGCAGGGTACGTACTTCTCGCCGGAGCTCGCCGCCGACATCGCCTCGGCCTGCGCCGCCGAGCTGGGGTTGCGGCCCACGGTGGCCGACCTGTCCGCGGTGGCACCGGATCTGCTGTCGGCCGCCGGTGACGCCGTCGGCGCCAAGACGGAGCAGTGGGCGGAACGCTGGGGTCAGGTCGCGCATAGGAAGATTCTTTTCTCGCCGGTTGTCGACGGGGACGTGCTGCCCGCCACCCCTTGGCAGGCTCTTGCCGACGGCGCCGGCCGGGGCGTCGAGCTCCTCGTCGGTCACACGCGGGAGGAACAGCGGCTGTTCACCGCCGTCGAAGGGCTGCTCGGCCAGGTGAGTCAGGAGCAGGCGGCGGCCGCCCTGGATGTTTTCGCGCCGGGGCGGGACGGAGCGCGTCGATACCGCGACGGTTTTCCGGACGCGGGGCCGGAGGAGTTGTACGAAGTCGTGCATTCGGACTGGTTGTTCCGCATGCCGAGTCTCCACCTCGCCCAGGCCCAGGCCGTCGGCGGCGGACGTGCCCACCTGTACGAGCTGACCTGGCGCGCACCGGGCATGGGCGGTGCCTTCGGTGCCTGCCACGGCCTCGACGTACCGCTCGTCTTCGGCAACCTGGACCGCGGCCAGCCCGCCGTCCTGATCGGCGGAGGCGAAGGCCCGGTTCCGGAGGCGGAGGCGCTGTCCGCACGTATGCGCGCCGCATGGACCGCTTTCGCCGCCCATGGCGACCCCGGCTGGCCCGCGTACGACACCGGGCGACGCCTCGCCATGGTCTTCGGCCCCCGGTCAGCGATCACCACCCGCCCGGGCACCCGGTCAGAGATCACCACCTACCCGGAGGAAGCCTCCCGCCTGATCTGGCAGGACCATGCCTTTCCCGTAGTGCCGCTGACCGGCCGGTAGCGCGCCGCCGCTATCACCGCCGTCATCACCGGCGCCCCCGCAGCAGCGCCACGCACCCCGCCCCCACCACCCCGAGGCCCGCCGAAACCACCAGCGCCACCTGCGCCCCGTGACCCGGTGAGCCCGACGATGTCGACACCGCGATCATCAGCGCCACGCCCGCCGCCGAGCCGATGTACCTCGCCGTGTTGTTCGCCCCCGAGCCCATCGCGGCGCGCTCGGCCGGCACGGACGACACCGCGAGCAGCGGAAGCGCCGCGTTCAGGAAGCCGCTGCCCGCGCCCGAGATCAGGAGGCCGGGGAGGAGCAGCGGCCAGGGGCCCGCGGCCGCCGCGGGGAGCATCGTCAGGACCGCCGCCGCGTGCAGGGCGAAGCCGAGGGCCAGTTGGTGGCGGGGGGAGATCTTGCCTGCCAGGCGGCGCGCCTGCAGGGCCACGGCGAAGGACGTACCCGACCAGATCATGAGCAGCGCCGCCGTGCTCATCGCGGACAGGTCGAGCGTCTGCTGGAGCAGCGTGGGGAGGTAGCTGAAGAGGGCGATCACCGCGAAGCCCGTGAAGAAGCCGCCCGCCGATGACGCCAGGAACGGGGCCTGGCGCAGGAGGGTCAAGTCGAGCATGGGGGACGGCGTGCGGTGTTCCACCGCGGCGAACGCCGCGATCAGGGCGATGGCCGCCAAGAGCAGCAACACCACCGGCGCCCGCAGCCAGCCGTCCCTGCCCAGCGTCAGCGCCGCCACCAGTGAGACAAGGGCCAGGCCCAGCGTCAGCGACCCCGCCAGATCGGGGCGGCCGCCGCGCGGGGCCCGGGACTCCGTCAGTGCGCGCGGGGCGAAGGCGGCCACCACCAGCGCCGCCGCCCCCAACACCGCGTACGCCAAGCGCCAGTCGGCCAGCGATGCGATGCCGCCCGCGAGTACCGGGCCCACCGCGATGCCCCCGCTCACGAACGCGCCCCAGATGCCCGTCGCCCGCACCCGTCCGGGACCCGCCGGGTACGCGTGCACCAGCAGGCCGAGGCTGGCCGCCAGGATCGCCGCGCTCGCCGCGCCCTGGGCGACCCGGGCGAGGGTGAACAGCCATGTCGACGTCGCGAGGGCGCCGAGTGCCGTGGTGATGCCCAGCGCGACCGTCCCGGAGAGGAAGATCCGGCGGCGGCCGTAGTCGTCGGCGAGGCTGCCCGCCACCAGGAGAAGGGCCGCGAGGCCGAGCGGTGTGCCGTTGAGCAGCCAGGCCTGGGCCGAGAGCGGCGTGTGCAGGGACGCGGCCGTGTCGGGGAGCGTGACCATCGGCGCGGTGTACGTCATCAGGGCCACTGCGGTGGCGGCGCTGGTGACGGTGAGGGTGGCCGTCGGGCGCGCGTCCGCGGTGGGTGGGGCGGCCGCCCGTGGAGCGGCGGGGGCAGCAGTGCGTACGGGCTGGGACATGGCCGGCTCCTCCAGGGGGCGCATAGCCGAACGGGAAGTCAGGAAGGTTCATTCATTGAACCTGGCGATGTCGATGACCGTAGCAGCTCAAGTTCAATGAATGAACCTTGAATCGGGAAAGTGGCTACAGTGGGGCCATGGCTCTCGGCAAGGACTACGCGGCGCAGGAGTGCTCCATCGCCCGCGCGCTTGAGGTCGTCGGGGAGCGCTGGACGCTGCTCGTCGTCCGCGACGCGCTCTACGGCGTGCGGCGCTACAACGATTTCCTCGTCCACCTCGGCATCCCCCGCGCGGTCCTCGCCGCGCGCCTCCAGACGCTCGTCGCGGCCGGAGTCCTGGAGAAGCGGCCGTGCGCGCAGGTGCCTTCGCGGCACGAGTACGTCGTGACCGAGCGGGGCCGCGCTCTCTGGCCGACCGTGCGCGCGCTCGGCGCCTGGGGGCGGGACAACTTCCCGGAGAGCGAGCCGCTGCGGCACTTCCTGCACGCGGCCTGCGGCGCGGAACTGGGAGCCGTCGGTGACTGCCCCGCCTGCGGCATCCTCGTACCCGTCGAGGACGTCGAGATGGTGCCGGGGCCCGGGCTCGATCCGGACCCGGCGGATCCGGTCAGCCGGGCGCTGCTCGCGCCGCGAAGGCTCCTTACGGCCGTCGAAGTCGATCCTGTATAACGGCAGTACGCGATATGTCGTATCGGCGAGTGATCAGTAGCTGGAGAGGGAGAGGGGGTCCGGAATGGTGCAGGACGCGCTGCGCAAGTGGAAGGGCGCCCTGCGGCCCACTGGCCTGCTCCTCTTCCTCCTCGTCGAAGTCGTTCTCCTCGACGCCAGTAGCCTCACCGCCGCCGTCGCGCTCGCCGCGACCGCCGCGGCCGGGTCCGCGCTCGCCCTCTGCTCCCTGATCGCCGCGCGCTGCGCGCCCGCCGTGCCCCGCACGCGGGTGCGTACGGCCATCCGCGACCGCGAGAAGCGGACGGCCTTCCTGCCTCAGCGCGACCCCGACGCCGCGGGGCGCAGGCGACCCCGAGCACCGGGACGTCTCGTCCCGACGGCCGCGTAGGGCGCACACAGCTACCACCGAGCAGTGCCCAGCCCCCACGTGGGCCGTCACGCCGAAACGCACTTCTTCCTCGGCACGACGAGACCCCCGGAGGGCTCCTCCATGTCCGCTTTCATGTCCCTTTTCGCCGACCTGGTCGGCTCCATCGCCGATCTGCTCCAGCCGGTCTTCCACGCCTCCGCGATGGCCGCCGCCATCGTGCTCTTCACCGCCTGCGTACGACTCCTCGTCCACCCCTTGTCGCGGGCCTCGGCCCGTGGCCAGAAGGCGCGCGCCAAGCTTTCGCCGCAGATCGCGGAGTTGAGGAAGAAGCATGCCAAGAATCCCGAGAAGCTGCAGAAGGCGGTACTCGAACTGCACGCGAAGGAGAAGGTCTCGCCGCTCTCCGGGTGCCTGCCCAGCCTGTTCCAGCTTCCGGCGTTCTTCCTGCTCTACCACCTGTTCTCCAGCTCGCGGATCGGCGGCGAGGCCAACGCGCTGCTCGACCACAAGCTCTTCGCCGCGCCCCTCGGCGGGCGGTGGGCCGACGCTCTCGGCGATGGCGGGGTCTTCGGGGCGCAGGGGCTCGTCTATCTCGGGCTCTTCGCGATCGTCGCGGCCGTCGCCACCTTCAATTTCCTGCGTACGAAGAAGCAGATGGCGGCGGGCACTCCGGGCGCCGGTGGTGACGCGGGGGAGCAGATTCCCGGCATGGGCGCGATGACGAAGGTCATGCCGTTCATGTCCTTCATGACCCTGTTCACCGTCGCCTTCGTGCCGCTGGCCGCCGCGTTGTACGTCGTCACCAGCACCACCTGGAGCGCGGTCGAGCGTGCGGTGCTGTACCGGGACATGCCGGTCGGCGCCGGGGCGTTGGCTACCGCCGGGTAATGGTCCGCTCCGTGAACAGGGTCTTGCGGAGTGGACGGTGACCTTGGACGATCGACCAAACCTCCGATGGCCGCAACCCGTCGGAGGCCTGGCCACGCGGCCCGGTCAGAGCAGACCGGCCGCGCTCGACCAAGGGAGATTGACCATGAAGCTGCTCCGAGTCGGTACGGCGGGGTCCGAGCGCCCGGCGCTGCTCGATGCCGAAGGCACCCTGCGGGACCTGTCAGGGGCCGTCACGGACATCGACGGCGCGCTGCTCGCCGACGACGCCGCGCTCGACCGGATCCGGTCCGCCGCCGAGTCGGGCGAGTTGCCCGCGCTCGACGCGGCGGGGCTGCGGGTCGGGCCGCCGGTGGCCCGGATCGGCAAGGTCGTGTGCATCGGGCTCAACTACCACGACCACGCGGCCGAGACCGGGGCCGCGACGCCCGCCGAGCCCGTCGTCTTCTTCAAGGCCGCGGACACGGTGGTCGGACCCGACGACACCGTGCTCGTCCCGCGCAAGTCGGTCAAGACCGACTGGGAGGTGGAGCTCGCGGTCGTCATCGGGCGCACCGCGCGCTACCTGGAGTCCGACGAGGAGGCGCTCGCGCACGTCGCCGGGTACGCGGTGGCGCACGACGTGTCGGAGCGCGAGTTCCAGATCGAGCGCGGCGGTACCTGGGACAAGGGCAAGAACTGCGAGACGTTCAACCCGCTGGGCCCGTGGCTCGTGACGGCGGACGAGGTCGCCGACCCGCAGAACCTGTCCCTGAAGCTCTGGGTCAACGGCGAGCTGAAGCAGGACGGCTCCACGTCCCAGCAGATCTTCCCCGTGGCGGAAGTGGTGCGCTACGTCAGCCAATTCATGACCCTGTACCCGGGGGATGTCATCAACACGGGTACGCCGGCGGGCGTTGCCATGGGGCAGCCGGAGCCGAAGCCGTATCTGCGGGCGGGGGATGTGGTGGAGCTGGAGATCGAGAGGCTGGGGCGCCAGCGACAGGAACTGAAGGACGCCTAGCCGGTACGGTGCGTAGTCTGGTCACGTAAGGAGGCCCGCATGACTGTCGCGCCCGATGAAGTGACGCTTGAGGAGTTCGAAGCGCTCGCCGAAGCAGCGCCTGAGAGCCTTCAGGTCGAGCTCATCAACGGGAGGATCCTGGTGACTCCGGCTCCGGACGGTGACCACTCCGAAGCGTCTCGTACTGTCGCGCGCCAGATCATCTCGGAGCGCGCCGACCTGTGGCTGTACGAGGAACGAGGCCTGGCCGTCCCGGCCTACCGCGCGGGACGAGCCAGAGTCGACGGCGCGGTCGCTCCGCACGGATACTTTCGAGGGCAGCCGTCCTGGTCCGATCCTGAGGGCGTGCTCATGGTCGTCGAGGTCACCTCGGGGACCGAAGGGGATGCTGAAGTCGATCGGATCGAAAAGCGAGACGCCTACGCCCAGGCCGCGATGCCGGTCTATCTGCTCATTGACCGGCATCGGGGTGAGGTGACCGTGTTCTGGGAGCCCGTGGGCGGGCGATACGTGCACGAGTCCCGCGTCGCCTTCGGCGCCAAGCTCCCCCTGCCCGACCCCTTCGGCTTCGACCTCGACACCTCCGAGCTCGCCTGACGGCCGAGTCGACCCCTCGGCGCTGGAGCGTCACGGCATGAAGTGCTCCAGCGCCGACACCACCATCGCGTGGTCCTCCAGCTGCGGCAGGCCCGACACCACCACCGTGCCGATCACCCCCGCGCCCTTCACCGCGATCGGGAACGCGCCGCCATGTGCCGCGTACGCGTCCGGGTCGAGGCGCGAAGACTCCTCGAACGTCGTGCCCTTGGCGCGGAAACGCGTGCCGACCAGGAGGGACGAGCAGCCGTAGCGTTCGACGACGCGGCGCTTGCGGCTGATCCAGGCGTCGTTGTCCGGGGTCGATCCCGGCAGGGCCGCGTGGAAGAGCTGCTGGCCGCCGCGGGTGATGTCCACGGCCACCGGGGCGCGGCGCTCGCGGGCCAGGTCGACCAGGAGCGTGCCGAGCGCCCAGGCGTCCTCGTACGTGAAGTGGGGGAGCACCAGGCGGAGTTCCTGGGACTCCAGCTCGTCCACCGTCGGCGCGGCGGGCGTGGCAGACGTCGTCATACGATCACCGTCACGCTGTCGCGCGCCGAGCGGCGGGCCGCCTCCAGGACGTCCAGGGCCGCTGCGGCCTCGTACGCGGAGACCGGGTTCGTGCCGGTGCCGCGGATCGCGGCGGCCACGGCGACGTAGTACGCCGGGTAGTCGCCCGGCAGTGTCTCGACCGGGGTGCCGCCGCCGGTCAGCGGGGACTCGCCGGAGCCGAAGCGGCCCCACAGCGACTCGGACTCGATGCCCCAGGTGCCGTCGCCCGTGGGGCGTTCGCCCTCGCGCAGAGCCGCTTCCTGAGGGTCGAGGCCGTACTTGACGTAGCCCGCCGTCGATCCCAACGCGCGGAAACGCGGGCCGAGTTGGGCGGTGGTGGCGCTGACGTACAGATGCGAGCGGACGCCGCTCGCGTGCGTGATCGCGATGAATGTGTCGTCGTCGGTCTCCGCGCCGGGGCGGCGGACGTCCGACTCGGCGTACACGGACATCGCCGGGCCGAAGAGCACCAGGGCCTGGTCGACGACGTGGGACCCGAGGTCGTAGAGGAGACCTCCGATCTCTTCGGGGTTCCCGGACTCGCGCCAGCCGCCCTTGGGCTGCGGACGCCAGCGCTCGAAGCGGGACTCGAAGCGCCATACGTCGCCGAGCTCGCCGTCGGCGACGAGCTTCTGGAGCGTACGGAAGTCGTTGTCCCAGCGGCGGTTCTGGAAGACGGAGAGGAGAAGGCCGCGGTCGTCGGCGAGTGCGGCGAGCTCCCGGGCTTCGGCGGCGGTGCCCGCGATCGGCTTGTCCACGACCACGGGGAGGCCGGCCTTGAGGGCGGCGTGCGCGAGCGCGACGTGCGTCTTGTTCGGGGATGCGATCACGACCAGGTCGAGCTCGTCCGCGCGGTCCCACAGCTCGTCGGCCGTCGCGGCGAACCGCAGCTCGTCGCCGAACTCGGCGCGGGCCTGCGCCTGGCGCTCGGGGTTCGACGTGACGACCGTGTCGAGGGCGAGGCTCTCGGTGGCGGCGATCAGCGGGGCGTGGAAGACGGAGCCCGCGAGGCCGTATCCGATGAGGGCCACGCGCAGAGGGGAGCCTGTACCAGTCATGCGTTCCACTTAAGCAACGCTGTTGCTAAAGCGCAAGCGTGGGCGACACTGGGGGTGTGAACAGCACTGATGATGCGAGGGCGGTCGGCGGCGGTAGTCGTAGTAGTCGTAGTAGTGGCACCGGTAGCGGCAGGGCGGGCGCCGGGGTGAACCTGCTCGCGCTGCGCGGGCACAACGCCGCCCTCGTGCTCGACCTGCTGCGCACGGCGGGCGGGGACGGCATAAGCCGCCTGGAGATCGCCGAGCGCACGGGGCTCACACCGCAGGCCGTCAGCAAGATCACCGCACGGTTGCGTAGGGAGGGTCTTGCGGCGGAGGCGGGGCGCCGCGCGTCGACCGGGGGCAAACCGCGGACGCTCCTGCGCCTCGTCCCCGAGGCCGGTCACGCGGTCGGCCTCCATCTCGACCGCGACGAACTGACCGCGGTACTCGCGGACCTGACGGGGCGGGTGGTCGCGGAACGCCGGGCCCCGTTGGACCTCGGGGCGGGCGCGGACGCGGTGGTCGATGCGGCGGTGGAGGTGGTGCGGGAGCTGGTCCGTCCCTCGGGGGATCCCCCGGACCCGGGGGATCCGGGGGATCCGGGGCGGCTCCTCGGCGTCGGCATCGCGCTGCCGGGGCCCCTGGACCACGCGGACGGCGTGCTGCATCGGGTGACCGGGTTCCCCGCGTGGGACGGGTTTCCGCTGCGGGACGCGTTCGCCGGGCGGCTGGGGCTGCCGGTCGTCGTCGACAAGGACACGAACGCGGCCGCGCTCGGCCTGGCCCTCGGCGGTGTGGCGGACTCCTTCGCGTATCTGCACCTGGGTACGGGACTCGGCGCGGGCCTCGTCCTCTCCGGCGGCCTCTACCGTGGCGCGCGGACCGGCGCCGGCGAATTCGGCCATCAGGTGATCCAGCTGGACGGCCCGCGGTGCGGCTGCGGCGACCGCGGCTGCATCGAGGCGCTGTGCCTCGCGGCGGTGGCCCGCGGCGACACCGCCGAGGCGGCCCGCGCCCTTGGCGTCGGCGCGGCGAACCTGGTCGGCCTCCTGGACATCGACCGCGTACTCCTGGGCGGCCGAGCCGTCTTCGCGGCCGAGGAGTCCTTCGTACGCGGAGTGGGCGAGGTCGTCACCGAGCGCGTCCGGAGGGGCGGCGGCGACAGGGAGGTTCTGGTGGCGGTGGCTTCGGGCGGGGGCCGCGGGGTGGCGGAGGGCGCGGCGCAGCTGGTGCTTGCGCCGGTGTTCGGGAGGGCGGGGTAGCTGCGGCTTGCTTGAGCGGGGGCTCTACTGAACCGGGGGATCACCGGCTTCGCCGAGCTCGTCCTCAAGCGCCGGACGGGCTGGTCCTCGGGCCGTGCTTGTCTGCGGGCGCGTCGTGGCTTGTGGCGCAGTTCCCCGCGCCCCTTCGGGGCGCTAATCCGACTTGACCGAAGATCCGCTGAATCAGGGGAGTTGCCGCCGCCACTCGGGCGCATGGAGCTGTGGCGGGGCCGGGGGCGGCCGGGCCCGCGTGGCAGGGTCTCGGGCCATGGCCAGTGGCTTCCGCCCGCCCGATCCGTGCTCAGCAAAGGCCCACATGCGACTCCGCCGCCACCTCGCATCCGGCGTCACCGCAGCCGCTGCCGCCACGTTTGTGGCGGGGGCGGCAGCAGGCGTGGAGGCGGCGGGGAGACCTCTGGGCCAGGTTCCGCGGCCGACCTGCGCCTCCGCCGTCCACGGGGAATTTCCCATCGGTACGCAGATCCAGGATGGCCCCGGCGCCTATGAACCCGGCGGCGGCTTTCGCGGATGGACCGTCGAACTGGCCAACACCACGCGGGGCACCTGCGGGAACATCCACCCCGTGGTCGTCATCGTCGACCGGGAGCGCGAGTTGAAGCCCCGGCAGATTCAGTTGGAGTTCCACGACGGCACACGGTGGCGGCCCGTGCGGTTCGAGCGGACCGACCGGGACGAGAACGTCGGCGTCCTCGATGACGGCGGCAGGGGCGACTTCCCCGGGTTCACGGTCGGCGCGGGCAAGCGCATCGGCGTCAAGGTGCGGCTCTCCTTCACCTCCGACGCGCGCTCGGAGCACGCGGTGGCCTCCGCCGCGATTGTCCAGCGCCGTGACGATGACGGGGACTGGGTGGGGGAGTCCAGGGACTACCCATTCGCTATCAGCGAGGACGGGGCCGACGGCGACGGGGGGCGGGACGGGGGCGGTGACGACACCGGGGGCGCCGACGGCGGCGGTGACGGCGGCGGTGACGGCGGTGGTGATGGCGGTGGTGGTGGCGGTGGTCGTGAGGGCGATACGTCCGACGGCGACGGTTCCTCGTACGCGGACGAGCTCGCCGCGACCGGGCCAGGCACGCTCCTGCGCGTCGGTGCCGTTGCCGTGGTGCTGTTCGCCTGCGGCTGGGGCTTGATGGTGGGCGCGAGGCGATTCCTCGCGGGCTGGAGGCGTTGACGGTGGCCCCGCGCGGCCGTGCGCTTCGCGGGAAGGCCGGTGCGGAATCTGCGGGTGCGTCGTGGCTGGTCGCGCAGTTCCCCGCGCCCCTGACGGGGCCGGGGCGGTGCCCTGCGTCTGACGGGACCGGTCGGCGCCCCGCGCCCCTGACGGGACCGGTAGACGCGCCGCGAGGCCCAGCACCCGCCGTTCACCTTCCAGTTCACCCACGTCTGCGAACATCCCTCCGTGGACAACCCGAACTCCCCGAACTCCCCGCACCCGCCCGCCCACCTGCTCGATCAGGCCCCCGGAGCGCCCATCCGCTCCGGGATCCCCGAGCACGGGCGCATCCCGAAGTACTACGCCGTCAAGGCCCGGATCGCCGTCCTGATAGAGGAGTTGGGGGACGGGCAGACGCTGCCGACCGAGCGGGATCTGGCCGTGCGGTACGAAGTCGCCAGGGAGACCGTGCGGCAGGCGCTGCGTGAGCTGCTGCTCGAAGGGCGGCTGCGCAGGCAGGGGCGGGGGACCGTTGTCGCCGGGCCCAAGCTGGAGCAGCCGCTCTCCCTCGCCAGTTACACCGAAGGGGTGCGTCGGCAGGGGCGTACCCCCGGGCGAAATCTCATCTCCCTCGACCGTTTCCCCGCCCCCGGGCCCCTCGCCGCCGAGATCGGGGTGAAGCAGGGAGAGCCCGTCTGGCACATGGAGCGTGTGCTGCTCGCCGATGAGGAGCGGGTCGGGCTCGAGAGTACGTATGTCTCCGTGGCCCGCGTTCCCGAGCTCGACCGTGACTTCGAGCCCGACTCCTCCTTCTACGCCTATCTGCGTGACCGGCTCGGCATCTCCTTCGGGGACGCCGACGAGCGCATCGAGACGGTCCTTGCCACGCCTCGCGAGGCGCTGCTGATCGGTACGCCCCCCGCGCTCCCGATGCTGCTGATCCACCGCGTATCGCGCGACACCTCCGGCCATCCGCTGGAGCGGGTGCGCACCCTCTACCGGGGCGACCGCTTCTCCTTCACCACCCACCTGGGCGGCCGCGGCGACAGCGACAGCGGCTGAACCTTCCCTCCCCGACCCTCCCCGAACCGCGATCGATCCACGACGATAACGGGAATGTAACGGGTCTAGGCCAACCTTGGGTGGCCGTTCACCGTCCCGTTGCCGTCCGGCCCCATGCGGGTCACCCGTCCCCAGGAGCGTTGCCGTCGTGAGAGTCATCGTCGTAGGAGCCGGCGTGGTGGGAACCATGCACGCCTGGCACGCAGTGGAACGCGGCCACGAGGTCGTACAGATCGAGCGAGAGACCGAGGCCCGAGGAGCCTCGCTGCGCAACTTCGGGCAGATATGGGTGAGTGGTCGCGCCGGTGGCGAAGAGCTCGAAACCGCGCTGCGGGCGCGTGAGTTGTGGCAGGGCATCGGCGAGCGCGTGCCGGGTCTCGGCTTCCGTGCCAACGGCTCCCTCACCCTCGTACGCAACGAACGCGAGCACGCCGTCGCCGAGGCCGCGCTCGCCCGCCCCGACGCGGCCGAGCGCGGCTACAAGCTGCTGACCGCCGACGAGGCCCGCGCGGTCAACCCCGCCCTGCGCGGCGCGTTCAGCTCCGCCCTGTGGTGCGAGCGGGATGCTGCTGTTGAGCCGCGCACGGCTCAACTCCGGCTGCGGGAGGCGTTGTTGGCGTCGCCGAATTACACCTTCCTGCCGGGGCGCGAGGTCCGCGAGGTCGTCGGCGAGAGCGCGGTGCGGGACGACCACGGTGACGTACACACCGGTGACGTCGTCGTGCTCGCCACCGGCGCCTGGCTCGGCGGGCTCGTGCGGGAGCTGGCGGGACCGGATCTGCCCGTGCGCCGCGTGCGCCTGCAGATGATGCAGACGGAGCCCCTCGGCGAGGCGCTCACCACCTCCGTCGCCGACGCGGACAGCTTCCGCTACTACCCGGCGTACAAGTCGGACGCCCTCGACGTGCTCAACGCCGGGCAGGACCAAGCCCCGACCGCCGCCGCGCACAAGATGCAGTTGCTCATGGTGCAGCGCAAGGACGGTGGCCTGACCATCGGCGACACGCATGAGTACGAGCACCCCTTCGCCTTCGACACCCTCGAAGACCCCTACGACCACCTCACCGAGGTCGTCGGGGGCTTCCTCGGGCGGCCGCTGCCGAAGATCGAGCGGCGCTGGGCCGGGGTGTACGCGCAGTGCGTCGACACCAGCCGGGTCGTGCACCGCCAGCAGGTGCGCGACGGCGTGTGGCTGGTCACCGGGCCCGGCGGGCGCGGCATGACCTGCTCGCCCGCGATCGCCGAGAAGACAGCCGACGAGCTGGGATGGTGAGTGAATTGACCGCGAAGAGCATCGGTCTGGTCGTGCTGGACATGGCCGGGACCACCGTCGCCGACGGAGGCCTGGTCGAGCAGGCCTTCGCCGTCGCCGCGCAGGAGCTCGGCGTGCAGCCGGGATCGGCCGACCACGCCGCGAAGCTCGACTATGTGCGCGCCACCATGGGTGAGTCCAAGATCTCCGTCTTCCGGCACCTGTTCGGAGCGGAAGCACTCGCCCAGCGGGCCAACGTGGCCTTCGAGAAGGCGTACGGGGAGCTGGTGGACGGCGGGCGCATCGCGCCGATCGCCGGGGCCCGGGAGGCCATCGAAGAGCTCAAGTCGGACGGCCTCGCAGTCGTGTTGAGCACCGGGTTCGCTCGGGTCACGCAGGACGCCATCCTCGATGCGCTCGGCTGGCGTGACCTGGTCGAGCTGACGCTCTGCCCCGCCGACGCGGGCGGCCGCGGGCGGCCCTATCCGGACATGGTCCTGAGCGCGTTCCTGCGGACGGGGGCGGTGGACGGCGTCCAGCAGATAGCCGTCGCGGGCGACACGGCGTACGACATGAAGAGCGGGGCGCGGGCCGGGGCCGGTGTCGTCGCCGGTGTGCTCACCGGGGCACACGACGATGCCGCGCTGCGGGGCGCCGGGGCCACTCATGTGCTCGGGTCCGTCGCCGAACTCCCGGGCATACTCAGGGGTGTTGACGCGTGAGTGACAGCACCCCCGTACCCGTACCCGTACCCGCGCGGAGCGGTATTCGCTTCGAGCGCGTCTCGGTCGCCTACGGCAAGAACGTCGTCCTCGACGCGCTCGACCTGACCGTCGAGCCCGGCGAGGTCATGGCCCTGCTCGGGCCATCGGGCTCCGGAAAGACGACCGCGCTGCGGGCCGTCGCCGGATTCGTGAAGCCCGCCTGCGGGCGGGTGTTCATCGGCGAGCGCGATGTCACCGGACTTCCGCCGCATCAGCGGGGGATCGGCATGGTCGTCCAGCAGTACGCGCTCTTTCCGCACATGCGGGTCGAGGACAATGTCGCCTTCGGCATGAAGGCGCAGAAGGTGGCCAGGTCCGAGATTCCCGGGCGGGTCGCCGAGGCGCTGGAAATGACGGGCATGGGGGCGTATGCGAAGCGGTTCCCGCGGGAGCTGTCCGGAGGGCAGCAGCAGCGGGTCGCCATCGCGCGGGCGTTGGCCATTCGGCCGGGGGTGCTGTTGCTCGACGAGCCGCTTTCCGCGCTTGATGCGCAGTTGCGGTCGGGGATGCTGGCGGAACTCGCCCGGTTGCACCGGGAGTTGCCGGACGTCTCCATTTTGTACGTCACCCATGACCAGGTGGAGGCCTTGACGTTGGCCGATCGGATCGCCGTCATGGACCGGGCTCGACTGCAGGACTGCGGGACTCCGCAGGAGCTTTACCGGGCGCCTCGGAGTGAGTTCACGGCGTCCTTTGTGGGGAATGCGAATCTGCTGCCGGTGCGGGTTGCCGACGGGGGCGTCTCCTTCGAAGGGGCGTCGCTGAAGGTGGACACCGGGGAGGCGGTGGTGGGGGCGGCTGCCACGCTGTGCGTGCGGCCGCACCTGGTCGGGCTCGGGGATGGGCCCAATGCCCTCACGGGCAGTGTTGCCGAGGTGCAGTGGCGGGGGGCCACGCATCGGTTGTACGTGGATGTCGGCGGGCAGCGGGTGAAGGCGGATCTGCGGGAGCTGCGGAATCCGCCGGGGATTGGTGACTCCGTCACGCTGCACTTCGCCTCTGAGGACGCCGTGCTGCTGGGTGCGGGGGTGACCGATGGCTAGCGCCACGCTGACCGCGCCCGCGCGGAAGGACAAGCCGCCCCTGAAGATACCGAGGTGGGTGTGGGCCCTGCCCCCCATCGCGCTGCTCGGGGTCTTCTTTCTCTACCCCATCGCCCTCGTCGTCCAGCAGTCCGTGCAGCCCGACACCGGGGGGACGTCCCTTCAGCCGTACTCCGATGTGTTCGCATCGGAGGCGTTTCGGGAGGCGCTCGGGACCACCGTGTGGCTGGCCGTGGGGTCGACCGTGGGGTGTCTTGTGCTCGGGTTCGCGCTCGCGCTGGTCATCGCCTTTGTGCCGTTCCCGGGAGGGAAAGCCGTCGCCAAGTTCATCGACGTCTTTCTCTCCTTTCCGTCCTTCCTCATCACCCTCGCCCTGCTGTTCATCTACGGCACCAAGGGCATGGCCAACGGGATATGGACGGATGTGACAGGGGCTGCCGACGGTCCCTTTCAGTTCCTCACCACTCCGTGGGGTGTTCTCCTCGCCGAGATCACGTACTTCACGCCCTTCGTGATGCGCCCGCTGCTCGCCGCGTTCTCGCAGATCGACACCGCGCAGATCGAGGTCGCGTCCAGCCTGGGTGCCAAGCCCGCCCGTATCGTCCGGCGGGTCATCCTGCCCGAGGCGCTGCCCGCCCTCGCCGCCGGTGGCAGCCTCGTACTCGTCATGTGTCTGAACGAGTTCGGCATCGTGCTCTTCACCGGGGCGAAGGGTGTGACGACCCTGCCGATGCTCGTCTACAGCAAGGCCATTCTCGAATCCGACTATCCGGCGGCCTGTGTCGTCGCCGTCGTCAACATCGCGATCTCCGTGGGCCTTTACAGCCTCTACCGGGTGGTGAGCCGTCGTGTTGGTGCATAGCCGCAAGGGGAAATGGGCCACCTGGGTTCTTTTCTTCGTCTTCTTCCTTCCGCTCTTCGCGCTGCCGCTGCTCGTCATCCTCGCCGCGTCGTTCTCGTCGCACTGGTCGGGGGCCTTCCCGTCCGGCTTCACGGCCGAGCACTACGAGTCGGCCACCCGCGGGGAATCCCTCAAGGCGCTCACCACCAGCCTGGTCACCGCCATCGGCGCGAGCCTGCTCGCGCTGACCGTCGGGTCCTGGGCCGCGCTCGCCGCCGCCTCGCTGAAGAAGGGCGGGAAGCGCGTGCTCGACACGCTCTTCGTGCTGCCCGTCGCCGTGCCGTCCGTCGTCGTCGGCCTCGCGATCCTCGTCGCCTTCAGCAAGCCGCCGATGATCCTCAACGGCACGCGCTGGATCGTGATCCTCGCGCACACGATTCTTGTCACGGCGTTCGCCTACCAGTCGGTTTCGGCTGCCATCGTGCGTCTCGACCCGGCGTACGAACAGGCCGCCGCATCGCTCGGTGCCCGGCCCTCGTACGTCCTGTGGAAGGTGAAGCTGCCCCTCCTGCTGCCGTCCCTGAACGCGGCCGCCGGGCTCTGCTTCGCGCTCTCCATGGGCGAGTTGAGCGCCACGATGATGCTCTACCCGCCGGACTGGATGCCGCTCCCCGTGCAGATCTACGCGGCCACCGACCGCGGCTCCCTCTTCACCGGTGCGGCCGTCGCGGTGGTCCTGATGGCGGCGACGCTGCTCGTGCTCTTCGCCGTCTCGCGCATCCGCACCCGCGCCTCCTATCGCTGAACTGTCCGTCCGTGAACTGTCCGTCCCCCCCCAAGGCACGTCAAGGCACGTCAAGGTTCTTCAAGGTTCTTCAAGGAGTAGGAAACGTCATGTCCCGTCACACCACGCGCATCAGAACGTTCGCCGCCGTCTCCGGCAGCCTCGTACTCGCCGGATCGCTCACCGCGTGCGGCGGCGACTCCTCCGCGTCCGACGCCAAGGAAGTCACCGTCTACAGCGCCGACGGCCTCAAGGGCGAGAACGGCGACGGCTGGTACGACCAGGTCTTCAAGGACTTCGAGAAGAAGACCGGCATCAAGGTGAACTACGTCGAGGGCGGCTCCGGCGAGATGGTGCAGCGCGCCGTCCGCGAGAAGTCCAACACGCAGGCCGACGTCATCATCACCCTGCCGCCGTTCATCCAGCAGGCCGACGAGAAGGGCCTGTTGCAGGCCTACAAGCCCAAGGGCTCGGAAGAGGTCGACGGCGCCGACAAGGCCGCCGACGGCAAGTGGACCTCCGTCGTGAACAACTACTTCGGCTTCATCTACAACAAGAAGGAGCTGCCGGGCGGCAAGGCGCCCAAGACGTGGGAGGACCTCACCGACGGCTCGTACAAGGACAAGGTCCAGTACTCCACGCCCGGCGTCGCGGGCGACGGAACCGCCGTGCTCATCAAGGCGATGCACGACTTCGGCGGCAAGAAGCCCGCCATGGACTATCTGAAGAAGCTCCAGACGAACAACGTCGGTCCTTCCGCCTCCACCGGCAAGCTCGCGCCGAAGGTCGACAAGGGCGAGCTGCTCGCAGCCAACGGCGACGTCCAGATGAACTACGCGCAGTCCAAGGACATGCCGAACCTGGGCATCTGGTTCCCGGCCAAGGAGGGTGGCAAGCGCACCACCTTCGCTCTGCCCTACGCGGCAGGCCTCGTCAACAAGGCCCCGCACAGCGCCAACGCGAAGAAGTTCCTCGACTACCTGCTCAGCCAGAAGGCGCAGCAGCAGGTCAGCGAGATCGGCGGCGGCTTCGCGGCGCGCAAGGACATCAAGGCCACCGACGCCAACGCGGTCGCGCTCGACAAGATCGTCGAGGGTGTCGACGTCTTCGAGCCGGACTGGGCGGACATCTCCGAGAACCTCCAGACGTATGTGGAGGACTGGAAGTCGGCCACCGGCAGCTGACCTCAAGTTCACCTGGAATCACGAGAGTTCACCGCCGCGCCTCTGTTCGCGGCCGTTCGGTAGCGAAAAGATAACGGGTATGGACCCAGCGCCCCTGGCTCTCCGGGGGCGCTGGTCTGCGCTCCCGCTCCCGCCCCCTTCCGACTGGAGGACCACGTGTCGCCCCGTATGTCCCGCCGCTCGTTCCTCGTCTCCACCGCCGCACTCGCCGCTGCCGCAGGACCCTTGGCCGCCGTCGCCAGCGCGGCGGCCAAGACCCCGAAGGTCCTGGTCATAGGCCTGGACGGTGCCCTGCTCAACAGAATCAAGGACGCGGACGCGCCCGCCCTCAAGGCTCTGATGTCGGCCGGCCTCACCGCCCCCAGCGCCATCTACGCCAACCCGCTCGCCCCCACCTCGTCGGGCCCCGGCTGGTCGACGCTCATCACCGGCGTCTGGCCCGACAAGCACAAGGTGCTCAACAACGACTTCACCGGCCACCAGCTCGCCAAGTACCCGGACTTCATGACCCGCGTCGAGGCGGCGAAGCCGAACCTGCGGACGTACGCGGTCTCGTCCTGGGCCCCGATCACCGACATCATCTTCTCCGCGAAGGTCGATGCCCGGGTCTCCACGCCGTCCGCCGAGTACGACGCGGGCACCACCACCCGCGCCGTCGCCGAGGTCAAGAGCGGCAACCCCGACGCCGTCTTCGTCCAGCTCGACAACATCGACCACGCGGGCCACGACAGCGGCGCCGCGAGCCAGGCCTACCTCGACGCGATCCACGGCGCCGACACCCAGGTCGGCCGGATCGTCGACGCCGTCAAGTCCCGTGCCACGTACGGCAATGAGGACTGGCTCATCATGATCACCGCCGACCACGGGCACACCGACCCGGGCGGCCACGGCGGCTCCAGCTGGCCCGAGCGCCAGACGTTCATGATCGCCACCGGCTCCACGGTCGCCCCGGGTTCGGTCCGTCACGACGTACGCATGCCGGACATCGCCGCGAGCGCGCTCGCCCACCTGGGAGTGGCGATCGACCCGGCCTGGGGCCTGGACGGCCGCCCGATCCAGCAGCCCACGCCGGACGACTTCGACGCCCTGCGGGCCAAGCTGACGGGCCCGGTCGACGAGGGCGGTATCGGCTCCGGCGTCATCGGCTTCACGCACACACCGCCGAGCGGCTGGAGCGTCGACAACTCCAAGATGGGCACCGGCGGCATCACCGAGTGGCGCGGCTGGTCCTTCACGACGGATGAATTCTGGACGAAGACCGAGCGCGACCAGCAGCGCGAGCTCAACATCCGGGCCCGCAACGTCTTCGCGGTCGCCGACGGCGACGAATGGTCCGACAAGACCTTCTCGGGCACCTTCGACTCGACACTGATCAGCCCCGCGTACGACGTGACGGGCGGCCGCCCCGCCACGCTCACGTACACGACGTACTACCGCCAGGAGGCCCCGCAGAAGGGCGAGGTGCTTGTCTCGTACGACGGCGGCGCCCCGGTCGCGGTGAAGACGTACACGGCGGACACGCCCTCCGTCGTCGAGAGCGTCCGGCTCGATGTGCCCGCGGGCGCGAGCAAGGCCCAGGTCCGCTTCCGCTACACCGGGGGCAACAACTGGTACTGGGTGATCGACGGGGTCAAGATCACGGCTTCCTGATTAGGCTTGGGGGCGTCGGCACAGAGCTGTCCCGGCGCCCCAGCCAACCCGTACACCGCAGGAGTGCACCCCATGGCAGAGCGCAAGCCCATCGAATCGTGGCTCACCGACATGGACGGCGTGCTCATTCACGAGGGCGTCCCGATCCCTGGCGCCGACGCGTTCATCAAGAAGCTCCGGGAGTCGGGCAAGCCCTTCCTGGTCCTGACGAACAACTCCATCTACACCGCGCGCGACCTCCAGGCCCGGCTGACCCGGATGGGCCTCGAGGTCCCGGTCGAGAACATCTGGACCTCCGCGCTCGCCACCGCCAAGTTCCTGGAGGACCAGCGGCCCGGCGGCACGGCGTACGTCATCGGAGAGGCGGGGCTCACCACCGCCCTGCACGACATCGGGTACGTCCTGACCGACCACGACCCGGACTACGTGGTGCTCGGCGAGACCCGCACGTACTCCTTCGAGGCCATGACGAAGGCCGTACGGCTGATCAATGGCGGGGCGCGGTTCATCTGCACCAACCCGGACGAGACCGGGCCCTCGACCGAGGGGCCGCTGCCGGCGACCGGGGCCGTCGCGGCGCTGATCACCAAGGCGACGGGGAAGAATCCGTACTTCGCGGGGAAGCCGAATCCGCTGATGATGCGGACCGGGTTGAATGCCATCGGGGCGCACTCGGAGACCAGCGCGATGATCGGTGACCGCATGGACACGGATGTCCTTGCCGGACTGGAGGCGGGGATGGAGACGTTTCTGGTGCTTACTGGGCTGACCTCTCGTGCCGATATTGATCGGCATCCGTTTCAGCCTTCGAACGTTGTGGATTCTATTGCTGATCTTGTTGAGCGGATTTAGGCGCCGCTTCGCGGCGAATTTTTCCCGCCCGCCCACCCGTTTACCCGCATCAAGATGCGAGGTGGGGCTCTGCGCGTGAACCTCATATGAGGAGGTTTACGATGCGTAGAGGCTCGCTCACCTTGCGTGGCATAGTCGTGGCGGTCGTCCTCGTCGCCGCCGCGGCCCCCGCTTACGCCCATGACCAGGGCAAAGTGCATGCCACGATCACGCCGTCCAGCGCCGAGCCCGGCAGTCGGGTGGAGGTCAGCGTCACGGGGTGTGAGGGGACGACGGGGGTCGCCAGTTCCGGGGCCTTCACGGGGGAGGTCAAGCTCACCGGGCGTGACGGCGACAAGTACTCCCTCAACGGCTCGGCCATGATCAAGAACGACATCGGCGGTACGTACGACGTCACCGTCATCTGCGACGGCCACCCCCACCAGGGCGCCGGCAGCGTCCAGGTCGGGCAGAACACCCCGGCCCCCGAGGCGCCGGTCCGCGCGGGCGGCGGCGGCACCGCGCAGGTGGCCGTCACCGCCGAGGAGGAGGGACCCGGCACCCTGCACGCGGTGATCGGCCTGGTCCTCGCCGGGGTCGCGGCCGTGGCGGTGGCGGTCCGCAGCGTCCGCCGGCGCCGCTCCGAGTGACGGGCGCCGAACGTCATGTCCGGCGGTGAACGCCCGTCCGGCACCAGCGGGCTCCTCACCGGCGTCACCTGGGCGGTGCTGCTCGTCGGGCTCTGGCTGTGGGGCAGCGAGATCACGGACGGAAGCGGCGGCCACTCGGGCCCCACGACCGGCGACGTCGCGGCGGTCGGCCGGCCCTTCGGTGTCGAACTCCCGCACGCGCACAAGCCGTTGGCCCCCGCGAATCCGCAGCGGGTCGATGTGCCCTCGCTCGACGTGCGCGCGCCCGTGGTGGCCCGCGGCCTCGACCGGGACGGCGCGATCGACCCGCCGCCCTTCGAGCAGTCGGGCACGGTCGGCTGGTACGGCGGCGGGACGCGCCCCGGTGCGGCGGGCACGTCCCTGTTCGTCGGCCACGTCGACACCGAGACGCGCCCCGCGGTCTTCTACGACCTCAGCGCCGTGCGCCCCGGCGAGAAGGTCCGGGTGACCCGCGACGACGGCTCGGTCGCCGAGTTCACCGTGGACGACGTCCAGGTGCTCAGCCGCGACCGCTTCGACGCGAAGAAGGCGTACGGCCCTCATGAGGACGGCCGTGCCGAGCTCCGGCTCATCACCTGTGGCGGCACTTTCGACCCGGCGACCAGGGCGTACTCGGCGAACGTGGTGGTGTCCGCCTACCTCACCGGCACCAGGACGTAGCCAGATCATGCGTACGCGAACAACCTGGCCCGGTCGGCGGCCCGCTCCCCCCGGAGCCGTCGACCGGGCTGGTCCTCGACCGCGCGCGCACGAGCTGCGGGAGTAACCCGGCGCCGGCGCGGGAGGTTCGGAGGCCGTCCCGACGGTGCGGAACGGTTCGGTCCGGCCGGGGGCTTGGGCCGTTGGAGATGACTTTAGAACGGATGAGCCCGGGAGCCTAGAGGTCGATTGACGCCATGTTGTGATCTGCTTCCCCTCTGTGATCACCGCAGGTGGCGGTGGATGTCAGGGCGCTTCCCCGGATGGTTCGGACCAGTCGTCGCGCAGCGCTGCGTCGTCGAGCGAGCCTTCGATCACCGAAGTGGCGACCACCGCTATGACCAGCCGTTCTCGACGTGCGTACCGTCGCAAAGCGGCAAAGGCCTCGTCCACTGAGGTATGCCAGCGCTCGGCGAGTATGCCTTTGGCCTGTTCGATTCGAATACGGCTGGTCAGGGCCGATTGGAGCTGGGAGGTGAGCGTTCGATACTCCGTGTAAGTGCGGTGGTTGCGCAGGCCGACCGCGGCCATGTCGGCGATCGCCTGAGCAAGGCGCAACTCACCGTCCGCGGCGCCGCCGTGGGACGCGTCGGCCACAAAGAGGTTGAGCGCGCCCAGCGTCGTCTCGCGCCGCCGCAGCGGAACCGCGTAGGTCGCCCCGATGCCATACGCCCGGGCCCGCGCCGTGAACTCGGGCCAGCGGCGCGCCGATTCGGCGGTGGTGAGCCGGACGGGCGGCACGGCCCGTCCCGTACCGAGGCTGTCCACGCACGGGCCGCCGCCCTGCTGGGTCTTGAGCAGGTCGAGGGCGAGCGGCTGGGGGTGACCGCTCGCGACGAGGGCGGGCAGGTAGTCGCCGTCGACCAGCACCCCGGCCGCGGTCGCTTCGAGCAACTCGACGCAGTGGCCTGCGACACGGCTGAGGTAGAGCTCGGGATCGAAGTCGTCGGCGAGTGTGTCCGAGGCTTCCACCAGGACTTCAGCCAGCCGTAGTTCAGAGGTGTGGTCCCGCATGATCTCCTCCCAGAGAGGGGCACCCCGCAGCCTGCGCCTACCCTCTGGCGCCGCGCTGTAACAGGTCTCCAACAGCTCCCGGCAGCGGACGGGCGGGCCTCGTGGGCAGGGAGTGCGTATGTCAGGATTGAGAATCGGACAGTGCACCCAAGGGGGAGTGGATGTACCACAAAGGCACCGGCCGCGGACACGGATTCGCGGCCAGGGGGGTGAAGGCTGCGGCGGCGCTTGCGGGGGCTGCGCTGCTGCTGTCGGGGTGCTCCTCCGATGACTCCGGCAAGGACAACGAGTCGTCGGGACAGCCGGTAAAGCAGCAGCCCAAGGGCACCGACCCGTACTGGGTCAACCCGGACGGCAACGCGGCCAAGCAGGTCGCTTCGTACGAGAAGGACGGCAAGAAGGACGACGCGGAGCTGATCCGGCAGATCGCCGAGCAGCCGGTCGCCGAATGGATCGTCCCGGAGAACGCGGAGGAACAGGCGCGCGGCTTCACCGAGGCCGCGGAGAAGGCCGACCGGGACGCCCTGTTGGTCCTCTACAACATCCCGCACCGCGACTGCGGTCAGTACTCGGGCGGCGGCGCGGCCGACGGCAACGAGTACAGGAAGTTCATCGACCAGGTCGCCAAGGGCATCGGCGACCGCAAGACCACGGTCATCCTGGAGCCCGACGCGGTGCTCCACATGGTCGACAACTGCACGCCGGAGGAGTTCCACGAAGAGCGATACGACCTGCTCAAGGGCGCCATCGAGAAGCTCAAGTCCCTGAAGAACACCAAGGTGTACCTGGACGCGGGCAACGCGGGCTGGAAGAACCCGGACTCGCTCTGGGAGCCCCTGAAGTGGTCCGGCGTCGAGCAGGCCGACGGCTTCTCGGTGAACGTCTCCAACTTCCAGACCACCGAGGCCAGTACGGAGTTCGGCAAGAAGCTGTCGGCGAAGATCGGCAACAAGCCGTTCGTCATCGACACCGCGCGCAACGGCAACGGCGCGTACACCAAGGGCAAGGACTCCTGGTGCAATCCGCCTGGCCGCGCTCTGGGCGAGGCGCCGTCCACCAAGACCTCCGACCCGCTGGTCGACGCGTATCTCTGGGTCAAGCGCCCCGGGGAGTCGGACGGTACGTGCCGGGGTGGCCCCAAGGCCGGAGAGTGGTGGCCCGAGTACGCACTGGGCCTGGCGAAGGCGGCCCGTTAGGGGCGCGGGGAACTGCGCGATCAGCCACATAAAAGCCGCAGTCGCGTCTGCCAGGTATCTCGGCAGACGCGACTGCGGCTTTTCGTTGGTTGCTCGCGCAGTTCCCCGCGCCCCTACGGGGCGCTCCTTACGGGGCGCTGCTTACGGCACGTGGACCCACTGAGCCTTGCTCGGAGTCCCCTGATCATCCGTGACGAAGAGCATGTACCAGCCCGACTCCACCAGGCTCCGCTCCTTCGGGATCGTCACAGTCACCCCGTCCCTGGACTTCTTCAAGTCCAGGGCCACCGACGTCTGGTCGATATCCGTCACGTGCGTCGACGCGCTCGGCCGAATAAGGCGGGCCGTCTTGATGGACGAGGCATGCTTCGACTTGAAAGTGCCGGACGCGCCCCGCTTGATCTCCTTCGGGCCGTCACTGAGCGTCGGCTGCGAGCCGTGGTACAGGTACGGCGGCGTGTAGATCTCGATGCGCTGCTCGAACTCGCCGGGCTTGGTGTTGGCCTTGTCGGCGTAGAGCGAGTCGGAGCCGAAGAACATCACGCGGCCGTCGGGCAGCAGGAGCGAGCCCGAGTGGTAGTTGCGGCCGACCTCCGGGTCCGCGACGCGGCGCATCTCGCCGGTCTTGGCGTCGTAGATCCGCGCCTGCTTGATGTTCGAGTCGCTGCGGCCGCGGTAGTCCTCGGAACCGCCGGATATCAGGACCGAGTCGTCGGGCAGCGTCGATGCCTGCGGGTAGCGGGTGCCCTTCTCCAGCTCGGGCCCGTCCACGAACTTCGGGTTGTCGTCCAGGAGATCGACGATGCGGGTCTTCTTGCTGGACTTCTTGGACTCGCCGACACCGCCGCCGCCGACCACCATGTACTTCTGGTCCTGCGCGGGCGGCAGCTCCACCGTGTTGGAGGTCTCCAGGAGGTCCGGGTCGCTCATCCCCGGAATCGTCTTCCAGCTGCCCTTCTTCTCCAGGTCCCAGGTGCCGGGCTTGCGGCCGACGTCGTCAGGGCCGTATCCCGCGTTCGAGCCCGAGTAGAAGAGCCTGCCGCTCTCCAGCTGGAAGACCGCAGGGTAGGTCGGGAACTGGCGGACCTGCTTGGTGTACGTCCACTTCTTGGTCTTCGGGTCGTAGATCTCGTTCTTGCCCGGGACCAGCTGGCCGATCTCGTCCAGGCCGGAGAGGCTGAGCACCTTGCCGTCCGAGAGCGTGGTCAGCGTGGGGTACCAGCGCGCCTCGTTCATCGGGTCGACCTTGATGTACTTCTCGGCGACCGGGTCGAACTCGAAGGAGTCCTTGATCCCCTGGAAGTCCTTCTTGTCCAGGGCGAGCTTCTGCGCGATGCCGTACGTGTTGCGGGTCGCGGCGCCCTTGAGGCCCTGCACGCGGTAGTTGTCCTGCGTGCCCGTCTCGTACTTCGAGCCGCTCTTCTGCGCCTCGACGTACACCCGGCCCAGGCCCGGTTCGTTGCGTACGAACGCGCCGGTCTGCTTGTTGAAGACCTTCTTCGCGCGCTCGACGACGACCGGGTCCTTGGAGACGAACGTCTTGCCATTCTTCTTGCCGGTGAACTTCGTGCCCGGCGGCAGCGTGATCGGCTTGTCCGGGTCCTCGTTGTGCACCACCATCAGGCCGCCGGCCTTGGTGATGTCGCCCTTGAGCTTCTCGTAGCGCTGGGTGCCGCCGGCTATGAGGAGATTGCCGTTGGCCAGCTGAGTGTGGCCGGTGCAGAAGAGGTCGACGGGCGTCTTGATCTTCTTGATGGTGTTCTTGACCGGGTCCCACAGGCGGGTGTCGAACTTCTTGGCGTCGAAGTTCTTCTGGTTGTTGCCGGACCCGGCGACCAGAAGGATCTTGCCGGTGTGCAGGAGCGCCGCGTGGATCGTGTTCTGGCGGTACTCCTCGGGGAAGTTCACGACCTGCCAGTGGCCGTTGTCGGCCTTGTACTCCGGCTTGTTGATCTTGTAGTCGTGGTACTTCTCCGAACCCACGCGCCACAGCCACGGGCCGTTCATCCCGGCCAGCGCTATGACCACCGCCGCGCCTATCGCGATGCGGCGGGCGCGGCGGCGGCTGGAACGGTCTTTCATTTCTTACGTCCCCCAAGGGAAATCTGCATGGTCTGGTCGGTCGCTGCCCAACTGGGCTTCTGCTGCGGCGCGTGCGGTGCCTGTGGTGCCTGTGGTGCCTGTACCGCGTGCGGCGCCTGCGGCAGCTGTGCCGTGGTGTCGCGCTGCTGCGGCACCATCGGGTCCCCGCCGGACGGCGGCCCCGAAGGTCCTGCCCCATGCCGCGACTTGCGCTTCTTCTTCTCCTGCCGCATGCCCCAGCGCCACGCGAAGATCGGCGCGGCCGTGATCAGCAGGGCGAACGTGGCCCAGATCAGCATCGCCGGGTGGGAATGGTCGTACACGAACGCGGCGGCCATCGAACCGCCGAAGACCAGAATGAAGAACAGGTGGATGCGGAACGTGCCGAACAGTGTGTCCGGACTCGCCGAATCGCCCTTGGGGGTCACCACGAACTTGCTCTTGCGGCGCAGCACGGTGTCCAGGAGCGAGCGCGCGTACACCGGCGCGGAGAGCGCGGACATGACCATGCCGGCCACACCGCCGGAGCCCTCGGGCTCGTGCGGCGAGACGTTGTGGCGACGGTTCCAGATGTAGAGGCCGATCTGCAGCGCCGACGCGTTGCCGTACAGCATCAGCCAGATCGTCGGGTCGATGTTCACACCCGATGCGCCCATGCCGAGGAACAGCGCGCAGGAGAGCGCGGCCAGAATCCAGTTCATGGCGGACATCGGGTAGAAGATGACCATCATCGTGTAGTTGAAGAGCCGCCCGGGCGGCAGCGAGAACGGCGCCTTCCAGAACTGCTTGAGGATGGTCTCGTACGTACCGCGCGACCACCGCAGCTGCTGCGTGAAGAAGTCCGTCCAGGCGTTGGGGCCCTCGCCGACCGCGAGCACGTCCGGGGTGTAGACCGACTTCCACTTCTTGCCGGTCTTCGGGTTCGTGGCCCGGTGGATCTCGAAGCCCGTCGCCATGTCCTCGGTGATCGAGTCGTACAGACCGCCGATCTGCTTCAGTGCCTTGATGCGTACGGCGTTGCTCGTACCGACGAACATCGGGGCGCCGTAGGCGTTGCCCGCACGCTGGATGAGGGCGTGGAAGAGGAACTGCTGGGACTCGGCGGCCTTGGTGATGAAGTTGTCGTAGTTGCCGTAGACCTGCGGGCCGATGACGAAGCCGACGTTCTCGTCGCGGAAGAAGCCGAGCATCCGCTCCAGGTAGTTCGGCATCGGGACGTGGTCGGTGTCGACCGACGCGAAGTAGTCGTAGTCGTCGCCGTGCGCGTCCAGCCAGGCGTTGTAGTTGCCGTGCTTGGTCTTGGCGCGGTGCGGGCCCTTCGCCAGGTTCCACTTGGCGACGCCCTTGCGGGAGAAGTGGTGCACGCCGAGCCGCGCGCAGACCTCCTTGACCGCGGGGTCGTCGCCCTCGTCGAGGAGCCAGACGTGCATCAGGCCGCGGTGCCGGATCTTGACCGCGGCCTCCAGGGTCTTCGTCACCATCTCCAGCGGCTCCTTGCCGGGCACGAAGGAGGTGAGGAAGGCGACTCTGGTGCCGGTCTCCGGTACAACGGGGATCGGGTCACGGGCGACGAGTGTGGCGTGCGCGTTCGACAGCACGTTCATGCAGCGGAAGAACTCGATCAGGCCGATCGATATGAGCATGACTATGTCGAGCACCGGCAGCCAGTCGTTGGCCACGTAGTCGCGCTCGGTCCAGTGCGTCGGCTGGAGCAGCCAGGCGAGCAGCACAAGGGAGAGCAGCGGCGCGGCGCCCAGCATCAGGGCGGCCCGGATCCGGTGCGGCTCCTGCGAGAGCAGGGAGCGGTACTGCACCTTGTACGGCTTGGTCGGGTCAGGCTGCGTGAGCGGCCCCGCGAGACGGCTGTAGTGCTCGTAGTCGTATCTCGGCAGCGCCTTCTTGATACGCCGGAACCCGCCCGTCCGGTGCGATGGCACCCGCAGTTGGGTCGTCTGTGACGGGTCGTCCGGCCGCGCGCCCGTCGGCGTCGACGTCATGAGTCATCCCCCCGCACGCGGTCACCCGCGTGTTCGTTGGTCCTTCCGCCCGGTCCGGTCCCCCTCGACCTTCACGGACGCATCAGTGGCAGGCCACCGTCCCCTTAGACGGGGACGACAACCTTCCGGTTGCATGATGCCCCCCTAGGCATCCGTTCATGAACGGGACCCCCGTCCCCGCAGCTCCCCTGGCTGGTTTCGAGGCCCCCCAACTGCCCCGTACCGCCTGCCTCATGAGAGCCAGTGGCTCCAGCACAAGGTTCTACGCCCCTAGCCATGATCGCAAGAGCGAAACAAGGTGTTTACCGGTCATACGAGCGATTTGGGGAAATCTATGGGGCGGGAGAGCTCAATCGCGTTCGAATATTACCGAAGTGTTCCCGTATTGCCCGCTCGGCTCGGACCGCGTCCCCGGAGCGGACCGCATCGAGGATGTCGCGGTGCTGGCGGCAGGTGACCTTGGGATCGTGCGGTACGTCCACCAGGTCGGTGCGCACCCGATGGAAGGCGTCCCAGAACGCCTCCAGGACCTCGCCGAGCAGCGGGTTGCGCAGGCATCGGTAAAGAGTGGCGTGAAATGCGCGGTCGGTCTCGGCGTGGACGGTGGCGTCCCGGCCGTTCCGGGTGCCCTGCGCCGTCGCCTCGGCCTCCATCTGATCCACGAGGGCGTCCAGTTCGGCCAGGTCGGCGGCCGGAATGGCGCCCGCGAGGCGCGCGATGAGCCCGGTCTCCACGGCCTCCCTCAGCTCAAGGAGCTGGAGCAGGCTGTCCTCGCCCCGATAGTGGCCGGCCACCGTGCGGAAGGCGAGGCCCTCGATCATGGGCGCCATCGACATGGGTCCGACATAAGTGCCGAAACCATGACGGATCTCCACGATCCCCATCGCCTGGAGGGCCTTGAGCGCCTCTCGTACGGAGTTCCGGCTGACGCCGAGGCGCTCCATCAGCTCCGGTTCGGTGGGCAGGGAGGCGCCGGAGGGCAGCCGCTGGTCGATGATGAGTTTCTTGATCCGCTCCTGGATGTCGCGCGCCATGGCGCAACGGTAGCGGTAGCGGCGCAGGCGGCGACCCTGCGCGGGAATGACAAAAGCCCCCCGCGTGAACGGAGGGCTTTCGCAGTCTGTGCGCCGCCAGGGACTCGAACCCCGGACCCGCTGATTAAGAGTCAGCTGCTCTAACCAACTGAGCTAGCGGCGCCTGCTGACCTGGAGAACTCTACCGGATGCCGACGGATGCTCCGGACCACCGAGGGCCTCGCGGGCGGCGGGCCGGGGGATTCTCCCGGCCGGTCCAGGGGGCGGCCGGGGCGTCAATGGGAGACGGCGACGGGGGTGGATCCACCTTTCGGACCGTCAACATGCGATATCGCCGGACAGTTGAGAAACTGACGATCGTGCAGATGCGACGCGGACATTCTTATCCGGAGTGTGAGGGGAATCGCATGGACGGTGCTCCCGTATTCGAGGAATTCGAGCCCGAGAGCGACTGCGACTGCCCCGGATGTATTCAGCGGCGAAGGGACCTGGCACTGGGACTTCCCGTACGTCTTGGTGGTCACCCCGCGGCGCACGGGGCTCGCCGGGCCCTGGTGCTCGCCGCGGCGGCGGGCACGGTGCTCGGCGGCGGACAGGTGCCCCCGGCGGCGGCGACGCCGGGGGTGCCGCGGGCGCCGGCCGGTCCCGCCGTTCCCGGGGACGACGGTCCTGGCCCGCAGGGCGGCACCAGCGCGCTGTACGGAGCGCCGGACGCGCTGGGCGCTCCGGGCCCTGCGGCGGGCTCCGCGGTGCGGGCGACGACGCGGGCCGAGATCCTGCAGCGGGCCGGGAAGTGGGTCGCCGCGAAGGTGCCGTACAGCATGGACGCCTTCTGGTCCGACGGATACCGGCAGGACTGCTCGGGCTTTGTCTCGATGGCGTGGGATCTCGGCGGCAATGAATGGACGGGAAGCCTTTCGGCGTACGCGGTCCGTATTACGAAGGCCCAGCTGAAGCCCGGGGACATCCTTCTCTTCCACAATCCGGCGAACCCCCAGAATGGTTCGCACGTGACGATTTTCGGCGGCTGGACGGACGCGTCGCGCATGAGCTATACGGCTTACGAACAGGCTCGCCCCCATGCCCGGAAGCGGACAACTCCCTATGCCTACTGGAGCAATGCGGGCCGCTATCTGGCCTACCGCTACAAGGGCGTGACGGACGGCACTCCGGGCGTCTCGGGGCCGAGCACGGGAACGCGCTACCCGGGAGCGGGATCGTTCGGCCCCGGAGCGGACAACAAGTACGTCACCCGGCTCGGCAAGGCGCTGGTCGGCCGGGGCGGCGGCCGCTTCTACAGCACGGGTCCAGGGCCGCGCTGGGGTGACGCGGACCGCAGGGCCACGCAGGCGTTCCAGCGGGCACAGGGCTGGACCGGCGCGGACGCGGACGGCCTGCCGGGTCCGACGACGTGGTCCTACCTGATGAAGGGCAAGGGCCGCGACATCCCCGCTGCGGGGGCGGTCGCCGGCTCCGGGGTCGCCCACGGCAAGGTCCCCGCGTACCCCGGCAGGGGAGTGTTCCGCCCCGGGCAGTCGAGCCCGTCGATCGAGAAGCTCGGCAGGCAACTGGTGAAGAAGGGCTTCGGCAAGCACTACGCCGAGGGTCCTGGCCCCCGCTGGAGCGAGAGCGACCGCCGCAATGTCGAGGCGTTCCAGCGCGCGCAGGGCTGGCGGGGCGTCGCGGCGGACGGCTATCCGGGGCCCGAGACGTGGCGGCGGCTCTTTTCGTGAGGGGGCGTGGCCGGGGTGGCGCGTGTGAGGACGGGCCACAGGTCGGACCGGGGCACGAATGTGACTCGGTTACGTATGAGATCGAGGTACGAATGAAGCGGAGGCAAGGATGAGTGCGACGGCGGCATCAGAGCCACAGACCCCGCAGCCATCCCACCCCGACGGGCAGCCGGACCCCGCCGCCCGCTCGCAGCGGCTCATCCACAGCGAGGCCACCACCGAGATCCCGCTGCACCTCCTTTTCCGGGACGACCCGGACGACGCCGGGGTCTCGCTGCCGCCCGCGGTCGTGCGGCGGCGGCAGGGCACGGGCGAGCAGCCGCGCACCACTGCCCGGCGGACCGCGCCGCGGCCCGCGGCGGCGCGTCCCGTACCCGCGGTCGACCCCGCCATCGCCGAGCGGCCCGCGCGGGTGCTGCCCGGCGGGGTCGGCGTGCTCGGCGGCGCCGCGGGTGCCGCCGGGTGTGCGGCCGCGCTGTGCTGGGCCGGGGTGCTGCCCGAGCCGCTGGCGAGGGCGGCGGGGCTGCCGGAGGCCGCGGAGTACAGCGGGATCGGCCTCGCGCAGTGGGCCTCGCTCGCCGGGTCCGGGGCGCTCGCCCTGTTCGGGTTCGGGGGCCTGGCCCGGGGCCGGGTCGGCAGGGCGTGGGTGCTCACCCTCTTCGGGCGGTACCGCGGCAGCGTCCGCAGGACAGGACTGATGTGGGTCAACCCGCTGCTCCTGCGCCGCCGCGTCGACGTACGCCTGAGGCACTGGCGCAGTGAGCCGATGCCGGCCGTGGACCGGGGCGGGGTCGCGCTGCGGGTCGTCGTCCTCGTCGTGTGGCGGGTCAAGGACGCGGCGCGGGCGACCCTCGGCGTCGCCGACCACCAGGAGTATCTGCGCGAGTGCGTCGAGGCGGCGACGGCCCGCGTGCTCTCCCGGCTGCCCGCCGACGCCTTCCGCGACGACACCCCGACCCTGCGCGACGCGGACGCCGTCGGCGACGCGCTGACCCGGATGCTCGCCGCGGAGGCCGAGCCGATCGGCATCGAGGTCTTCTCGGCCCAGCCGACACGCATCGAGTACGCCCCCGAGGTCGCCGAGACCATGCGCCTGCGCCGGGTCGCCGCACTGGACGCCCGGCACCGCGACACCGTGCTCACGTCGGTGGTGGACTCCGTCGAGGACACGGTGACCCGGCTGACCACCCGGGGCCTGGTCGAGCTCGACGACTACGAGCGCAAGGCCTTGGTCAAGGACCTCACGGTGGCGTTCTATACGGGTCATGGAGACCGCTGACCCCGCGACGCCCGAACTGACCGCCCTCGCCAAGGACGCCTGGCAGCTGACCGCAGGCCGGCCCCGCACCCTCCTCGGGATCGCGGGGCCGCCCGGTGCCGGCAAGTCGACGCTTGCGCGTGCCCTTGTGGCGGCGATCGGTGAGGGCGCCGCCTATCTGCCGCTCGACGGATTCCATCTGTCGAACGCCCAGTTGGAGCGGCTCTCGCTCACCTCCCGCAAGGGTTCGGAGCCGAGCTTCGACGTCAGGGGATACGTCGCGCTGCTCGGCCGGGTCCTCGATGACACCGTTGCGGACATCTACGTACCCGATTACGACCGCACCCTCCACGAGCCGGTGGCCGCCCGGCATCGCGTCGCGCCCGCCGCCCGGCTCGTCGTCACAGAGGGGAACTACCTAGCCTGCGATCTGCCCGGCTGGCGCGCGGCCCGGGAGCTGATGGGGGAGTGCTGGTACGTGCAGACGCCGGGCGAGGTGCGTCAACCCAGGCTTCTTGAGCGGCAGTTGGCGGGCGGGCGGACGTCCGACGAGGCCCGTGCGTGGGTGGCGACGAACGACGACCCGAACGGCGACCTGGTCGAGAGGTCGCGCCATCGCTGCGACCGAACCCTCTCCACACTTGGTATGGACATGTTCAGCTACCGGCCATGATCTGGACTTGGTCTAGACCGCAGAACTCGCCCCGCGGCGCGCGCACAGCTCGTGGAACTCCCCCCTCCCACGTTTCCCCCTGGAGCGGCAGCATGACGACCCCCGGCGGCAGGAGCGGGCACCACGTGATCGTCACGGTGTGGACGGTCCGATTCGAGGAGGAGAACGGCCCGGCGACGACCGTCGAGGGCGACTTCGTCACCGTGCACTACACGGCCGACCGACCCGAGAGGGCGACGGCGCACGCGCCGAGCCCCGTCAAGAGCGCGGCGAGCACGATAGGCCTGCTCTGCTTCTTCGGCGTCATGATCGCCTTCTGTGTCTTCTTCGTGGTGACGGCGAACGGCATGTTCGAGTCAGAACTCCCGTAGCACTCTCCCCATCTGACGAGGCATCAATTATGGTGCGCGGCCATGAAGAGTACTGGGAGCGCCGGGAGCGCTGGGAGTACGGTCGCGGAGCTCGTGCAGGAGCGATGGGGTGACCACCGTCCTGGACTGCACTTCGGGGACGTGGAGTTGGCCCATCATCAGGTAACTTCCGGCGCGGCCGCGAGGGCGGCGCTCCTCGCGGACCTGCTGCCCCGGGGAGCCGAGCCGCACATCGGCGTGCTGCTCGACAACACCCCCGAGTACCCCCTGTGGCTGAGCGCGGCGGCGCTCGCGGGCGCGGCGGTGGCGGGCATCAACCCCACCCGCAGAGGCGCCGAGCTGGCCCGCGACATCGTCCACACGGACTGCAGGGTTCTGATCACGGAACGATCCCACCTCCCGCTCCTCGATGGCCTCCAACTTCCGGACGTACGCGTCCTGGTGACGGACACGGACGCGTATGGCGAACTCCTCGCGCCGTACGCAGACGCGACCCCGGAGATATCCCCTGCCGCGACGCCCGCCGCCCGGATGCTCCTCTACTTCACCTCGGGTTCCACGGGCGCGCCCAAGGCGGCGATCTGCAGCCAGGGCCGGCTGGCCGCGGCGGGGCAGTCTCTGGTCACGCACTTCGGGATCGAGTCGTCCGACGTCCACTACATCTGCATGCCCATGTTCCACGGCAACGCGGTGATCGCGGACTGGGCGCCGGCGCTCGCGGCCGGGGCGGGGGTGGCGCTGCGGCGGCGCTTCTCGGCCTCGGCGTTCCTGGACGACGTACGCGCGTACGGGGCCACGTACTTCACCTACGTGGGCCGCGCGGTCCAGTACCTCCTGGCGACGCCCGAGCGGGCCGACGACACCCGGAACCCCCTCCGCATGGGCTTCGGCACGGAGGCCGGGGCGGTGGACGCGGCGCGGTTCGAGAAGCGGTTCGGGGTGCGGCTCGTGGAGGGGTACGGGTCGTCCGAGGGCGGCGCGGCGATCCAGCGGACGCCGGGGACGCCGGCCGCGGCGATCGGCCGGGCGGCGCCGGGGGACGAGCTCGCGGTGGTGGATCCCGGCACGCTGGAGGAGTGCCCGGCTGCCGTGTTCGCATCGGACGGGCGGCTGCTCAACGGGGATGCGGCGATAGGGGAGTTGGTAAACAAGGGGCGCAGTCCCTTCGAGGGGTACTGGCGCAATGCGGAGGCGGATGCGGCGCGGCTGCGGGGCGGTTGGTACTGGACGGGGGACCTCTTCTACCGCGACGCGGAGGGGTTCCTCTACTTCGCGGGGCGCACGGACGACCGGCTCCGGGTGGACAGTGAGAACCTGGCGGCGGCGATGATCGAGAACATCCTGGCGCGCTATGAGGGGGCGGCGGCGGTGGCGGTGTACGCGGTGCCGGATCCGGTGGCCGGGGATCAGGTGATGGCGGCGGTCGCTCCCTGTCCCGGGGCGGACTTCGATCCCCTCGCCTTTGCCGAGTTCCTGCTCTCCCAGCCGGACTTGGGGACGAAGATGGCACCCCGTTTCGTGCGGGTGGTCCGGCAGATGCCGGTGACGGCGACGAACAAGGTTGCGCGGGGTGCTTTGCGGAGGGCGGGGTTTCGATGCGGTGACCCTGTCTGGTGGCGGGCACCTGGCGCGGCCGCCTACCGCCCCTTGACGCCCCCGGACGTCGCCTCGCTCCTGGCCGAGTATCGCGCGCATGCCCGCGAGGGGCTGCTGGCCGGCTGAGCGGCGCGCCGCAGCCGCGGGTTGCCGGACAGGGCTTTCCTGCCCACCCGCCCGATTGCCCCGCAGTCGCGGTTTGCCGAACAGGCTTTTCCCGCCCACCCGCCCGACACTCGGCAGCGGACGCGGCCCCGCATACCCTGCCCCCCATGGTCCAAGAGAGCGTGTTGACGGCGCTGCAGCGGCGGGGGTACCTGGCCGGCAGTGCGCCTTGGCGTGCCCTGGGGTATCTCGGGGGAGGCGTCGTCCTCGGAGTGGTCGTGCTCATCGGTGGCCTCGCCGCAGCCCTCGTCGGCGTCGCGCTCACCCTCGTACTCATCGGCCTCCCCCTCCTCGCCCTGCTCGCCTTCACCGGCATCCCCGTCGCCGCCCTGGAACGCCGCCGCCTCCGCACGATGGACCCCGCCCCCGCGCCCACCCCTCACCGCACCCCCGACGCCCCCGGCATCCCCGTCTGGTTCACGCTGCGGCTCAGGGAACAGGCCACCTGGCGCGAGCTCGCGTACACCGCGCTGCTCGCCCTCGTTCTCTGGCCCCTTGACCTGCTAGTCCTGGCCTGCACCGCCGGCGTCCCCGCCCTCCTCATCGCGGCCCCCGCTCAACTCGCCCTCGACGGCGGCGAGATCCGCGCCGTCAAGCTCTGGCTGATCGGCGACTACCCGACCGCCTTCGCCGCCGCCCTCCTCGGCCTGGTCCTGCTCGCCCCGCTCCTCTACCCCCTCGGCGGCTACGCCGCCGCCCGCGCCGCCCTCGCCCGCCTCCTCCTCGCGCCCCGCGAGGCCGAACTCACCAGTCAGTTGGCGGAGGTGACCCGTTCGAGGGCCCGTCTAGTGGATGCCTTCGAGGCCGAACGGCGGCGTATCGAGAGGGACTTGCATGATGGGGCCCAGCAGCGTCTCGTCGCTCTCACCATGGCCCTCGGCCTCGCCAGGCTCGACGCCACCCCCGGCAGCCCGCTGGCCGCCCAGCTCGCCACGGCCCACGACGAGGCGGGGCACGTCCTCACGGAACTGCGTGAGCTCATCCGGGGCATTCATCCCCAAGTCCTCGCCGATTACGGCCTCGCCGCCGCCATCGAGGACGCGGCCGACCGCTCCCCGGTCCCCGTGGACACCGACCTGGACCTGCCCCGCCTGCCCGAACCCGTCGAGTCCGCCGGGTACTTCACGACCCGCGAGGCGCTCACCAACATCGCCCGCCACAGCGAAGCGCCCCGCGCGCACATCAGGGCACGCCATGAGCAGGGCGTCCTCCGCATCGACGTACGAGATGAGGGCAAGGGCGGCGCGGACCCCGGCAGCGGCACGGGACTTACCGGCCTGGCGGACCGGATCGCGGTGCTCGATGGCACACTGACGGTCACCAGTCCGCCCGGCGGGCCGACCGTACTGTCCGTGGAGATCCCGTGCCGAGCCCAGCAGCAGCCAGCGCAAGCACCAGCAGCCGCCGACTGAAGATCGTCCTCGCGGAGGACAGCGTGCTGCTGCGCGAGGGCCTGATCGGACTGCTCACCCGCTTCGGCCACGAGGTGCCTGCCGCGCTCGGCAACGCCGATGAACTCCGCGCCACCGTCGAGCGGCACGACCCCGACCTCGTCCTCACCGACGTCCGCATGCCGCCCGGCTTCCAGGACGAGGGCCTGCGCGCAGCCGTCGCGCTGCGGGCCGAGCGGCCGAAGCTCCCGGTCCTCGTGCTCAGTCAGTACGTGCAGCGTTCGTACGCCGCGGAGCTCCTGGACACCGGCGACGGCACCGGCGTCGGCTATCTGCTCAAGGACCGCGTGGGCCAGGTCGAGCAGTTCGCCGATGCGGTCGAGCGGGTCGCGGCCGGCGGAACGGTCGTGGACCCGGAAGTCGTACGGCAGTTGCTGCGCCGCCGCCGCGACCCCCTGGAGCAGCTCACCCCGCGTGAGCGCGAGGTGCTCGGCCTGGTCGCCGAGGGCAGGTCGAACGCGGCGATCGCCGCCGAACTGGTCGTCAGCGAGGCGGCGGTGGGCAAACACATCGGCAACATCCTGGGCAAGCTGGGGCTGCCGCCGGGGGATGGGACGCACCGCAGGGTGCTTGCGGTACTGGCGTATCTGCGGGCCTGAGTCGAGTGTGTCGTCTGCCACGCCGTCGTGGCTGGTCGCGCAGTTCCCCGCGCCCCTTCGGGGCGCTGTCGATTACGATCCAGAACCATGAGCACGTCAGACCAGATACGGGCAGGCCTCACGCCGAGCCAGGCCAGGCGCATACGGATCGCCGCGGCCTCGGTGCTGATGGCCGCGGCGGCCGTGGTGCTCGCCGTGCGCCTGGCGAGCCGGTCGTCCGTCCTGGTCGTGGGGGTGTACGGGCTGCTGCTCGTCCTCTGCGGCCTGGTGATCGAACTCAGCAGGCGGGGCAGGACCCGACTCGGCAGTTATCTGCTCGCCGTCGGCCTGGTGGCGGCGCTCGTCATGGACTGGGTCGTGCTTGCCTGACCGGCACCTCGTCGGCGGACGGCGCCTCGCGGAGCCCGTACCGCTCATGGATGCGCCGCAGCGACGGCGGCGCCCACCAGGCGCGGCGCCCGAGCAGCGTCATCGTCGCCGGTACGAGGAACATCCGGACGACCGTGGCGTCGATGATCGGCTTGATCGGCCTGATCGGCCGGAATGGCATGAGCGGCATGACGAGCTCCTCGGGGCAGGAGGCCGTGCCAGTATCCGGGCGCGCCCGGCGGAGTGTCCTCACCGGAGCGAGGGATGTTTCTCGGGAACGCAAGAAGCCCCTCGCTTCCGCGAGGGGCTTCTCACCGTCTGTGCGCCGCCAGGGACTCGAACCCCGGACCCGCTGATTAGGAGTTGGCTGGGTGAGGGTGCGGGGAGTGTCAATGTCTGCCGGACAGAGGCGAGTTAGGCCAGATCGCGCAGGTTATGGCCGAGTCGGGCATGCGGATCGTACCGCTTGGTGTCAGGCCGTTCCGCGACGTCCAGCCTCATGACGGACCCATGGGGCAATGACATGAGCTTCATGGCAGCAGTTCGGTGGAGAGCGAAGCCATTGCTCACACCTTGGTTCAGGATCCGATGGACATGTGTAGATTCATGAGTGACGTGATCTTTTCGCCCGAGTACGTGGGGTGTCTTCCGTCGCGATCGATGAGTACGCCGTGCAGTCCGGCCTTGAGCGCGCCTCCCATATCTGAATAGATCGAGTCGCCGATGTAGTAAGTGGCTTCCGGTTCGGCGCCTATGGCTCGCGTGGCCAGATGAAAGATTCGGGAGTCTGGTTTGACGCTGCCGGTGCGGTAGGACGTCAGTACGGTGGGGAACAACTTGGCAAGCCCGGTGTGGTCGAGGATGTCGAAGAGTAGGTCATCAAAGTTTGAGACGATACCTATGGGAACTCGGGCCGCCGTGAGTCGCTCGATCATGGGGATCACATCGGGGAAAACGCGATAGTTCGCTGGCTCCAGGATCGTGATCGCCGCCGCTTCGGCTATCCGCTGCCTTGTGATGCTTGGTGCCTCCAGGCCAGTCTCCTTGAGGATGCTGTGAACGAAGGTGGCCCAGGCACGTGTGCGGCTGCGGGGATCAGGTGCGTCATCGGGCCATCCGAGTGTGCCGCCTATGTGATTCAGGGCCAGTTCTACACGTGGTGGGGAACAGGAGAGGCCATGGCGTTCTGCTGTTGATGCGATGACGTCAGGGATGGGTGGCATCAAGTCGAAGAGCGTTCCTGCAGCATCGAAGAGCACACCGTCAGGATTCAACGGGACTCCCTCCCTCTGTTGTTTGGGTGAGCTGTTGCTCTTCCAGGGCTGTTCGCAGACGACCTGCCTGCGTGAGTACGTTGTGCAGCACGTCGTCGTCAGCGCGGAAGTAGGAGGTAAGCCGAGCGAGCTCGCAACCCCGAAGCGTTTTGGCGAGATAGGTTGAATCGCCGTAATGGATACGCATTCCGCCCACCTGGACGGCATGCGAGAGGAGTTCGTAGTAGGCGATGTTGAAGTAGACGGCCGCACTCCGATCCCCGAATGCCCCGAGCCGAGTCAGGATCCTATGGGTCCTGCGATCTTCGTAGAACGCGATGAATCCCAGGGGCTGAGGTGCTGTGGCGGACGGCGGCTGCGCCACGGCGTCGGCGCGCAGGACCTTGAGCCCGGGGATCCGGGCGGCTCGCGCGAACCGGTCGTGTACGGCCCCGGTGTCGGCCTCATGCCCGTATCGGCGGTAGCGGTCCAGTTGGAGCGAGGCGAGATCGGCGGTGAGTCCGTCGGGCCCGTCGACACGGACTGTTGGGTGTGTGTCGAGGAAGAGGCGACGTTCTCTGCGAAGAACGTTGCGGCGGTGAGCGCGGAAGCTCGCGAAGTACGCATCCAGGTTCGCGTACGGAGACGTATCCAGGATCGCGTCGGCCCCCACGGTCACCGCGGTGTAACCGCGAGTTTGGAGTGTCTTGTGCAGCACCTGACCTGCGGCAGTGTCGTCGCGGACATTTCCGAACTCGACTACAGGCAAGCCCAGTTCTCTGGCTTGCACCTCCACCTGCCTGGCAAGCGTGTGCAAGGCGTCGCTGTCGACGTCCTGTGGAAGGGTGATCCCGGGAAAGACGCAGCCGGGTGTGACAACAGCGAGGGTGTCCGTTGCCTCAGCGGACAGGCGGGCGCGCACTGATGCAAGCTCGGCGGAAGCGGACTCCCGCTGGGGCTGTGGTGCGCGCTGTATCAGGTGCTCGATGGGCGCCCCGCAGAGAATCTCCCACGTCGCGTAAGTGCGGTGCACGGCGGTGTGCGGGATGGCGTAGCAACTGGCGAGGATTCCTGAGGACCAGATGTAGAACTGGTCGGGGCTGACGCGGCCTTCCTCTGCTTGCAGCCAGTGCCGCGATCGGTGCAGACCATCGGCACAGTACAGCGCGCCGGGATGGTGCGTCACGGCCTCCCGAATGGTCCGCCAGGTCGTCGTGTGCATCAGTCCTCCCTATGCCCGCGAAACCCGCGCAGGCGTTGGTCTGCCGAGAGCACGCCCACGGAGACGACCGTCCAAGCTGCGGCAGCCCACAGGAGTGGTGTGGGCCCTGCCAGCGATGCCAGTAGCGGTGCCATCACATAGCCGACGGGAAGGAAGGCGAAGGAACCGATCGAGGACAGAGCGCCGACCTTGGCCAGATGTTCTCGTGGAACGGATTCCTGAACGACGGTGGACACCAGGACGCCATAGGCACCGACCGAGGCGCCGGCAAGTACTTGTGCCACCGACAACGGCGCGAGACCAGCACCAGCGGCGAGGCATAGAGGGGGAAGTCCTAGGGCGAGCAGGCTGAGAGCGGCCGCCAGGATCGGGCGGCGCAGTGGCAACTTACCGCTGACGAGGCTGCCGACGAGCTCTCCCGCAGCGAAGAGCAGCATGAGAAGTGCCCAGACGTTCGCCGACATGCGCTGCGTCACCAGGCCAGGGCCCAAGACCATGAACGGTGCGGACACCAGCAGGAGGATGGTGCTGTCGACCACGGTCATGCGGAGCAGCCAGGGCAGCTCCCGCATTGCCTGCCAGCCGTCCCGCAGTGCGGATACTCCACCTTGGCTGTTCTCATCCACGTCGGCTGCACCGCGAGGCAGCCCGTGCAGAAGGGCAGCCGCGAGGAGGAAGGATGCACCGTCGAATGCGAGAGCCCACGCTGGCTCGCCCATGGCGGAGAAGGCAGCGGTGACAGCGGGGCCGAGCAGCGCGGCGCCACCGGTCCATCCGCCGATCAGCGCGTTCGCAGCACCCAGTTGGTGGCGTTCGACGCAGTGGGGAAGATAGCCAAAGGTCGCAGGATGGCCTGCGGCAACGCACATTCCATAGATTCCCTGGCAGGCTAATGCCCACCACAGGTTGGCTCCGGTGACCAGTAGGGCCACGGTGATGAGCTGAGCCATGCCACAGGATATTGATGAAGCAACCATGAGGGGTCGCTTGGCGACCCGGTCGGCGATAATTCCGCCGAAAACCAGAAAGGCGACCTTCGGGAGTATGGCGGCGGCCAGCATGCCCCCCAGCCATCCTGAGGAATAGCCGAGTTCCGTCATAGAGAGAGCCAGTGCGGTGGGGACCGCGGCATCGCCGATCAGTGAGACTGCACGAGAGACGAAGAACCGACGGAAGGGGGAAGAGGCGAGCAGCTCACGAAAACCAGCTTTGCTGGTAGCAATGGTCACGGTGCATCCGGAGGAGTGATGCATTCGGGCAAGGGGTCCGGAAGGTCAGAGGACCGTGAGCGGAGCCCTTGACGAACCTGTTCCCCGATTTCATCGTCCTGGACCAAGGCAACGGTCCATAAGGGTTCAAGTCGGGCTCCACGCCTTAGTTTTGTATCAGAGGCACCGATGCCCAGGTGCACGGCTCTGGCTCCGAGGCTGTGAGCGAGTCTTAAGGGCTCGTAGTAGAAGAGGCTGAAGTATGAACTCCGGCTCTCCCTCAGAGACTCGTCCACACCAAAGAGCCTCACCCACAACACATCGCCGTAGTGGAATACGACATGACATCCAATGAGGTGTCTGTCCAGGTAGGCCAGGATCACGTAGGCCCCTGGCACGTCGGCGCACAAGGAGAGGTAGGGAAGGAACTCGGATGGCGGACGTTGGTAAGACGGGTCGTACTTCTTCTCGTGGAGGACCAGAAGGCGTGCGATCTCCTCGAAAGGCGCGCTCGCGTCCAGAGGAGCCACCTGAAACGTCAGTCCATTGTGGGAGACCCGCCTCAAGTCTCCCTTGATCTGGTTCTTGCGGCTCCGCCCCACAGAGTTGAGGTAGCCGTTGAACCCGTCTCCAGGAACATCGAGCCAAGCCTCCCAAGCTATGAGGCCCGCCGGATGTCCTGCGGCTGTGAGCTGCGCGGCATCGGTGCTGGAGAGATACGGCAGAAGGACGGCACGGTCCCGCGCGGCTTCCTGAAGCCCTCTGGTGAGGTCGCCGGTCGTCAGAGAGGTTCCGCTGGAAGGTAATTCGTTGCGGTAGCCTGTACGAGGACCGATAACCACGCACGCTGCTGCGGGTATGTGGTCGGCGAGAAGAAAGTCAGGGTGGTAGCGCCGGACGTGCACGGCGGAGCCTGCGGTTAGGGGTGCAAGGCTTCGAGCAGCCCCCTGGCGAAGCAGTACGTATTCGTACCCGTGCCCGTGGTGGTCGAGAAGCCTTAGCCAGGCGGTACTGGAGTAGAGCGTCTGGGCGGGAACCAGACCTTTGGTCGGTACCTGGTCGACTGAAGGAAACGACTGGATCAACGGACTCAGCGAACGATCTGTGCGCACAGCTGCTCCAGTCGGTCACGGGAGGTCTTCAACAGCTCTTGATCGTGAATCTCTTCGGCAGCAACAGTGGTCAGCAACGCCGCGATGTCCAACTCATAGAAGTTCAGGAGTTGGTCATGTCGTCGAACGTCGGCGCTACTGAGGCCGTATCCGGTTTGGAACGCCTTGGTGAACAGGCCGCAGAAGCGGATGCGTGCCAGTTCGAGCCACGGGTCACCAGTGATCGCGTTCGCCACATCGATCACTGCCTCAATCTGCCCGTTGCGCACACAGATATTGGGTGGCCGCAGGTCAAGATGGAGCAGCGCACTCGCCTGTCCTGCTGCATGCGAGAGGACGATCGCGGACCGAGACAGCACGGTCTCCACGGGAATGTGTGCGCAGTACTTCTCCGCGGCGTGGAGCCGGTCGGTGATGCGCGCACGTGCGTATGACTGCCAAGAGCCCTGTGGGCGTCCGACTGCCGTAGCCGGTTGGATGGAGTGAATCGCTCGCGTGATGCCACCAAGTTGCCGCTGCTGGTCGTCATCCAACTCGGCTGTCGGCTCGTGTTCGATGTGCTCGCACAGCATCCATGAGACGCCTTGCGGGGTGCTGCGACGTTGCCAGGCGATGACAGACGGAACGGGCACTCCCGCATCGCCCAACAGCTCCAGAACCTTCACTTCCTTGGCGAGCGTGTCAGCGAAGTCAACGGTGCCCTCGTAGCCAGTCGGCAGGACCTCATGGCGAGGGGATCGCACGACTCCGATGATCCCGGCTTTGTCGCTATGGGCGAGATCGGCGAAGTAGTCGACGCCCTCTCGCCATGGGGATACTCGAATGCCAGCGTCGTGGAGCGCGCGACGGAGTTCACGTTCCAGGATCGAAGTGCGCACGGTAGAGGTCTCTGTGGTCACCGTACTGTCGCCCGTTCACTGGGGTAGGTCACGCGATCGTGCCAGTAGCTTTCGGTGATGGCGTAGATTTCTTCGACTGCTGCCAGCCCGGCTGTGGTCTCGTCCTTTGCGAGCCAGCTCTTGGCGATGGTGTTCTGGTCTCGGTCCCCGAACGTCTCGACCGGAAGGCCGAGATCGCCGCGCTCGTTGCCGAAGTGTGCGGCGAGCCAGTTGATGTTTACAGCAGGCATGATGTCTACGAATTCCTCGACCCACCGAACCGTTCCTCGGTAGTCGTCGCCAGGTATGCCCATGATGAAGTTGGGGATCACGTAGAGACCCAGTTCACGTATGGTCTCACTTGCCGCGTAGAGATGCTTAGTGCGAAAGGGTTTCCGGAGATACTTGAGGAGGCCGTCATGTGCGGTCTCCACACCGAACTCGACGTACCGCACCCCCATATCGCGACACTGATCCAGGAACCCGGATCTGCTGGCCACGGATGGCGGGGTCTGGATGATGAACCCTTCGAACCCTTGGTGCATAGACTCAAAGAGGTTTCGCACCTGACGCAAGTCTCGCCAGTTGTTCGCTACCGGATCTCCGAAAGACTTGTCATCGAGGAAAACCAGATGGAAGTCCAGAGGCTTGAAGGCGGCGATCTCGGATTCGTATCCCTCAGGGTCGGCTGGCACAACCTGGGTGGGCACGGTGCAGAACTTGCACCGGAAGGAACATCCACTGCTCATGCTGAATCTGGGGATGCACTGAAGTCCATCGAAGAGTCGGTAGTCGAGAGTGTTTCGAGGACGCGAACGAGGCAGCGTGATGGGCAACTGTGTGACGTCGTGCAGGAATCTCACGTTGGGAAATTCGGCAAGTACCCCTGGGTCGACGTAGCCGCCGACGATCATTTTCGCGCCGGTGGAGGCCAAGTGTAGTAGTTGCTCGATGTTAGCGTCTAGTGCGGAGAAGAAGAAGAGGTCGCTGTTGGCGGCCTCTGCGAGCTCGTTGTGCGCGATGTCGAGATCATCGACAATCATCAATTCCTTGCGGAAGTGCTCGTCCGGCAGCATCGAGGCGACGATGGGGATCCAGTAGGGGATCTCCATGAAGTGGGGTGGCATGTAGTAGCCACGCATGCGGGCGTAGGATCGACGATAGTAGTTCCGCATGGCGCTGTCCTCGGTCAGCAGGAGATCGCTGAACTGGACTAAAACAGCCCGGGATGGTCCGCTGCCGCTGTTACCCAGAATTCCGCTTCTTGCGCTGACCGTTGGAAAGTGCGCTGACAAACTTCCTCCTTCGCTGGTGGTTAGGGAGGACACGGAGACGTAACGGTAGCTGTGGTGCACATCATGAGCAATGCTGTGGCTGGTATTCGGCCTTCAACACCCCTGGGATTATTCGGGTGTTGAAGGCCGGAGGGGAAAGATGTGACCATCCATGCACAATCGACTGCAAATCTCAGGCGGCCTGCAACGGTCAGTCTTCGTGGCCAACTATTCGGCAAGCTTCTGACCTGCTTGTTACGAAGTGCGGCGAGGGCGGTAGATCTGCTGCCTGTGACCGCCTATGGGCTAGTCATCGTGAGGGTGGCTCGTCGGAGACTGGTAGGCGCGCTCCCCTGCTGTCGGCGATCCGCTTTACGTCACGCAGAGTTTCGCTCAATCTGGCTACGGCGAAGCGGAGTTGATCGTGCGTTGCCTTGGGTTCGTCGAGCAGGTCATGGATGTGGTCGAGGAGTTCACCGGCCATGCCGAGCTGAACGGATTCGATGGTGTCGGCGACGTGGGACACGTACCCGGTTCCGTCGCCGACGAGGTAGCAGGGGTTGCCTTCCGGGGTGGTCCACGGCAGGAGCCGCGTTGTCCGCGTCTTGTCCATTACGCGGTCACCTCGGCTCCGTGGATCAGGCGCGGCCCGTTGTCGATATGTCGGCGCTCCTGGGCAGCGTTGGCCACACCCCGGGCAGTTTCACCACCCCGCCGGGGTCTGGGCTTCATGGTGCTGCCGCGCGCGCTGAGTGAGTTTCACGGTTTGTGAAACTTCACGTGATGCCGATCCATGAGGCGAATCCCGTCAGGGACTGTTTGCTGTACCGCTCCAGATGGATCAATGTCTGGATGGCTTCCCGTACTTGGGGGTGATTGCGGGTCTGCTCGGGGGCTACTTTTCGTGCTGCCTGGAGGGCAGCGAATGCCTTGTCGCGGTTTCCGTTGTCGAGCCAGCCCTTCGCGGCATCCAGGTACCAGTGGCCGGCCCGGACGGGGGCGACGTGCGCGGGCAGGCGGGTGTGCTGGGTCTGGTGGGCGACCTCTGCTCCGTCGTGCATTTCCACGGCGACGGCGAGGCGGTGCATGGCGACGTTGGTCGGGCCGAACTCCAGGCCGTAGTGGTTGCTGTCCCGTCCCAGGAGGCACGCGGCGTCCGCTGCGGCGTCGAGGTGGGCTCGGGCCGTGGGTGCGTTGCCTGCCCGTGCGGCGAACATGGCGGAGCGCAGGTGCACAGAGCCGTGCACGCTCAGTGTCGGGGCGTTCATGGCCGTGATGTCTCCGCCCAGCTCGTGCCGCACTTGGTCCAGGAGCCGCATGCCGCGGTCGTAGGCGGCGGCTTGGAGGAACAAGGTTGCGCGCTGCCATTGGGTACGGCCGACGCGCAGCGGATCGTGCGACTCGCGTGCCGCCCACTGGATGCGGTCCATTGCCTGGGAGCGCAGGTCGAAGAGTCCAACGGCGTAGGCGATGGCGGTCACACCGCTGTACGTCTCCGCGAGCAGGCCGAACAGGCGCTCCTGATCCGGCCCTTGGGCGGTGTGGCAGGCGGCGGCCAGTTCGTCGAGCAGGGGCGGCAGCATGTGGCCGAGCCTGGCGTACTGGGCTTTGCGGCCGAGAGCGGAGGCGCGGAAGACGTCGGCGGCCAGTTCGTCGAAGGAGCGGATGGGGAGGTCCTCGTCGGGCACGTCCCACGACAGCATGGACCTCTGGATGTCCGGATGGTCGCGTGTACGCGGCCGCGCTGGGGGTCCTCGTACGGCTGACCAGTGAGTTGTTCGAGGCGGACACCGAGGGCACGGGCGGCGCCAGCGGTCAGGGACGGGGTGGCGGGTTTATGACCGCGCTCCACTTGCGCGATGAGCGACTTCGAGCAGGGGATGCGTTGGGCGAGCTGGAGTTGGCTCAGGGCGCGGGCCTTGCGGGCTTGCGCGATGCGTCGCCCGATGCGCTCGCCTGTGGTGTCGCTGGCGTACGGCATCCCGGAATCCCTTCGGATCTGGACACTTCGACGGTACCGCTGCCTGCGGCCCGGCTGCCGGGGATCGCTGCTGCTGGGCTGTCGGGCTTTCGCACGGGGATGGTCGATCTGGCCGGTTGCCTGTCTGCGATCCCGTCTCCCGTCCCGTCATGGGAGTCCCGTCCGGGGTCCCGCTTGGATGGGAGCACCCCCGCAGTGGTATACGGGTAGGTCACGTGGGGACCCGTCATGGTGGATGGGGCCAGCCTGCATATCGGTACAAGTCTCTGTCCCGATTTGCTCGTTGCGGCGGGCGGGCTCTGCGTGCTTGTGGTGCCTGCAGGCGTCGTACGCGGTGGCGGCTTCTGCCGGGGTGGTGATACCGGAGTTGTCCCTCTACTGGCTCGCTGTCGTTTGCCCTGTCGTACCGGGTGCCGTTTCCGCTGTCGCTTCTGTGTACGCGCTGGGATGCGACACCCCTGTGGTGGCTATGAGTACAGGTCAGGGGCCCCGCGAGCCGGTAGTGGGCGAGGCCGACCGTATATCGGTGCAGCCACAGCATCCCGATTCCACTGCCCTGCCGGGCGGCACCCAGCCGGTGTGCGACATGGCCATGGCCTGCCCAGGGTCGCTACGGCCCAGCCGGGGCCACATTCCTGCCTCTGTCGCCCTGTTGTCGGCCGATGGGCCCCTGTTGGCACAGCCTGGATGCACCCTTTCGTTGGGCGGGTGAGGGGCGGGCGGATATCGGGGTGGTCAGCCCGATAGCGGAGCGCCGGGCGCTGGATCGGTTGGCACGATCGGCGCCGGAATTCTCCATAGAGAGTGTCATGTGTTCTCGGATCTCTGTGGTGTGAGGGGGAGTTGTGATTGAGGCGTTGACCGAGGCTGAGGTGCTGGGGCTGCCGGTGATGGTGGATGTGCCGACGGCAGCGAAGGTATTGGGAATCGGGCGGACCACTGCGAATCAGTTGGTGCGTGAGGGGCGTTTCCCGTGTCGGCTGGTGCGCGTCGGTGGGTTGTGGCGTGTGCCCACTGCTGGGCTGCGGGAACTGCTCGGCGTGTCCGGGATGGCGGATGCCGCTGTGGGACACCCACATGGGTCGACTCCCGCACAACCGCTGGCGCTTGATGCGGAGCCGGAGCGTGGATCGACGTGTCCGCCAGCGGATTCCACCACCGCGGGCCGGGTCGTGCTGATGCCCGGCCGCCGTGTGGGGGACCGCTGAACTCCTTCCTCGTACGCAAGGGAGCAGATCCTCGTGAAGGGTTCGATCTTCAAGCGCTGCGGCTGCAGCGTCCCCGCCCTCGACAAGAAGACCGGCCAGCCGCTCACCGACTCCGACGGCCGCCCCAAGCAGCGGCAGCTGGGCCGGTCTTGCCCGAAGCTACGGCGCCGAAACCGGGCCTGGTCGCGCGAACACGGCACCTGGTACGTGCTGTTGAACCTGCCGCCGATCCCCGGTGCCCCGGCCCAGCGAGTCCGCCAGGGCGGCCTGGCCTCCCACACGGAAGCCGAGCAGCTCCTCAACGACGTGCACCATCTGCTGGCCCTGGCCCTGGCCCTGGCCCTGGCCCCGAAGGCCGACCATCCCGGCCATGCCCGCACCACGATCGTCGGTCTGATCAACGAGGCGCTCAAGACCCGCCGTCCGCTGCCCGCGTATGACGTGCTGCGGCGCAAGGTGCTGTTCGGGCAGCCACTGGACGAGCAGATGACCGTCGGCGAGTGGCTCGCCGAGTGGCTCACCGCCAAGGCCGATCTGCGCGCCACCACGCGCCGCTCCAACGAGTCCCATCTGCGCCTCTACCTGATCCCGTACCTGGGCGAGGTTCAGCTCGACCGGCTCCGCGTCGCCCATGTGCAGGCGATGTTCGCCGTGATCGACGACCACAACGACGAGATCAACGAGAACAACGCCGCTCGCCACTCCCTCACCGACACCGCCAGCCAGGCGTGGCAAGCCGGCGAATGGGAGGCAGCCCGCGCCGCTCGCAAGAAACTGGCCGAACTCTCGCCCCACGCAAGGCCGATCGGTGCGGCCGGGAAGCAGTCCGTGCGGGCCACCCTGCGCGCGGCCCTGGCGGACGCGCAGGCCCAGCAGCTGATCCAGGTCAACATCGCCAAGCTCGTCAAACTCCCCTCCGCCAAGCGCCCCAGGGCGCTGGTGTGGACGCCGGAGCGGATCCGGGCCTCGCGCGAGACGGATGAGCGGCCGTCGCCGGTGATGGTGTGGGATGCCGCGCACACGACCGCGTTCCTCACCCGCGCCCGCACCCACACACAGCTCCGCCCGCTGTTCCACTTGATCGCCTTCACCGGGCTGCGCCGGGGTGAGGCGTGTGGGCTGCGCTGGGCCGACTGCGATCTGGAAGCGGCCGCACTGCAGATCCGCTCGCAGATCGTGCAGCTCGGCTGGAAGGTCGAAACCGGCGTACCGAAGTCGGACGCGGGGGAGCGGACCATCGCCCTCGACACGGCCACCGTCGCGGTCCTGGCCGCGCACCGCCGACGTCAGATGAAGCAGCGCATCGGGAAGGGCCCGAAGTGGGTCAACACCGGGCTCGTGTTCACCGGCGACGACGGCACTCCGCTCCATCCCGCATGGGTGACCGGACAGTTCCAACAACTCGTCCGCGAGGCCGATCTCCCGCCGATCCGGCTGCACGATCTGCGCCACGGCGCCGCCACCCACGCCCTGTCCGCCGGGGTCGACGCGAAGGTGGTCCAGGAGATGCTCGGCCACTCCTCCTCGACGATCACCCGCGATACGTACACCTCCGTCGTGGACGAGGTGAAACACCACGCCGCCGGAGCCCTCGCCCGGATCTTCCTCGCCGCCGGACTCCAGCAATCCGTACACCCCGACCACGCGGTCCGGCCTCTGCCCACGCGGAAGCCGTAGCCCTTGGCGACCCACCGGAACCACGCAGCGCCGGGGTCTCGTCATCTCCCACCGAGGCGGGACCCGGCGCCGCTCTGTCCACGGCCAGACTCAATAGTTCCGTACAAATGCAGCGAAACCATCGAAAGGTCACGCCCAGCTGATGCCTCCACCGACGCATCTCCGGCACACGGACCCATCCCGGACCCATACGTGATCACCCAGCCGCCAGGCATGCGAAAGGGGCTCCCCGGAAAACCGAGAAGCCCCACGTCAGCGAATAATTCGCAAAGTGCGCCGCCAGGGACTCGAACCCCGGACCCGCTGATTAAGAGTCAGCTGCTCTAACCAACTGAGCTAGCGGCGCCTGCTGACTCAAAAATAATACCTGGTCCCGGAGGGTGCTCCGGACCGCGCCGGACGGTCCCCGGCGGCGGCCCCGGCGCCGCCCCTAGATCGCAAGGGAGAGCAGCACCGGCGCCGCCCCGCGATTCAGCGTGTCCGCGGCCTCCCGCAGCCGGTGCGCGTGCTCCACCGGGAGGGAGAGGGCGAGGCAGCCGACCGCGGAGCCCGCGGTGATGGGGACGGCGGCGCAGACCGTGCCGACCGCGTACTCCTGGAGGTCGAGGACGGGGACCGTCGCCGGCTGGGCGGCGAGGCGGTTGAGCAGCACCCGCTCGTTCGTGATCGTCCGCGAGGTGAGGCGGGCCATCTTGTGGCGGGAGAGGTGGTCGCGTCGGCCGTTCAGGTCGAGCTGGGTCAGCAGGCTCTTGCCGACCGCGCTGGCGTGCGCCGACGACCGGAAGTCCACCCACTCGTTGACCTTGGGCGTGCCGGGGCCGTCCGCGAAGTCGGTGATCTTGATTTCGCCGTCCTCGTACCGGCTGATGTAGACGGCGGCGCCGATCGTGTCGCGGAGGCCGTCCAGGGTCTCCTTGAGCTTCTGCCGCAGGGCCTGGTCGCGGCGGTGGGCCGAGCCGAGGCGGTTGAGGGATTCTCCGGTGACGTACGCACCGTCGGTGATCTGCTCGACGTAACCCTCGCGGCGCAGCATCCGCAGCAGGGTGGTCAGCTGCGGCGCGGGAAGGCCGGTCTGGCGGGCGAGTTCGGTGTCGGTCACTCCGGCTCCCCGCCGGGCGACGATCTCAAGCACTCGCAGTGCGCTCTGCACCGAGTGCTGTGGCGTGGTCGGCTCATGCTTCAGCGCCACGGCTTCCCCCTGCATGGAACGGTTCCGGACAGCTGGGCTCCGTCCCACGATAGCCGCCAAGAGCCGGATAAGGAGCGGCTGTTGGGAAGATTGGTGGCGCGCTCCGGCCCTCTCAGCAGGAGCGCGCCACCCTGGCATATGCCAGAGTCACCACCCAAGGCCATAGCCTGGGCAATTACAGTGGGGAGTCACAGGACTGCGCTGAGGAACTCGCGGGTCCGCTCGTGCTCGGGTTCGGTGAAGATCTTCTCCGGGGTCCCGGATTCGATGACCCGGCCCGAGTCGAACATCAGGACCTGGTCCGAAATGTCACGGGCGAAGTTCATCTCGTGGGTCACGCAGAGCATCGTGATGTCCGTGGTGTGCGCGATGTCCCTGAGGACGTCGAGGACACCGGCCACCAGCTCCGGGTCGAGCGCGGACGTGACCTCGTCGAGGAGCAGCACCTGCGGGCGCATCGCCAGGGCGCGGGCGATGGCGACGCGCTGCTGCTGGCCGCCGGAGAGCTGGTTCGGGTACTTGTCGATGTGCTCGGTGAGCCCGACCAGCTCCAGAAGCCCGCGGGCCCGCTCCTCGGCCTCGTCCTTGGACAGGCCGAGCACGGTGACCGGGGCCTCCGTGATGTTGCGCAGCACCTTCATGTTCGGGAAGAGGTTGAACTGCTGGAAGACCATCCCGATGTTCTTGCGGACCTCGCGGACGTACTTCTCGCTCGCCGGGACGAGCTTGCCGTTCTTCTCCTCGTGGGTGAGATAACGGCCGCCGACCTTGATGGTGCCCTCCTCGGGCTTCATCAGGGTCATGAGCAGCCGCAGGATCGTGGTCTTGCCGGATCCGGACGGGCCGATCAGCGTGACGTGCTTGCCCGAGTCCACCGAGAAGTCGAGCTCGTCCAGGACGGTGTTCGAGCCGAACCTCTTGGTGACCTTGTCGAAGCGGATCAGCTCGCTGCCGTCCACCGCCGGGTTGACCGTTTCCTTGTTGGTGGTGTTCTCAGACGACAAGACGACGCTCCAGGGCTCGGATGAGGAGGGAGGCGGGATAGGCGATGAGGATGAAGGCGATGCCGATGACGGTCAGCGGCTCGGTGTACTGGAAGGTCTCCGCGGCCTGCAGTCGCGAGCGCTGCAGCAGCTCCAGGACGCCGATGCTGGCGATCAGCGGGGTGTCCTTCAGCATCGCGATGACGTAGTTGCCGAGCGCGGGGACCACGCGGCGGATGGCCTGCGGCAGGATCACCGCGGTCCAGGTGTGGCGGTAGGGCAGGCTCAGCGCGGTGGCCGCCTCCCACTGCCCGGCGGGCACGGCCTCGATGCCCGCGCGGTAGACCTGCGCGGTGTACGTCGAGTAGTGCAGGCCGATCGCGATGATGCCGGTCGTCAGCGCGGAGAACTGGATGTCCCACTCCGGCAGCACGAAGAACAGGAAGAACAGCTGCACGAGCAGCGGAGTGTTGCGGATGAACTCCGTGATGATGCCGACCGGCCAGCGCACGAAGCGGCTGGGCGCGCGGAACGCGAGCGCCCACACCAGGCCGACCGAGAAGGAGATCAGCGAGCCGAGGGCGAGGATCTGCAGGGTGGTGAGCAGGCCGTCCCAGAAGTGCGGCATGAAGTCGGAGACCGCACCCCAGTCCCACTTGTCAGTACCGTTGTTCATCAGGCACCCCCTGAACCCTTCGGGAACTGTGAAACTTCCATCTCCTGACGCCAGTTGAGCCTGGACATCAAGCCCCGGGACTCGGTCTTCTGCCCGATCCCCGCCTTGGTCTTGCGCTCCAGAGAGCGCATCCCGCGCGTCAGCACGAACGCGATCACGAAGTAGATGACCAGGGTGATCGAGTAGATCTCCAGGCTCTCGGTGGTCGCAAGGCGCACCAGGTTCGCGGCGAAGGACACGTCACCGATGCCGAGCAGCGACACCAGGGCGGTGCCCTTGAGCAGCTCGACAAGCAGGTTCGAGAACGGCGGGATCATCTCCGGGATGGCCTGCGGCAGCAGGATCAGCCGCATCCGCTGCCACGGGGAGAAGCTCAGCGCGACCCCCGCCTCGCGCTGCGCCGGGGCGACCGAGTTGAGTGAGCCGCGCACGATCTCGGCGCCGTACGCACCGTAGGAGAGTCCGAGCGCGAGCACGGCCGCCCACATCGGGACCAGCGCCCAGCCGATCAGCTGCGGCAGGACGAAGAAGATCCAGAACATCAGCACCAGGGAAGAGGTGCCGCGGAAGACCTCGGTGTAGAAACCGGCCAGGAAGCGCACCGTGCGCAGCCGGTGGGTGCGCGCCATGCCGATGCCGAAGGAGACGGCTGTCGCGAGGGCCGCGCTGTAGATCGTCAGCTGGATGGTGATCCAGATACCGGGCAGAACCCAGTGTTCCCACAGTCCCGCTGTCATTTGCACAGCTCCTCTGCGGTCAGCGTGGTCATCTCGTCCTTCGTGAAGCCGAACGGCTTCAGGATCCGGAAGAGCTCGCCGCTCTTCTTCATCTTGTGGATCTCCACGTTGAAGGCGTCGCGCAGTTCCGTGTCGGTGGGCCGGAAGGTGAAGCCGCCGCCGTCGATCTGCTTCTCGCCCTTGACGACGGGCGCGAAGGCCTCGGTGGCCTCCGCCTTCTTGCTCTTGCGGACCACGCCGCGGCCGGTCAGCGCCGTGCCCGCGAAGAAGTCGATGCGGCCGGCCTCGACGGCGTTCATGCCGGCGACCGGGTCAGGGAAGATGGAGATGTCCCCCCGCTTGTATCCCGCGGCGACTCCGTATTCGATCTCCGCGTACGCGGGTCCCGTGCCCATCTTCGCCTTGGCCTTGAAGGCGTCCTGGTAGTTGAAGAGCTTCTTCGGGTTGCCCTTGGGGACGATGAAGGAGTCCAGCATCTGATACTCGGGGTCCGAGAAGATGACCTGCTGACAGCGCTCCTTGTTGATGTACATCCCCGCCGAGACCACATCGAACTGCTGCGTGGTCAGGCCCGGGATGAGCGAGCCGAACTCCGTCGCCACGGGCTGCACACTGTCGATCCCGAGGCGTTTGAAGATCAACTTGGCGAGTTCCACCGCCTCGCCGGTGAATTCTCCGTCCTCGTCGATGTACCCGTACGGCGCCTCACCCGCGATGCCGAGCCGCACCGTGCCCTGCGACTTCAGGCGCGCCAGCGTGTCGCCCGTGGGCACCTTGCTGCAGCCCGCGGCGCCGAGCGCGCCCACCGCGCCGATCGCAGCCGCTCCGAACAGGAGTGACCGCCGCCGGACCATGGCGTTCTTGGGTACCGCACTCGCTCCCGTGCCGTGTGTCCGGGCGCCCTCTGTCTCATTGCTCTCTGCGTCGTTCCAAAGTGGTGGAGCCATGGGCGCGCGGCTACCCGACTCGACACGAGATATGCGGGCCAATTTCGGCCCCTGATGCAATCGTTGTCCTCTTGACCCTGGGAGGAGCATGGGACACATGGCAGACCGATACATCGAAGTCTCCCTCGCCAAGCGGGGAGTTCAGTGCACGGCAAGGCTGCTCGACGACCGGGCCCCGATCACCTGCGCGGCGGTGTGGGACGCACTTCCTTTGAGCGAAGACGTCTATCACGCGAAGTACGCCCGCAATGAGATCTACGCCCTCTTTCCGGCTTTCGCGGACCGCGAGCCGCCCCTGGAGAACCCGACAGTCACCCCCATCCCCGGCGACCTCTGCTATTTCTCCTTCAACGGAACACAGCTGGGCACTCAGGCCTATGGGTACGAACCGGCCGCCGACGTCAAGGCAGGGGCGACCGTCGTCGACCTGGCCCTCTTCTACGAGCGCAACAACCTGCTCCTCAACGGCGACGTCGGCTGGGTCCCCGGCATCGTCTGGGGCCAGGTCGTCGAAGGCCTCGACCAGATGGCCGAGGCCTGCAACGACCTGTGGCGCGGGGGCGCGCAGGGGGAGACGCTGAACTTCCGCCGCGCCTGAAGGTCAGCTCACCGCGGGCGGCGCGATTCCCGCGCTGCCCGCCTCGTACAGCGCATGAGCCGCCCGAAGCACCAGCGCGTCCGCATGCCGCGCCGCCACGATCTGCACCCCGATCGGCAGGCCATCGCCGTCCACCCCGCAGGGCACCGTCGCCGCCGGCTGCTGCGTCATGTTGAAGGGGTACGTGAACGGCGTCCACCCCGTCCACCGGTGATGGCCGGAACCTTTCGGTACCTCCGCCCCCGCCTCGAAGGCGGTGATCGGCAGCGTGGGCGTGACGAGCAGGTCGTACGTCGAGTGGAAACGGCCCATCCGGCGGCCGAGATCCATCCGTACGTCGACCGCCGCGAGGTAATCGAGCGCGCTGTACCGGGCGCCCCGATCGCAGATCTCCCGCAGCCCCGGGTCGAGCAACTCCCGCTGTGCGGACGACAGATGCTGCGTCACCCGTGCCGCGCCGCTGAACCACAGGGTGTGGAAGGCCTCCACCGGTTCCGAGAAGTCGGGGTCGGTCTCTTCGACGTACGCTCCCTGCGCGGCCAGCGACTCCACCGCGCGCCGCACCGCCGACGCGACCGCGGGCCGCACCGCCACCTGGCCGCCGAGCGCGGGCGAGTAGGCGATGCGCAGACCGCGTACGCCGCCTTCGATTCCCGCCCGGAAACTGCCTGCCACCGGGCCGAGTTGGGACCAGTCGCGCCAGTCGGGGCCGCTGATGACGTCCATCAGGAGCGCCGCGTCCGCCGCGTCCCGCGTCATCGGCCCGACGTGCGCGAGGGTGCCGAACGCCGATGCGGGATACAGCGGCACCCTTCCGTACGTCGGCTTCAGCGCGAAGATCCCGCAGAACGCGCCAGGGATCCGCACCGAGCCGCCGCCGTCCGTGCCCAGGGACACCGGCGCGGCGCCGTACGCCACGGCGGCCGCGCTGCCGCCGCTCGATCCGCCGGCGGTGCGCGTGTGGTCGTAAGGGTTACGGGTGACCCCGCTCCGCGGGCTGTCCGTGACGCCCTTCCAGCCGAACTCGGGCGTCGTCGTCTTGCCGATGAACACCGCGCCGTGCTCCCGCAGCCGGGCCACCGAAGGCGCGTCCTCGTCCCAACTCCCCTCCGTACGGACAGTCTTGGAGCCCCGCAGGGTGGGCCCGCCGCGCTGAAGCAGGAGGTCCTTGACCGAGACCGGAACCCCGTCCACCAGACCCCGTGGCTCGCCCCGCCGCCACCGCTCCGCACTCGCGTCGGCCGCCGCGATCGCCTCGTCGGCGTCGATGCGCACGAAGGCGTTCACGGCGGGCTGCACCTCCTCGGCCCTGCGCAGCGCGGCCCGTGTCGCGTCGACCGGGCTGAATTCGCCCTTCCGGTAGCCGTCGACGAGTTGTACGGCGGAGAGATCCGTGAGCTCGGTCATGCACGCACGCTCCTCAGGACAGAGGGAAGGGGGGTCGGGCAGCGATCAATGCCCCGGTACATACCCACGTTTCTTGTCGACCACGTTGGACAGGGGCCGCCCGGCCGCCCACTCCTCGTACAACTCGACGAACTGCGCGCCCAGTTCATCGCGCCAGCCGACCGTGTCCCCGCTCATGTGCGGCGACACGATGAGCCCCGGCGCCGTCCACAGCGGGCTGTCCGCCGGCAGCGGCTCGTGCTCGAAGACGTCGAGCGCCGCGCCCGCGATCCACCGCTTCGACAGGGCGGCCGCGAGATCGTCCTCGACGACGAGCGCACCGCGCCCGATGTTGATGAAGCGCGCGGAGGGCTGCATCATGCCGAACCGCCGCCCGTCGAACATGCCGCGCGTGGCGTCCGTCAGCGGCGCCGCGCAGATCACCCAGTCGGCGCGCGCCATGAGCCGGTCGAGCTCCTCCGCGCCGTGCACGCCGTGCTGCGCCTTGCGGCCGACCAGCGCCGTGATGATCCCCAGCGCCTTCAGCGTACGGACGATCGCGTGCCCGATCGGGCCCGAACCCACTACGCACGCGCGCGTGCGGGCGACCCGCTGGGACTCGCGGTGCCGCCAGGTGCGCTCGCCCTGGAGGCGGAGGGTGTGCGGCAGGTCCTTGGCCATCGCGAGGACGAGCGCGGCCACGTACTCGGCGATCGGCTGGTCGAAGACGCCCCGGGCGTTGGTGACCACGGTGTCGGACGCGGCCAGTTCGGGGCACATGAGGCGGTCCACACCCGCGCTCGCGGCGTGCACCCAGCGCGGTCTCGGACCCTCGCCGGGCCAGGCCTCACGGACGGCGTCCGAGAGGAAGTCCCAGACCAGCAGCACATCGGCGAGTGGCAGTTGCTCCGCCAGGGTGTCCGCGTCCGCGTGCAGGATCCGGGCGCGCCCGGTGAGGCTGCCGAGGCGGGGCGGCGGGGCGGGGGGTGGGGCGTCGAGGACGAGGACGGTGGTGGCTGCCGACGAGTCGGTCATGGCGGCGGGCGTCGCATCGGCTGTCGCATGGGGCGTCTGGGGTGTCGAATCGGACATCGGGGAGAAACCGTTTCGCAATGAGAGTCCGCTTCCCTGAGATACGTGTCGGCCAGGGCCGTCTGAGATGCGCGGATTGACCACGCTCGCACCTGAAACTACCTTCGTCAACAGAGGTGCTCTATCACAAGCACCCCATAACTGAGTACTCTCCGTACGAGGTCGTAGCACTCTCTGTAGCGCCTTCTTGGTGCATCTTGCCCCGTCCCGACGTCCCGGCGCGTCGCCGGTTCCGCATCTCCCGGCCCCCGGCCGGTCCCTCCAATGCACGCACGCACGAACTTGGGGCCTGCTCATGGACGTCTCCTTCCTCGGCGGACCACACCCTCAGCGCGGTGTAGGTGTCGTCGCCCCTTTCGACTTCGCCCTCGACCGGGAACTCTGGCGCTGGGTTCCCGACGAGGTCTCCCTGCATCTGACACGCACTCCGTATGTGCCCGTCGAGGTCAGCCTCGACCTGGCGCGCCTGGTCAGCGAGCACGAGACGCTGGGCGAGGCGGTCCGCGCACTGAGCGCCGCCGAGCCGGAAGTCCTGGCGTACGCCTGTACGTCGGGCAGTTTCGTCGGCGGCATCGCCGGTGAGCGGGCGATGTGCGAGGCGATGACCCGCGAAGGCGCGGTCGCCGCCGTCACCACTTCGGGCGCGCTGCTCGAAGCGCTCGACGACCTGGGCGCACGGCGCATCGCCCTCGTCACGCCGTACACCTGGTCGGTGACCCAGTCCCTGGAGGAGTATCTGGGCGAGGCCGGGGTGACCGTCAGCGGCCGCGCCTATCTGGGCCTGACCAGGCACATCTGGAAGGTGCCCTACCGGGACGTGGCCGACATGGCGCGGCTTGCGGTGCGGGGCGGCGTGGACGCGCTGTTCATCAGCTGCACCAACCTCCCCACGTACGACGTCATCCCGCAGCTCGAGGCCGAGCTGCGGGTTCCGGTCATCTCCGCGAACCAGGTGACGATGTGGTCCGCCCTTCGCCGGCTGGGTACGCATGCGGTAGGGCCCTACCAGGCGCTCATCACTCCGAGCGCGAGGCCGGGCGCGGGCACCGTCCCCGGTCCTGGCACGGTGCCGGACGCCATGCCGCTCGACCCGCCCCAGGGGCTGCCCGAAGGACCACCACCGCTGCCTTGAAGGAGGCTGGAAGTGACCGCACTTGGTTTCCTCTATCCGGGTCACTCGGCTGAGGACGACTACCCCCGCATGGAGCAGATGCTGGGGAGCGATGTCCGGCTGCAGGTCGTCCACACGGACATCGGCGAGGACGCGCACCGGGTCGACGCGCTCCTGGAGATGGGCTCGCCGAAGCGGCTCGCGGCGGGCGTCGAGGAACTGCGCCTTTCCGGCGCGGAGGCGGTGGTGTGGGCGTGCACCAGCGCGAGCTTCGTCTTCGGCTGGGAGGGCGCGCACGACCAGGTCCGCGCGCTCGCCCGGGCGGCGGGTCTCCCGGCGTCCAGCACGTCGTTCGCCTTCGCCCATGCGGTACGTGAGGTGGGCGCGACCCGGGTCGCGATCGCGGCGACGTATCCGCAGGACGTGGCGGCGCACTTCGCCGCGTTCCTCGGGGCGGCGGGCATCGAGGTCGTCTCGACGCGGGGGAGCGGCATCATCACGGCGGCGGAGGTCGGCACGTGGGGCTGGGAGGAGGTCAAGGCGATGGCCCTGGCGGGCGACCACCCCGATGCGGAGGCGCTGCTGCTCCCGGACACGGCACTGCACACGGCGGCGTACGTCAGTGACCTGGAGAAGGAAATCGGAAAGTCGGTCCTGACGGCCAACCAGGTAACGGTCTGGGAGGCCCTGCGCCTGGCATCGCGAAGGGTGAACGCACCGACGCTGGGGGCCTTGTTCACGAAGGAGCCGCTGGTCCAGGTGAAGGGGTAACTGACTCGGGGCAATCGGGTGACTCGGGGCAATCGGGTGGGTGGGCGGGAAAGTCTTGTCCCACCCACCCACAGAAGGCCGAAGGAATAAACCGGAGCCACCCTCCTGTTTGCACCCTGCGGAGCAAGAACTCACCCCAGCAGGAGGCAAGGCACCGTGACCGTGGACCCGAGCGACGACATCCGAGGCACCCGGAAGGGAACCGCCCCCGTCCCGCTGTCCGTACTGGACCTGGTGACCGTGGGGGCCGGCCGCACGGCCACGCAGGCGCTGCGGACCAGCGTGGACATCGCCCGCCTCGCGGAGACCCGCGGCTACCACCGCTACTGGGTGGCCGAGCACCACTCCATGCCGGGAGTCGCCTCCTCATCGCCCGCGGTGATCCTCGCCCACCTGGCAGCCCACACGACCCGCATCCGCCTGGGCTCCGGCGGAGTCATGCTCCCCAACCACGCTCCCCTGGTGATCGCGGAGCAGTTCGGCACCCTGGAGGCGATGGCCCCGGGCCGCGTCGACCTGGGCCTCGGCCGCGCCCCCGGCACGGACGGCGCGACCGCCGCCGCCCTGCGCCGCACGGACCTCCCCCAAGCTCTCGGCTTCGCTCGAGCAGGGGGGACCCCCTCCAACGAAGGCGCGGACGACTTCCCCCAGCAGCTCGCCGAGCTCACCCGCTTCCTGGACGACGACTTCCCCGACGGGCATCCCTACGCCCGTATCCACGCCGTACCCGGCCCCGTCCAGGCCACCTCGCCCGGCGGCGTCCAGTCCCCGCACCGCCCGCCGCTCTGGCTGCTCGGCTCCTCCGGCTTCAGCGCCCGCCTCGCCGGAGTGCTCGGCCTGCCCTTCGCCTTCGCGCACCACTTCTCCGCGCAGAACACGATCCCGGCGCTCGACCTCTACCGCGAGTCGTTCAAGCCCTCCGCGGTCCTGGACGCCCCGTACGCCCTCATCGGCGTATCGGCCCTCGCCACGGACGAGGAGAAGGAGGCCCGCCGCCAGGTCATGGCCGCCGCCCTGAACATGGTCCGCCTGCGCACCGGCCGCCCCGGCCTGGTCCCCACCCCGGAGGAGGCCGAGGCGTACGAATTCAACGAGATGGAGCGGGAGTTCATCGGCAACTGGAACTCCAACGTCATCCACGGCACCGCCGACCAGGTCCGCACCGGCCTCGACGACCTCGCCAAGCGCACCGGCGCCGACGAGCTGATGATCACGGCCAACGCGCACAGCGGCGAACTCCGCCTGCGCAGCTACGAACTGATCGCGGACGAGTACAACCTGGGGTGAGCGGGTGGGCGGGCTAGTCCGCGCCCCGCAGCAACGCGGAGATACGATCCGGCGACACGGGCCGGGAGTAAAGCCACCCCTGCCCCGTGTCGCACCCGATCCCCTCCAACCGCGAAGCCTGAGACGCAGTCTCCACGCATTCCGCGGTCACCGTGAGCCCGAGCCGGTGCGCGAGCTGCACCATGGCCTCCACGATGATCTCGTCGGCGGGGTTGATGTGCGCCTCGCCCGCTTCCGCGTCGTACTGGAAACCCCGTACGAAAGAGCCGTCCAGCTTCAGGACGGACACCGGGAGCCGGCTCAGATACGCCAGGTTCGAGTACCCCGTGCCGAAGTCGTCGATGGCGATGCGCACCCCCATGTCGCTGAGCGACTGCAGCGCCTGCAGCGGCCGCCCCGCCGAGCCCATCACGGCGGACTCGGTGAGCTCCAGCTGTACGAGTTCGGGGGCGAGCCCGGTCTCCGCCAGGATCTCGGCGACGTCGGCGACCAGGTCGGAGTCCCACACCTGGCGCACGGCGACATTGACGCTCACGAAGACCGGTGGCCGTTCCGGGTGGTCGAGCTGCCACTGCCGGGCCTGGCGGCACGCCGTACGCAACACCCAGCGGCCCAGCTGAACGATCGAACCGTCTTCCTCCGCCAATCCGATGAACCGATTCGGCGTGAGCAGCCCGAACTGCGGATGCTGCCACCGCACGAGCGCCTCCACCCCGTGCACCCGCCCGTCGTCGAGGCCCACCAGCGGCTGGTAGTCCAGGACGAACTCACCGCGGTCGACGGCAGGACGCAGTGAACTGGCAAGCGCCTGGCGGGTCATGCGGTGTGCGTTGCGCTCGGGGTCGAAGAGCGTCCAGCGTGCCTTGCCGTCGGCCTTCGCCCAGTACAGCGTCGTGTCGGCGGCCTGCATCAGGCAGGTGGCCGTCGTCCCGGTGGCACGCCGCTCGACGACGCCGATGGAGGCCGACACGGAGAGCCGCTGGCCCGACAGGTCGAAGGGGGCCTGCAATGCCTTGAGCGCCGCATCGGCGAGATCCGCCAGTTGGTCGGTGCCCGTCGAGTCCTCCACGAGCAGCGCGAACTCGTCGCCGCCGAGGCGTGCCACCAGCGGCACCGCGGTCCTGCCGTACCCGGCGTCGTCGGCGCACCGCGTGAGCCGCTCGGCGACCGCCGCGAGGAGCCGGTCGCCGACCCGGTGGCCGAGGGTGTCGTTGACCGCCTTGAACCCGTCGAGGTCGAGATAGCAGAGGCCGACCCGTCCGGTGCCCGTGTCGTCGTAGGCACCCGCTTCCAGTGCCCCGGCGAGCCGCTCGAAGAACAGGCTGCGGTTGGGCAGCCGGGTCACCGGGTCGTGCATCTGGAGGTGGCGGAGCCGGGCCTGGAGCTCGCGGCGCGCGCTGATGTCCGTGGCGGCGAGCAGCACCGTGCGGCCGCCGGGCATGGGGGAGACGGTGAGCTGCACCCACAGGGAGTGCCCGTCGGGGTGCTTCAGGCGGCGGGTGCAGCGCAGTTTGGCCTGTCGGCCGCGGAGCACTTCGCGGTACGCGTGCCAGGTGCGGGCATCCGACGCGAGATCCACCAGGTCGGCGGCGAGGCGTCCTGCAAGCTCGACGGGGGAGGCGCCGAGCAGCTCGGCGAGCGCGTCGTTGGCGTCCATGACGAGGCCTTCGGCGTCGACCACGGCGAGGGCGAGCGGGGCGACGCCGAAGGCGGCCCGGTGATCGGCCGGCTCGCGGCGGCCACGTTCCGTGAGGGGCGCCCGGGCGAGGCCGGGCGCTGTGACCGCTGTGGCTGCTGCGACCGTTGTGGGCAGGGGGCCTTCAGACGTTCCGTTCACCGCTCGCTCCCGCAGTGCAGTTGTTCGGCGAGGCCGGGCCCGCGCAGGGTCGGCGAGGCCGGGCCCACGCGGGAAAGTGTGCCGATCATAGGGGCAGGCCAGCGGGCGCTTCCAGCCGCAGCACGGCGCCGCGTGGCGGCCGCGGGGAGCGCGTAGTCGGTGTGGGCGCCGGGCAGAGCCGGGGCGCGCCGGGCGGCAGATCGTTTCTGCTCGCCCCTGTGCCGCTGCCTTCGCGCGACGACTACTTGTGACGTTCCGTGAGCGCTCGGCGTTGCGCCTCACTCGGCTGGTCCAGGCAAACAGGGCGAATGCGATTAAAGCACCACAGAGTGGGTGGGATGCCCCGTATTCCGCACCCGGAGGTCGACGTGCCGCGTCAGCTACCCCCCTGGGGACTCACCCGTGGAGGGGAGAGACCCCGGCTGCGCAGCACGGCCGCCGCCCTCACGTCCCTGACCGCCCTCGCCGCCACCGGCCTTGTCGCGGGGCCCGCCACCGCCAAGACCACGGCGGGCCCGTGCGCCCTGCAGCGCACATCGGCCCATCACTCGGAGGGCCTCGACACCTGGAACACCGCCTATCCGCGCCCGGACCGGACCCTCGACGCGGTGATGATCTTCCTCTCCTTCCCCGACTCCCCGCCGCTGACCGACCCCGACGAGCTCGCCGCCGATCACTTCCCCGCCACCAGCGACTTCTTCGACCGCGCCTCGTACGGCAAGTTCGCGCTGCGCCCGCATCCGCAGCGCGAGTGGGTCGAGATGCCGGAGGACTCCACCTCGTACGCCATAGAGCGCGACTGGAACGCGTCGCGGCGCAGCACCTATCTGCGCGACGCGGTGGCCGCGGCCGACCCGGACGTCGACTTCTCCCGCTACGACGTCGTCTACCTCGTCGCCGACCCGGACGCGCCCGGCGTCGACTCGGACGCCACGAAGGTCGTCAACTTCGACCGGCCGATGCGGGCCGATGGCGCGGACATCAGGCGCATCGTGACGGTCTTCGAGCGGCACCCGCCGGACCGCAACGTCCTCGCCCACGAGACGGGCCACGTCTTCGACCTGCCCGATCTCTACCACCGGCCGACCGACGGCAAGGGCGACTGGGACACGTACGTCGGCGACTGGGACGTCATGGGCAGCCAGTTCGGGCTCTCCCCGGACCTCTTCGGCTGGCACAAGTGGAAGCTCGGCTGGCTGGACCGGCGGCAGGTGGTGTGCGTGTCGGGCGGCGAGCGGCGGCTGACCCTGGAGCCGCTCTCGGTCAGGCCCGCGCGCGGTGGCGTCGGCGGCACCAAGCTGGCGGTCGTCCGCACGGGCCGTGACAGCGCGATCGCGATCGAGGCGCGGGGCGCCGACGGCAACGACCACGCGACCTGCACCGAGGGCGTGCTCGCCTATCACGTACGCAACGAGCCGCCGTCCGGCGGCGGCCCCGTCGAGGTCGTCGACGCCCACCCGGACACGGAGGCCTGCTGGGGCGACTCGGTGTATCCGCCGCTCGCGGACGCGCCGGTGGGGGTGGGGGAGAGCTTCACGGTGCCGGGCGGCGACGTGCGGATCGAGGCCGAGGGGCGGACGGCCACGGGGGCGTGGACGGTGAAGGTCTCGGTGGGCTGACTACCCGGCCTCGCGGCATTTTCGTGCGGGCATGCAAGAAGCCCCTCGCTTCCGCGAGGGGCTTCTCACCGTCTGTGCGCCGCCAGGGACTCGAACCCCGGACCCGCTGATTAAGAGTCAGCTGCTCTAACCAACTGAGCTAGCGGCGCCTGCTGACGTCGTAGACCTTAGCATCCTGATCGCCGCCAGGAAAAATCGATATACGGACCGCCGAGCCTGCCGTGGCGCGGGCCGCGCGGACGCAGGCCCAGAGCATCACCTCGGGTCCCGGGAGCCAGGGATGCCGGGTGTCGGGGGCGACCAGCCAGCGGGAATCGAGCCGGCCCGGGGTGCGCGTCTCCCGCCGTCCGGCGGTGATCGGCGGCACCGTCACGGCGTCGCCCGTGCCGTGGCAGAGCGCCGAGGGGACGGCGCGGCCCCACTCCTCCCACTCGAGCAGCGAGGGCAGCCGCCCGGCGGTGCCGGGGGTGGCGAAGAGCAGCATGCGGCCGCGGTGCTCGGCGACCGGGCCGGAGCCGGGGCCCTCCTCCCATAAGCGATCGAGCATCCGGCGCCCGAAGACCGCTCATGGCAGATACATCTACCGGTAGTGGGCGTTCTATTTCTGAGGGTTATGAGAAATCGGGACAAGAGGGGGGTGGGGGGAGTACCTTGCCTTCCTGGCATATGCCCCGTGATCTTGTTCGGGGGAGAGGCGTTCGATCAGGCGTCCCTCGCGCCGGTCCCGCGCATCAGGTCCCGGCCGAACTCGACCATCTTCTTCGCGTAGTCCTCGGTCCACTGCGCGCGCTCGGCGATCGCCGCGTGCGTGAGGCGGTCGAAGCGGCGCGGGTCGGCGAGCTGGGCGGCCGCGATGGCCTGGAACTCGATCGACCGGTCCGTCGCGGCACGGAAGGCGTGGGTCAGCTCGGTGGCGCGGTCGAGCAGCTCACGGGGGTCCTCCATCGACTCCAGGTCGAAGAAGTGCTCCGGGTCGGCGGCGGCCTCCGCGGGCTCGAAGAGCAGGGGCGCGGGTCGCAGACGCTGTTCGGACCGGGGCCGCTCGGGCTCCGCCATGGTTCTTCCTCCTCGTACGATTTCCGGCCGTCGGCCATCTTCTATTGTCTCGTGCCGCGCAAGGGGGCCTTTCGCTCCGCGGGATGTGCGGATTCGTGTGCGGGTGCTTTGTGGCTGGTCGCGCCCACGCGGCGGAGCCGCTCATGTCACAGCCTCGCGCCCCTTCGGGGTGCTGGTTATGGCCGCCAGGCCACCCGGTGCTCCGCCAGCCGGGCCAGTACCGCGTGGTTCGCCTCCCAGCCGTCCGGGAACTTCACCGTCACGCCCAGTTGGACCGGTTCCGTCGACGGGTGGTCGTCCAGGAGGTCGCTGACGCCCGCGCGGCAGATCACGATGCAGGCGTGGCGGTGGCGGGAGGCCAGGACGCAGAGGCGGCCCGTCTCCAGGTGGAAGGCGGTGGCGTCCGGGCGGCCGGAGAGCGGGTGCAGGACCACCGTCACGTCGAATTCGCGGCCCTGCAGCCGGTTCGCCGTGTCCACCGTGACGTCCGAGACCCCCAGGTCCGCGAGGGCCGCGCGCACCGCCGCCGCCTGGTCGCGGTGGGCGGTGCCGACGGCGATGCGGTCGGCGGTGAGGGGCGTGGGGTCAGGGCCGCGCTCCGAGGTGGCCGCGCCGCCCCGGTCCAGGAGGCGGCGGACGACCTGGGCCACCGCCCGTACCGCCTCCGGGTCCGTACGCGGCGTGTTCCGCGCGGGTAGTTCGAGCAGGCCCCAGCCCGACTCCGCCGCCTCGTCGATCACCCGGTCGGGGGCCGAACCGTCCGACGGCACCCCGAAGTCGAGCTGCCTGTCGCCGTGGTCCGTGCCGCTGCGGAAGGGCGTGTACGGGTAGAACGCCGCCGATACGAGGGGTGCCGCCGACGCGGGGAGCCGCCAGGACACCGGGAGGCGGTGCTGCGGCAGCTCCGGATTGTGCGCGAGCAGCGTCGTCACCGCGGACGCCGACGGGTCGTACGCGAGGCCCGCCCACTGCTCGGCGCCGACGATCGAGAACGGGTCTAGCTGGCCGGGGTCGCCCACGAACAGCGCGCGCTCGAAGAGCCCGGCCACGGCGAGCAGCGCGTCCGAGCGCATTTGGTACGCCTCGTCCACGATGGCGTGCCGCCAGGGCCCGTCGAGTTTGGAGACCTCGACGTGCGCCCACTTCGCCGCGGTCGAGATGACCACGTCGAGCCCGGCCAGATCGGCGGCCTTCGTGGACGTCCGCACGGACGGCACATCGTCGAGCGCCTTGTCGTACGCGTCCGGGTCGCTGCTGTGCAGACGGCCGACCGGGAGCTCGGGGTCCTTCTCGGCGAGCCGCAGGACCAGGTCGTCGACCTGCGCGTTCGTCTGCGCGATGACCATCAACGGGCGCCCGGCTGCGGCCAGTTCGCGGGCCGCGCGGACCACGAGGGTCGACTTGCCCGCGCCCGGCGGTGAGTCGACCACGACACCCCGGTGCGCGCCGTGCAACGTGTCGTGCAGGATCGCGTCCGTGGCCCTGGCCGCTGCCGCGCCGGGGTCGAAGGGGGCTGCTGCGAGACTCACAGGGTGTCCTCCGGAGTCACGGGATCGGGGCTCTCGGCGGCGTCGCCCGGCGGGCCGCCATGGGTCCAGGGGGTTTCCTCGGGGTCGGGCAGCTTCGGCCCGCCACGCTGCTCGTGCTCGAAGAGCGTCCAGCAGATCCGGTCGCCCTTCTCCGGTACCGAGCCTGCATCAGGCTCCTTGCCGCGCCCCATCTTGTCGGTGACGCGGAGAATGACGGCGCCTTCACCTTCGTACGCGACGAACTCGGCGGTCTGCGGCTTGCCTTGGAGCGAGCGGTACACCTTCGTGCGCTCGGTCAGGTGCGGGCGGTCGTCCGTCCGGATCGTGACCAGGGGGCGCGGCCTCGGGTTCTTGCTCTCGCTGTACGCCATGACCACCTCCGTCACCTCGCCGGTGAAGGCCTCTCCCGCGAGCCGGCGGCCCGCCATCACCAGAGGGTCGTCGAGCGCCTCCTGGGCCTCGAGCCTGGCCTGTTCGCGCTCGCGGGTGGCCAGCTTGTTGGCCGCCGTGACCGCGTCGTCGATGCGGGGCTGCGGGGGTTCGCCCGCGGTCACGCGGTCCCGGTGGCCGGTGAACGACCAGCGGTCGCGGGTCCAGCGGTCCGCCGCGTGCGGGGCCTCGGGGAGTGTGCACAGCGCGTCCAGGCCGCGCCACACCGCGTCCCAGGTGGGGCGGGTCCTGCTGTCGATCAGGGCACGGATCTCCCGCTCGGCGGCGGCCAGTTCGGCGAGGCGGGCGTCCGCCTCGACGCCGTCCTCGGCGGTGGCGAGGGTGCCGCGCGCGCGGTCGTAGCGCTCGATGGCCGGGGCGAGCAGACGGTTGTCGAACGCGGGGTCCGTGGCGGGGCCCGCGGGCGGGCAGATCAGCTGGCCGTCCTTGTCCCGCGCCAGCTCCGCCCGGAGGGCGGCATCAGCTCCGGAGGTGCCCTCCGGAGCCTCGATCCAGGCGAGCAGAGCGCCCAGATGCTGGTCCTCCAGGCTGCTCTGGCCGGTGGCCCAGTGGCGCGAGAGCAGATCGGTCATGGCGGTGAGGAGCGAGGATCCCGGGACGCGGGCACGCTCCCCGAAGTGCGTCAGCCAGCGGCCGAGGAGGGGGACGCGGGGCGGCGCGGGGTAGGGCGTCTCCGGGTCCTGCTCGGCGGTCCGGCGGAAGCGGGTCGAACGGCCGATGAGCCGTACGAAGTCGATGCCGGCCCGGCTCGGGACGATCAACTGCGGTGCGTCCGAGCAGAGTTCGACCTCGACCTTGACCCGCTTCCCGGTCTCCGGATCCGTCTCGCTGCGCTCGGCCGCCTCGACCTCTTCGGCGTACGAGTCGACGTACTCCAGGACGGTGTCCGCGAGTTGGGCGAGGAAGGTGAACCGGAGGTCGCGGTCGCGGGGCTGGGGTACGGCGATGAGGCGGGGCGCGGTGCGCTCCGTGCCGACGAGGGCGCCCAGGGGGGCACCGGCTTCACCGGCGGTGGTGAGGGGGACGAGGACCAGCGGGCGCTGGGAGAGATGCCGATGCCGCACCGTGGCCCGCGGCTGAGCCCGCCCGGTACTCACCGCCTCCAGACGGGCGAGGTTGTCGATCAGTGACACGGGGCCTCCTGTTTCGCCTGCGGACCGCGGTGGCCGACCCCGCCGCTCCGCGGCGGTTTCTCCCCGCCCACCCACCCGTTCACCCGGCATCGGGCGCTCGCCGTCGACTGACGGCGCGGGCGGCTGGGCTCGTCGATCGGTGACACGGGGCCTCCTGTTTCACCTGCGGACCGCGGTGGCCGACCCCGCCGCTCCGCGGCGGAATGCCCGATTCCGGGTGAACGGGCGGGTGGGCGGGAGAGCAGTTGGCGGGCCGCGCAGCGAGGGGGGTCAGCATTCAGCACCCCCGGCAGGACCGCCCAAGGCGCCCACGCCAGAAAGTGCCTCGGCCCGCAGCGCCGCCGCCCTCCGCAGCGCCGCCACCGCCGGGTCCGTCGGATCGCCCGTCACGCCCCGTGCCGCCGAGAGGACTCCCGCGATCGTCGTCAGGCCGCCGAGCTCCCCGCGCACCGCCCGGCCCAGGGACGTGACCGCGCCTTCCTCACGGGAGCGTTCGCGGCAGTGGAAGGCCAGTTCGCAGGCGGCCAGGCACTCGGGGGCGTAGGTCGCAGGGACGGACTCGACCGCGGCCGTCAGGGCATCGGCGGGGCCGTTGACGTCGAACGTCGTGCCCGGCGGCAGCGCGGCCGCGATGTCCTCGATGCGGGTGAGGCGCGCCAACTGGCGTCTGGTCACGGAGAGTTGCTTGCGTACGTCGATGGCTGACGCCGCTGGGAGGTTCGAGAAGTCCTTGGGGCAGACGAGCAGGACGTGATGCCGAACCCGGGGCGCGGGCTCCATACGGGCCGCCACGCGCTCCAGCGCCAGTGCGTACACCGCCGACTGGCGTGCCGCCGCGCCCACCTTCGACGCGTCCGCCGAACCGTCGATCATCGGGAAGGACTTGATCTCGACAACCGTCCAGCTGCCGTCGGGATGGATCACCACCGCGTCCGGCTCCAGGAACGCCGGCGTCCCCGCGACGTCCAGCGCCAGCATCGGGTGGTCGAGGAGTGTCCAGCTCTCCGTCGAGGTGGCCTCGCGCAGGGCGAGCGACGTACGCGCGGCCCGTCCCTCGGGGCCCACCGCGGCCAGGTCGGGGACCGACGACTCGCCCGGCACCGGCTCAGGACCGCCCCCGAGCCGCGCATGAGCGAGCCGCAGCAGCTCCGCGCCGCCGTCGGCCTTGACCCGCGCCTCGAAGGCGTTGCCCCGCATGAAAGCGAACTGCGACTGCCCGAAGGAGGCGGGGGAGCCGAGCGACTGGGCCAGCGTCGCCTTGTCCACCCCCGCACCGTCGAGCAGCGCGCGCCTCCGGCATCCCGGGTTCGCGGCGAGGGCGGCGAGCGCACGGGCGTCGAGCGGCTTCGCGGGGACGTCAGGTCCGCGCAGCTCAGCGAGCTGCTGTCGCAGTGCTGTCCCCCGCGTCGGCGGACTGGGCACCCGGCTCGGCTCCTGACTCGGCAGGCCGCTTGCGCGGTCGGGGAATTCGCTCACCTGTCGAAGTCTGGCACTCGCCACTGACAATTGAGGATTCTGGGGCGTGCGAGGCGCCACGCCGCGCGGCGGACGAGCCGCTGAGCGCCCCCGCTCCCGATGCTCCCCCAGTTCCCGAGCCGGAGTGTGATGTGATCACGGCCGACGGCTGCCACGCCCCCACCGGTGAAAGCCCGAACCGCTCCCGCACCCGGTCCGCGAGGCCGAGCAGCGGCCGTACGAGCAGCAGGCCCACGCCCATCACGGCGATCCCCGCGACCGCGTCGAGCAGGTAGTGGTTCGCGGTGCCCATCACGACGATGGTGGTGAGCAGCGGGTAGGCGACCGCGACGGCCCTGGTCAGCGGAGTGCGGCCGTGGCGCCACAGCAGCACTCCGCACCACAGCGCCCACCCCACGTGCAGGCTCGGCATCGCCGCGTACTGGTTGGTCATGCCGCCGAGGCCGCGCGGCGCGCTCGCCTCACCGCCCCACCAGCCGAAGTCGCTGTACTGCGCCATGGTGTCGACGAAGCCGTGGCTCGCGGTCAACAGGCGTGGCGGGCACGTCGGAAGGAGAGTGAAGCCGACCAGGCCTATCAGGGTGGAGATCATCAGCCACGCGCGTGCAGCGCGATAGTGGACCGCGCGGCTACGGAAGAGCCATATGAGGACTGCCGGGGTCACCAGGTAGTGCAGTGAGGCGTACCAGAAGTCGGCAGGGACGCCTATCCAGGAGTTCGCGGTGAAGAGACGGTTCAGCGGACTCTCGGCGTTGATGTGCAGGAACTTCTCCGCACGCAGCAGCGCAAGGCCGTGGTCGACGGCGGTCGACACATCGCCGCGCGCGAGCAGCCGGCCCGCCGAGTACGCGGCGTACACCAGGGCTATCAGCGGCAACTCGGTCCACCAGCGAAGCCGGTGCCCGCTGCTCCCCCCGGTGCCCGGAGCGTCGGTCTGCGGCATCCGGCCGGTCCCCCCATCCATTGTTCTTCTGCGGTCGACCTTATGGTCGTACCGCGGTCCTGGCCGACTCACTTTACGGCGTACGCGAATACCCCCCCGAGGCGACCTCCAGTGGTCTTAGACGCTGAGATCGTCGGGCGGGTTGCTCCTTGTGGGCACGAGTGATCGCGGCCTCGTGCGTGAGTGATGATGGAGGGTACGGACAGCCACCTGTCCGCAGAATTCGCCCTTTGGCAGCAGATGGCTGTCGACTCGGAAAGGCTCGTCATGGCACCGCGCATCCTGCTGGCCCGGCACGGACAGACGGAGTGGTCCCTGTCCGGAAAGCACACCGGCAGGACGGACGTCCCGCTTCTGGAAGAGGGCCGCCGCGGCGCGAAGCTCCTGGGTGAGCGCCTGAACCGCGCTCCCTACGACGGCCTCCCGGACGTCGAGGTGCGCACGAGCCCCCTCTCCCGCGCGCGGGAGACCTGCGAGATCGCCGGCTTCGGGGACCGGGCCACCACCTGGGACACCCTCATGGAGTGGGACTACGGCTCCTACGAAGGGATGACCCCGGCCGACATCCAGGCGGTCCGCCCCGGCTGGTTGATCTGGCGCGACGGCGTCCCCAGGGGAGAGACCCTGGAGCAGATCACCGCCCGCGCGGACGAGGTGGTGGCCTGGGCGCGCGAGGCCGACCGAGACGTCCTGGTCTTCGCGCACGGACACATCCTGCGGTCCATCGGCGCACGCTGGCTGGGCCTCGGCGTCGACTTCGCCTCCCGCATCCGGCTCAACCCGACCTCACTCTCGACGCTCGGCTGGGCCTATGGCGAACCGGCCATCGAGTCGTGGAACGAGACCGGGCACCTGGCATAGAAGCGGGCACCTGGCACAGAAGGCCGAAAGCGGCCGCGGCTACACGGCCCGCGGCAGCGAGGCGTGCCGCTCCAGGAAGCCGCCGACCCCCGAAGCCCGCCGGTGCGGCAGCAGCACCCGCGCCGTCGTCGCGAGCATCGACTGGATACGGGACGACTGCACCTCGTCCAGGAGCGTGAGCACACGCAGGCCCGCGGTGGCCGCCTCGTCGGGGCGGCCCGCCCTGGCCAGGTCGTCGGCGAGCTCCGCGGTGTAGAGGGCGATGTTCCGGGTGAACTGCGGGGTCTGCGCCGATGCCACGCCCGCCGCGCGCCGGGCGTGCCTGGCCGCCCGCTGCCAGTCGCCGAGCGCCGACCAGCACTGCGCCTCGAGCCCGTCGAGCTCGGCCTCTCCGTAGAAGCTCATCCACTCCGGGTCGGCATCCGAAGAGCCCCGGTCGAAGAGCGCGTGCGCGCGGGCCAGTGACTGCTCGCAGCCCGCACGGTCGCCGAGCCCCGACCAGCCCCCTGCCTCGCGCAGCGCGATCAGCGAGAGCAGCCGGGGCGACGAGAGGTGCCGGGCGGCCCGCGCCGCGGCCTGCGCCGCCCGCACCGCCTCCCGGGGCCGCCCCGCGTCGCGCGCCAGGAAGGCCGTGTTGCAGAAGGCGTGCGCCTCCAGGGCCGGGTCGCCGGCCATCCGGGCCGTCGCGAGGGCCTCGGCGTAGTGCGAGCGCGCATCGTCGAAGCGCCCCGAGTCATGCGCCAACCAGCCCACGGAGATGGCCAGTTCACCGGCGCCCGTGTACAGCCGGTCCGCCGTCGACTGCCGGGTGGTGCCCGCGTCGAGCAGGGCGTAGGCGGTCTTCAGTGGCGCGGAGGCCCGTCGGTAGAGCCCGTCGGCGCCGTGCCGGTCGTCGAGCAGCCGGATCTTCCGCACGGCCTCCTCGACCGCGCTCACCTCCGCCTCGCCCGCCCGGCCGCCGCGCTGTGCGGCGGCCTCGGCCGGGTCCTGGGCGGCGAGCCCGAAGGGGCCCAAAGAGGCGGCGGCCACGGTGGCCGTGCCGCTCATGAATGCGCGACGCCGCACGTCGCTCTCCTCGTGACTCTGGATCTCGTACGGGTCGCACTCGTGGGACGCGGAGCCGGGCGGCCCGGACGGAGGGGACTCATACAGCTGGATCGTGGTGTGTGGCGCGGGCGCTTCGGACTCGGTGCGCGCCCCCCGCCCGCGCACCGCCGAGCGGGGGGCGAACCCCAGGTCCGTCAGCGTCCGGCCGGGGAACATGTGCAGGAACACCCGCTCGTACGCGTAGTTGGGGCAGCGGATCTCGCCCGCCTCCACGCGCCCGATGTAACGGGCGTCGCAGCTGACGCGCTCGCCGATCTCACGAGCGGCCCGGCGGACCGCGGCGGCGAACTCACCCGGCGAGCGCTGTCCGCGCAACTGCCGGAAGAGAAGATTCCGTCGTGGAGACTGAGTTGACGATGTCATCGGTGACGACGCCATGGCCTGACCCTCTCGTGCGGATCGTGCCGGAGTGTGCCGGATCTCTCGTGGATCCAGCGGTGCTGCCCCTGTTCCGGCGGAGCACGAACGTACCCGCTGTGACTGGGGCGCCACGCGGAGTTTGGCTACAAACGGGATATCTCACCCACGATCTGCCATGAACTGCCATCCTTTGCGGCGGCGTGCCGCCGTAGCTGTTGACGCCGCCTCGCGTTGAACCATGTGGAGAGGGAGCGACGCGGCTTCCACCCTTGCGAGGAGGGGTCCCCATGTTGGAGATCGGCACGGAGAACGCCGTATCGCGGGCGTCGTTGACGACGGCGGCCCATCTGCCGAGCCAGGACCACAGCGCGGCGCCTGCCTCGCCGCCGGGGCCTGCGGACTGCTGTGACCTGGTGACGGTGCCGGCCCGGCAGGGGCTCGAGGCCGTCGACATCCTGCGCCGGGGCGCGGGTGAGGGCGACGGGGTCGGGCCCGTGCTGCACGACGGGAGCTGCGACACCCTCGGTTTTCTGGTGCCGCCGGGGACGGCGGACGGGTGGGACCTGCCGGGGAGCGCCTGTACGCAGACCTTCGGGCGCGGGGCGAGTGTGTACTCCGCCGAGCTGGATCCGGTGCCTGCGCCGCCGGTTGCGGGGACGGGGTGGCTGTTGCCGCCTTCCGGCGGGGGCGAGGACGTCACTGATCCCGCGGTGCTGCGGGCCGCCCTTGGCCAGGCGGCCCGGACCATCGAGGCCGCGGACCGTTGCCGTTGAGCCCTGCCCGCAGCAGGGCGCGCGAGGGTGCTGTTCTGCGCGGATAATGGGCTGATGGCAAGGAACAGGCGGGGGCGGGACGCGGTTGAGGCCGTTGTCGAGGAAGTGGACGGCGGGCTTGCCGAGCTGATGCCCGACCGGGACCGGCCGCGTGCGTGGACGCTGCTCGTCGACGGTGCCCCGCAGTCCCACGTAGACCTCGACGACCCGGCGTATCTCGACTTCGAGTACCAGCGCAGGCTCGGGCACGTGGCCGATCTCGTGGCACCCGCCGGAAAGCCGATCCACGCCCTGCACCTCGGGGGCGGGGCCTTCACCATGGCCCGCTACATAGCGGCGACCCGCCCCCGCTCCACCCAGCAGGTCATCGAGCGCGACACGGCGCTCATCCAACTCGTCCGCCGCGAACTGCCGTTGGACCCCCAGGCCCGCGTACGGGTACGCGGCGCCGACGCCCGCGAAGGCCTCGCGAAGATCACGGACGGCTGGGCGGACCTCGTCATCGCCGATGTCTTCAGCGGGGCCAGGACGCCCGCGCATCTCACCAGCGCGGAATTCCTCACCGACGTACGCAGGGTCCTGAAGCCCGGCGGGTACTACGCCGCCAACCTCGCCGACGGGCCGCCGCTCGCGCATCTGCGCGGCCAACTCGCCACCGCCGCCACCGTCTTCCCGGAGCTCGCGCTCATCGCCGACCCCGCCGTGCTGCGCGGCAAGCGCTTCGGCAACGCGGTGCTCGTCGGCCGCGACCTGCCGCTGCCGATCGCCGAGCTGACCCGGCGCAGCGCGGGCGACTCACATCCGGCGCGGGTCGAGCACGGCAGGGCGCTCGCCGATTTCAGCGGGGGTGCGGCCGCCGTCACGGACGCCGGGGCGGTCGCGTCGCCCGCGCCGCCGCCGTCGGTCTTCCGGTAGCAGCCGTCCCGTGCGGGTCAGTACTCGTTGATCTCGACCGCCGGGGCGTGGTCGTGCCACGTACAGAACACTGAGACCTTGTCGGCGCCCGATGTGAACTCCACCCTGATCCAGGTCGACTGCTTCCACACCTGGACCGACCAGCCCGCCGCCGGAGTCGCCGAGACCAGCGTCGCCGAGTCCTTGCCGAGGTCGAAGACGACCCGGCCGCCGTCGGTCGAGTAGCTCTTCACGTTGCCCGCCGTGGCGGCGGGGGTGGAGGAACCGCTCGGCGGGGGCTTCGGCGGATCCTTCTCGGGGGACTTGGACGGTTTCTGCGACGTCGACGGCTTCGGCGGCTTCGAGGACTGCGTGGCGCCGGTGGTCGGCGTCGGATCGGGGCGGTGCGTCGAGGAGGACAGCGGATCGGCGTCGCCGCCGCCTGCGGAGAGCGGGACGGCGCGCGGCGGGTCGTACGCCGTGCCCGCCATCACCGTGTGGACACCCCACCAGGACAGCGTGACCGCGGCGCCGGTGGCGAGCGACCAAGCCATTGCGTGTACGAGTCCTCTGCGCATCGCCAGCCATACTGCACCACGCACCGCACAGGTGTCCCAGGAGGACCGGTGTCGTCCGTATGGCGTACGGTGCCGCCCATGGCAAGTGTGCTCGTCGTCGAGGATGACCAGTTCGTACGCTCCGCCCTCATCCGGCATCTGACCGAGGCATCGCACACCGTGCGCAGCGTCGGCACGGCCCTCGAGGCGCTGCGCGAGGTCGCCCATTTCCGCTTTGACGTGGTGATTCTTGACCTCGGTCTGCCCGATCTGGACGGTTCCGAGGCATTGAAGATGCTGCGCGGGATCACCGACGTACCCGTGATCATCGCGACCGCGCGGGACGACGAGACCGAGATCGTACGGCTCCTGAACGACGGCGCCGACGACTATCTGACCAAGCCGTTCTCCGTCGAGCACCTGTCGGCCCGGATGGCCGCCGTCCTCCGCCGCGCGCGCACCACGGCGGGCGAGGCGCCCGCCGGCCGGGAGATACGGGTGGGCGGGCTCGCCATCGATCCGCTGCGGCGCCAGGCCGAGCTCGACGGGACGCGGCTGGACCTGACCCGGCGCGAGTTCGATCTGCTCGCCTTCCTCGCCGGGCGGCCCGGAGTCGTCGTACCGCGCAAGGAGCTGCTCGCCGAGGTGTGGCAGCAGAGTTACGGCGACGACCAGACCATCGACGTCCATCTGTCCTGGCTGCGGCGGAAGTTGGGCGAGACGGCGGCGCGGCCGCGCTATCTGCACACGCTGCGGGGTGTCGGCGTCAAGCTGGAGCCGCCGCTGACGGAGTCACCGCTGTGAGATGGGCCCTGGTCAAGGTGTGCCTGGCCGTCACGACGATGGTCGTGGTCGCCTTCGCGGTACCGCTCGGGCTCGTCATCCAGGAGATGGCGCGGGACCGGGCCTTCTCGAACGCCGAGCGGCACGCCGCGGGCATGGGCCCCACGCTCTCCATCACCACCGACCGCGATCAGCTGATGCGGGCCGTCGCCACGTCCGAGGCGGGCGGCGAGGGCCGGATGGCCGTCTACGTACCGGCCGTCGACAAGGCACCCGCCCTGGAGATCGGCGACGGGCGCGCGGACGCGGCGGCGGTGGAGACCACGCGCAAGGAGGGCCGGGCGCGGACGACCACGGTCGACGGCGGCTTCGCGCTGCTCCAGCCGACGGCGCTCAGCTCCGGCAAGATCGCGGTCGTCGAGATCTTCGTGCCCGAGGGCGCGGTCAGCAACGGCGTGACCACGGCGTGGCTGGTGCTCGCGGGCGTCGGCATCGCGCTGATCATCGGGTCCGTGGCGGTCGCGGACCGGCTCGGCGTACGCATGGTCCAGCCCGCCAAGCGTCTGGTGGGCGCCGCGCACGACCTCGGCGAGGGGAAGCTGGGGGCGAGAGTCGTGGAGGAGGGCCCGACCGAACTGCGCCTGGCCGCAGTGGCGTTCAACTCCATGGCCGACCAGGTGGTCCAACTCCTGGCGAACGAGCGCGAGTTGGCGGCCGACCTCTCGCACCGCCTGCGTACTCCACTGACGGTCCTTCGGCTCAACGCGGCCTCGCTGGGGGACGGCCCGGTGGCGGAACAGACCCGCATGGCGGTGGAGAAGCTGGAGCGCGAGGTCGACACGATCATCCGCACCGCCCGCGACGCGAAGCCGCAGACCGCCACGGTCGGCCCCGGCGCGGGCTGCGACGCCTCCGAGGTGATCCAGGAGCGGATGGCCTTCTGGTCGGCGCTCGCGGAGGACGAGGGGCGCGAGGTGCGGGTGGCGGGGGTGGACCTGCCGGTGTGGATACCGGTGGCACGCCCCGAACTGGTCGCCGCGCTCGACGCGTTGCTGGGCAACGTCTTCCGGCACACGCGGGAGGGCGCGGCGTTCGCGGTGGACGTGCACAGCGGCGAGGACGCGGTGATCGTCCTGGTCTCGGACGCGGGGGCGGGGATCGCCGATCCTGAGGCCGCGTTGGCGCGGGGCGCGGGATCGGGTGCCGATGGGTCCACTGGCCTGGGTCTTGACATTGTGCGGCAGTTGGCGGAGTCCACGGGTGGGGATGTCCGTATCGGGCGGTCGGTCCTGGGCGGCACGGAGATCCGTATCTGGATCCAACTGGACGGCCGACGCCCGGTGACCGGGGCAAGGGGCCACAGGGGCACGGTACGCCGCCGAAGGCGAGCGACTGCGGGGTAAGGCCCCTACGTGGCATGAAACCTCTCCGGGTAATGGGCGGGTGGCTGGGGAAACCCCGCGCGGAGCGCGGAAATCCACCCACGACCCGCACCGGGCAGCGAACAATTAACCACCCCCGATCGCTCCCTTAAGCCCACCCTAAGATCCAGCCCCCCGCCCGCTATGCCCAAAATGCCGCGCCCCCGCGGGGCTAACGTGCTGCACGCACCCACCCCCCGCACCCCTAAGGCAGGCAAGCGATGAGCACCACGCACCGGCGCACGGTAAGCACCAAGGCAAAGGTCATAGGCGGCCTCGCGGCAGCAGCCCTCGTCGGCGGCGCCGCCTTCGCCTTCTCCGCAACGGCCCAGGCGACCAAGGCCCCGGTGGAGCAGACCCCCGCCAAGGCAGCCGCCCAGGCGAACTTCGCCCCGTTCGTGGACACTTCACTCGCCCCCGCGTACGACCTCGTCGACACGGCGACCAAGACCGGCGTGAAGGAGTTCAACCTCGCCTTCATCACCTCCGGCGGCGGCTGCGAGCCCCTGTGGGGCGGCACCACCGGCCTCGACGACGACAAGGTCGCATCGCAGATCGGAGCCCTGCGCGACAAGGGCGGTGATGTACGGGTCTCCTTCGGCGGAGCCGCGGGATCCGAGCTCGGCCTCAAGTGCGATACCGCCGACGCACTGGCCAAGGCGTACGGCAAGGTCATCGACAAGTACAAGCTGACGAAGGTCGACTTCGACATCGAGGGCGCTGCCCTGCCCGACACCGCCGCCAACACCCGACGCGCGCAGGCCATCGCGCAGCTGCAGAAGGAACACGAGGGCCTGGACGTCTCGTTCACGCTGCCGGTGATGCCCGAGGGGCTGACCCAGCCGGGCGTCGACCTCGTCGCCGACGCCAAGAAGAACGGCGTGCAGGTGTCCGCCGTCAACATCATGGCGATGGACTACGGGCCGTCCTACAGCGGTGACATGGGCCAGTACGCCATTGACGCCGCCACCGCCACGCAGAAGCAGATCAAGGGCGCACTCGGGCTGTCCGATGAGGAGGCCTGGAAGGCGGTCGCGGTCACCCCGATGATCGGCGTCAACGACGTCACCACCGAGATCTTCAAGGTGGAGGACGCCACACAGCTGGTGAAGTTCGCCGAGGAGAAGGGCATCGGCTGGCTCGCCATGTGGTCGTCGACCCGCGACAAGGCGTGCGAGGGCGGCGCCAACAACGGTGCGCAGCCGACCTGTTCATCGATCGAGCAGGAGCCGCTCGCCTTCACGAAGGCGTTCGGCGCGTACAACAAGTAGCGAGGAAAGCCCGCAGAGTCCACACCTGAGCAACCACCCCCCAGGCGCCTCGACCGGCATCCCCCCACCCGGTCGAGGCGCCCTTCTGGGTGCGGTCAGTCGGCGACGTACTCCCGTGGCAGCTCGCCGCTCGCGGCGACCTTCGCGTACCAGTGGGCGCTCGACTTCGGGGTGCGGGCCTGCGTCTCGTAGTCGACATGGACCGCGCCGAAACGCTTGCTGTAGCCGTACGCCCATTCAAAGTTGTCAAGGAGCGACCAGAGGAAGTAGCCGCGTACGTCCGCGCCCGCGAGGATCGCGTGGTGCACGGCTGCGATGTGGGAGTGCAGATAGCGGACGCGGTCGGGGTCGTGGACCTGGCCGTCCTCGCCGGGCTTGTCGTCGTACGCGGCGCCGTTTTCCGTCACGTAAAGCGGAACCTCGGGAGCCTGAGCGGTGTACTCAAGTAGAAGGTCCGTGAGGCCGGTCGGATCCACCGGCCAGTCCATCGCGGTGAGCTCACCGGGCGCCCGGTGGAAGGAGACATGCTCGTCGGCGCCCGGCCAGGGGGAGTGCTCGCTGGCCCCGTGGCCGTCCTTGCGCGGTCCGGCGGCGGCGTCTTCGGTGGCGGCCGAGACGACGGCGGGCGCGTAGTAGTTGATGCCGAGAAAGTCGAGGGGGTGCCGGGTGATGCGCAGATCGTCGTCCTGGACGAAGGACCAGTCGGTGAGGCGTGCGGTGTCGGCGATCAGATCGTCGTCGTACGTTCCGCGGAGCATGGGCCCGGTGAAGACGCGGTTGGCCAGCGCGTCGATCCGGCGCCGCGCGTCGAGATCGCCGGCCGAGGCGGTGAGAGGGCGCACCGCGCTCGGGTTGAGACTGACGCCGATACGGGCGCGGGCCGGCAGTTGCTCGCGCAGCGCCTGGGCGCCGAGACCGTGCGCGAGGTTGAGATGGTGAGCCGCGCGCAGGGCGGCCACGGGGTCGGTGCGGCCCGGGGCGTGCACCCCCGAGCCATAGCCGAGAAAGGCGCTGCACCAGGGCTCGTTGAGCGTCGACCACATCTCCACGCGGTCACCGAGCGCCTCGCCCACGATCCCGGCGTACTCGGCGAAGCGGTACGCGGTGTCGCGCTCGGGCCAGCCGCCGCCCGCCGCGGAGCCGCTGGGGAAGGCGTCCTCCAGCTCCTGCGGGAGGTCCCAGTGGTAGAGGGTCACCATCGGCTGGATTCCGTGGGCGAGCAGTTCGTCGACGAGTCGGCGATAGAAGTCGAGTCCTCGCTGGACGGCGGGCCCGCGCCCGGTGGGCTGCACCCGCGGCCAGGAGACCGAGAAGCGGTACGAGGTCAGGCCCAGGCCCGCCATCAGCCGTACGTCGTCGCGCCACCGGTGGTAGTGGTCGACGGCGACGTCCCCGGTGTCCCCGCCGAGCACCTTGCCCGGCGTATGGCTGAAGGTGTCCCAGATGGAAGGGGTGCGGCCGTCGTCCCGCGCGGCCCCCTCGATCTGATACGCGGCGGTCGCGGCGCCCCACAGAAAGCCGGGCGGAAAGCGCAGGTTCTCACGTGCCATAGGAGCGCTCCCAAGGTTCGTACGGAAAGGGGGAGTTGAAAGGAGAGTTGAAGGGAGAACTGGCAGGGAGGGGTGGTCGGCGCCCGCAGATGGTCAGCCCTTGACGGCACCCTGCATGATCCCGCCCACGATCTGCTTGCCGAACAGCACGAAGGCGATCAGGAGCGGCAGCGTGCCAAGGAGTGCGCCCGCCATGATCACGGACTGGTCGGGGATCTGCCCCCGGCCCAGACCGGCGAGGGCCACCTGCACGGTCGGCTGGCCCTCCTGGGTCAGGGCGATGATCGGCCAGAAGAAGTCGTTCCAGGCCATGACGAACGTCAGCATGCCCAGGACCGCCATCGCGGGGCGCGCGGCCGGGAAGACCACGTGCCAGATCACCCGCAGACTGCTCGCCCCGTCCACCCGTGCGGCCTCGATGAGTTCGGTGGGCAGCGCCTCCTTGAGGTACTGCCGCATGAAGAACACGCCGAAGGCGCTGACCAGGGTGGGCAGGATGACGGACTGCAGCTGGTCGGTCCAGCCGAGATCCGCCACGACCATGAAGAGGGGGACGACGCTGAGCTGGGGCGGCACCATCATCGTGCCGATCACCAGGAGCAGCAGAGTGTTGCGGAACCGGAAGCGGAGCTTGGCGAAGGCGAAGCCCGCGAGGGTCGCGAAGAGCACCGTGCCGATGGTGATGGTGCCGGCCACCACCAGGGTGTTGAGCAGGGCCGTGCCCATATTGGCGTCGGTCCAGGCGATCTCCAGATTCTTGAAGAGATTGCCGCCGAACCAGAAGGGAGGGGGAGTCTCGGCGAGCCGGGTGTTGTTGCGCGATGCGGCGATCGCGGTCCACACCAGGGGGAAGAGCGAGCCGATGGTGAAGACGATGAGCACGGCGTACGTCAGCTTGCCGCCGTGCAGATGGCGGCCGGCGCCCCGCTTCTTCGCGCTTCTCGACAGAGTGGTCGTCACGTCATCCCCTCACGCGCTCTTGCGGATCCGGCGGCTGATGACCCAGTTGACGAGACCGATCAGCACAAGAATCAGGAACATCGTCCAGGCGATGGCCGACGAACGTCCCAGGTGCTGGTTGAACCAGCCCTGCTCGTAGAGATAGAGGCCAAGGGTCTGGAACTGGTGGTCGGAGCCGCCGGTGGGGCTCGCGCCCTGACTGAACAACAGCGGCTCACCGAAGAGTTGGGTCGCCCCGATCGTCGAGACGACACAGGTGAACAGGATCGTCGGCCGCAGCGAAGGGATCGTGACGTGCAGGAACTGCTGCCAGCGGCTCGCGCCGTCCAGCGCGGCCGACTCGTACAGATCGTTCGGGATGGCCTGCATCGCGGCGAGATAGATCAGCGCGTTGTAGCCGGTCCAGCGCCAGATCACGATGGAGGAGACCGCCAACTGCGCCGTCCAGTCGCCGTTCTGCCAGTCGACCGCGTCGATCCCCGCGAGCCCGAGTGCCCAGTTGATCATGCCGTGGTCGGTGCGGCTGAACATCAGGACGAAGACCAGCGTCGCGGCGGCCACCGATGTGGCGTACGGGGTGAGGATCGCGACGCGGAAGAACATCGAGCCGCGCAGGCGGTAGTTGAGGAGGTGGGCGAGGCCCAGTGCCATCAGGAGCTGCGGCACGGTCGAGATGAGGCCGATGGTGAAGGTGTTGCGCAGCGCGTTCCAGAAGAACTCGTCATCGATGAGGCGCGAGAAGTTGCGCAGCCCCACCCATTCCATGTCGGTGGGCGTCCCCAGCTCCACGCGGTGCAGCGAGGCCCACCCCGTATAGAGCAGCGGGAAGAGCCCGAAGGCGATGAAGAAGAGGAAGAACGGCGCGATCAGCGCGTAGGGACTCCATTTGACGTCCCAGCGGTAGCGGCGGCTGCGGCGTTCCCTCTTCCGTTCCCTGCGGCGCTCGTCGGCGGGATCGGTCAGGGCGACGGCCCGTGCGCGGGGGGCCGCGCCCTCCTCCCGCTCGGAGGGCGCGGCGGCGTGTGCGTCACTGGTCATTCCGGCTCACTGGTCCAGTGCGTTGTCGATCGTCTTCACGGCTTTGTCCCAGGCCTTGTCGGGGGCGGTTCCCTTCTGGTCGATGCCGAGCATCCCGGTGTCGGCCAGGTACTGGGAGATGATCCCGTCCTTGGGGCCGATGGGCTGGACCGGCACGCCCTCGGCGGCCTTGGAGAAGATCTGGCCCACGGGCGCGTTGTCGAAGTAGGGGTTCTTGGCGTCCTTCACCTCGGGCAGGGCGTACGCGGCGTCGGCGCTGGGGAAGCTGGCCCGCTCGTCGAAGAGCTTGGCGAGCTGCTTGGGCTCGGTCAGCCAGGCCGCGAGCTTGGCCGCCTCCTCCTTGTTCTTGCCCGCTTCGGGTACGGCGAGGAAGGAGCCGCCCCAGTTGCCGGGCTTGGGCGATGCGGCGACGTCCCACTTGTCCTCGCCCTTGTCGCCGGCCTTGTCCTTGATGTAGCCGAGCATCCAGGGCGGGCAAGTGATGGTGGCGAAGGCGCCGTTGGAGATCGCCTGGTCCCAACTGGGCTGGAACTGCTGGAGCTTGCTGGTCAGTCCTGCCTCGGCGAACTGGGCTGCGATGTCCCAGCCCTCCTTCACCGTGGCGCTGTCCTTGTAGATCAGCTCCCCGTCCTTGTCGTAGAACTTCTCCTTGCCGGAGGCGTGCACGGCGGCCATCACGCCGGTCGCGCCGTCCACGAAGGAGGTGCCCTTGGGTGCCTTCTTCTGGTACCGCTTGCCGACGTCGAGGTACTTGTTCCAGTCACCCGCCCACAGCTTGGCCACTTCCTCGCGGTCGCTGGGAAGACCGGCCTTCTCGAAGAGGTCCTTGCGGTAGCAGATGCCGGTCGGTCCGACGTCGGTGCCGAGGCCGATCGTCTTGCCGTCGTCGGTGGTGCCCTGCTGCCACTTCCAGTCGAGGAAGTCGTCCTCGTCCACTCCGGCGACCTTGCCGAGGTCCATCAGCTTGTCGGAGTGGGTCCCGGTCAGTTCGGCGATGTTGCCGACCTCGACGGCCTGGATGTCGGAGAGGCCGCTGCCGCTGCTGAGATGGGTGAGCAGCGCGGGCCAGTAGTTCTCGTTGCGCTGCACGGAGTTCTGCTTGATCTTGATATCCGGGTGGAGTTTCTCGTACTCCTTGTAGAGCCCGGCCTCCTCCAGACCGAAAGCCCCGAACACTCCGACGGTCAGCGTGGTCTTGCCCTCGCCGCCTCCGCCGCCTCCGCCCGAGGAGCCGCCGGGCTCCTCCTTGTCCTCGGCGCAGCCGGCAAGGAGGCCGGCGCCCAGTGCGGCGACGGCCGCGAGGACCACCGCCTTGCGGGACGTGCGAGGTGAAAAGCGCATTGCGTCCTCCTCGTGCTCCGACGTGCCGGCCGCCCTTGGTCAACTGCGGTGCGTGGAGTGTGAATCGGGGCAGGGTACGTGCGGGTCGTGTAAGAGCCAGGTACGGTGGGAGCGCTCCCATGTGTGATGTCTTGAAGAGTCGCGGCTCGGCCCGGGGGTGTCAAGGCACCAGACAGCGGGAGTTGGTCCTTCCGTGGCGGAAGTCGTAGATGTGTGCGACCTGCAACCATGGCCGGCTGTTAGATTGCGCGAGGTGGGGAGGCATTGATGGGGAGTCGTCAGCCCAGGAGCCGCAGCGGGGGACGTCCGACACTCGAAGAGGTGGCCGCGCGTGCCGGTGTAGGCCGCGGCACCGTGTCCCGCGTGATCAACGGCTCGCCGCGGGTCAGCGAGCACACCCGCGTCGCCGTCGAGGAGGCGGTGGCCGAGCTCGGCTACGTACCGAACACGGCGGCCCGCGCGCTGGCCGCCAACCGCACGGACTCGATCGCGGTGGTCGTCCCCGAGCCGGAGTCGCGTTTCTTCGCCGAGCCGTACTTCTCCGACATCATCCACGGCGTGGGCGCGGCCCTCGCCGACACGGAGATGCAGCTCCTGCTGACCTTCGCGGGCGGCGACCGGGAGCGCAGACGCCTGGCCCAGTACTTGGCCGCGCACCGCGTGGACGGCGTACTCCTGGTCTCGGTCCACGCCGACGACCCGCTGCCCGACCTCCTGGAACAGCTGGAGATCCCGGCCGTGATCAGCGGACGCAGGTCCGCCGACGAGACGCTCGCCTCGGTCGACTCCGACAACTTCGCCGGCGCCCGCGAGGCGGTGCAGCACCTGCTCTCCCGAGGCCGCCGCACCATCGCGACGATCACAGGACGCCTCGACGTCTACGGCGCCCAGCGCCGCCTCGACGGCTACCGCGACGCCCTGACGGAGGCGGGCATGCCGCCCGACGAGGACCTGATCGCCCCCGCCGACTTCACCGAGGAGGGCGGCCGCCGCGCGATGGCCGAACTGCTCGACCGCAGGCCGGACCTGGACGCGGTCTTCGCAGGATCCGACGTGATGGCGGCGGGCGCCCGGCAGATCCTGCGCACCGCGGGCCGCCGCATACCGGAGGACGTGGCCCTGGTCGGCTTCGACGATTCGGCGATCGCCCGCCATATGGACCCGCCCCTGACGAGCGTGCGCCAGCCGATCGCGGAGATGGGCCGCACGATGACGGACGTACTCCTCACGGAGATATCCGACCGCCGCCCCGCGGCCTCCCGCCGCTTGGACCGCCCGCAGATCGTCCTGCCCACGGAACTGGTGCCACGCGCCTCGTCCTGAGGCCTTTACGAATACGTACGCATACGAATACGGGGATGGGGACCATGGTCAATGTGGTGTTGCTCGGAATCCTGGCGCTGGCCGTCGGTGGCGCCGGGAAGAGCGGGAGTTCGAGCCGGTCGTCGTCCGGCGGCGACGGCGACTAGACGGCCCCTCCCGAAGTGACGAAGCCCCGCACCTGATCGGGTGCGGGGCAGATGGAGGGGAGTTCAGCGGAGGGGCGCCAGGGCCTTCCCCGCTTGGTCGATCACGTTGCCGCTGAAGCAGTTGTTGGCGTGGTCGCCCACCCGGTTGCCCAGGACCGGCACGATGCCCACCTCCTGCAAGCAGACGGCAGCGGCGGTGAGGTTCCAGATGTTCGCGGGGTTCACGCCTCTGCCGAAGTTGTCGCCGTTGTCGGCGTGGGCGGGGGAGGCAAGGGCCAGGGCGGCGACGCTGAGCACAGCGATCGCAGTGATCTTCTTCATGGACTGACAACGATGATCACGTGAAGGCGTCACCACCCCACAGCGGTCCCCCAAGTGGCGTCCCCCGGTTGACAGGCAGACCATGGAATGAAGGGGGAGTGTGGGCACGTCCCGAATGGAGGCAGTCGTCATGATCGAGGTCAAGGCGGTCGAGAAGCCGGACGAGCGGCGTGATTTCCCCCGCGGTCACCTCGAAGCCGTCCATCTCACAGGGCTGGACTTCGCCGTGGGTACTTTTGAGCCCGGCTGGCGCTGGTCCGAGTCCGTGGCGCCGATCGCGGGGACCAAGAGCTGCGAGATCCACCACAACGGCTATGTCGTGCAAGGGCGGATGCACGTCCGCATGGACGACGGAGGCGAGGCCGAAGTCGGACCGGGCGATGTCTTCGTGGTCCCGCCCGGGCACGACGCATGGGTCGTGGGTGAGGAACCGGCCGTCGTGTACGACTTCGCGGGAGGCATGGCACAGGAGTACGCGAAGGCGGCGGAGGGATAGCCGTCTCGGTTCCCGTTCTGTTCCCAGAGATCAGGACATGAAGAAGGCCCGACCCGCTTTCGCGGATCGGGCCTTGATCAATCAGGGTGAGTGACGGGACTTGAACCCGCGGCCACCTGGACCACAACCAGGTGCTCTACCAACTGAGCTACACCCACCATGTCCGGTCTTTTGTCGTTCTTCCGACCGGCCGAGAAAAAGTGTACAGGGTCCGAAGGGGTGCTCGCGCACGCGTTTTGCGGACCCTGTACGAGATGCGGCGCGGACCCCGTACACAGGGCTTCCGCGGACGCTACTCCGCGGGCAGGACGTGCTTCGCCGCGATCGTCTTCGCGGTGTCCGAGTCCGGGCCGGGCTGGGGCACGAAGATCGCCTCGCGGTAGTAGCGCAGCTCGGCGATGGACTCGCGGATGTCGGCGAGTGCCCGGTGGTTGCCGTTCTTGTCCGGGCTGTTGAAGTACGCCCGGGGGTACCACCGCCGGGCGAGTTCCTTGATCGAGGAGACGTCGACGATGCGGTAGTGGAGGAACTCCTCCAGTGTCTGCATGTCGCGGAGAAGGAAGCCCCGGTCGGTACCGACCGAGTTTCCGCAGAGCGGAGCCTTGCGCGGCTCCTTTACGTGCTCACGTACGTACGCCAGGACCTGCTCCTCGGCGTCGGCCAGCGTCGTGCCGCCGGCCAGCTCGTCGAGGAGCCCCGAGGCGGTGTGCATTTTGCGCACCACCTCGGGCATGGTCTCCAGCGCCGCGTCCGGCGGGCGGATCACGATGTCCACACCTTCGCCGAGCACGTTCAGTTCCGAGTCGGTGACCAGTGCGGCCACCTCAATAAGTGCGTCATCCGTCAGCGAGAGCCCGGTCATCTCGCAGTCGATCCACACCATGCGATCGTTCATGCGTCTTACCCTACGGCGCGCTCCTCTGCCCGGGCAGAGGCGGACGGCCTGGCGCGTACACATCTGAGCTCGGCTTTCCCGGATCCGCCGACAGCGAAGCCGTCGGTCCCAGGGCGCTCGCCGCCGCCGTACGCCGTGTCTGCGGCGGTACGGGACCGCTCTCGACGACAGCGGCGGGCACCGCCTGCGCGGTCGCCGCGGCCGCGGCAGCCTCCAGGGACCGCTCACCCTGCGGCCTGCGGGCGCGGTAGGCGGCCCGGTAGGCAGCGGGCGACGAGCCCAGCTGGCGGCGGAAGTGACCCCGCAGCGCCACCGGCGAGCGGAAGCCGCAGCGGCCCGCGACCTCGTCGACGGAGTAGTCGGAGGTCTCGAGCAGCCGCTGCGCCTGCAGTACGCGCTGAGTGATCAGCCACTGCAGGGGAGCGCTCCCGGTGAGCGAGCGGAACCTGCGGTCGAAGGTGCGCCTGCTCATGTACGCGCGCGCGGCCAGCGTCTCCACGTCGAACTGCTCGTGTAAATGCTCCAGCGCCCAGGCGACGACCTCGGCCAGCGGATCCGCACCGATCTCCTCGGGCAGCGACCGGTCGAGGTAACGCTCCTGTCCGCCCGCCCTGCGCGGTGGCACGACGAGCCTGCGGGCGAGCGCGCCCGCCGCCTCGTTGCCATGGTCGGTGCGCACGATGTGCAGGCACAGATCGATGCCGGCCGCGGTCCCCGCGCTGGTCAGAACGTCTCCGTCGTCGACGAAGAGTTCACGCGGGTCCACATGGACGGACGGATATCGCTTGGCCAGCGTCGGCGCGTACATCCAGTGCGTGGTCGCCGGACGGCCGTCGAGCAGGCCGGCCGCGGCGAGCACGAACGCACCGGTGCACAGGCCCACGATGCGCGCGCCCTCTTCGTGCGCGCGGCGCAGCGCGTCGAGCGCTTCCGGCGGCGGCGGCGATGTGATCGACCGCCAGGCCGGTACGACGACGGTGCCCGCCCGCCCGATCGCTTCCAGGCCGTGCGGTGCGGTGAGTTCGAGACCGCCGGTCGTGCGCAGCGGTCCCTCTTCACCGGCGCAGACCAGCAGCCGATACCGCGGGACCCCGGCGTCCTGCCGGTCGATGCCGAACACGGAGAGCGGTATCGAGCTCTCGAAGATGGGGCCCCCGCTGAACAACAGCACCGCGACGATCTCCCGGCGGCGCCGCCCGGAGAGTTTCCGAGCCGCGGCTTCTTGCACGGCAGTGGAGTCGTGGCTCATGGCGCTAAGCCCCCCTCGGTCGTCGCGGCTCCCTGTTCTTGGCGCGCTCTGCGTGTTCTGTGTTCTCGGCGCTCTTGTCGGACCTGTCGCTCCTGCACGTTTCCCCTCGGTCCTCCACCAGTCCCCCGCCGTAATACAGTCATGATCGAATCTACTGCGTCCCGTGGTGCCGGGGTGACCAGTTAAGGACCCGGCACTATGTCGACATGGCAACTTGGCGTGAAGCATTCGATCACGAAGCGTTGCACTCACGGGCGTTGCAGGGAAGTGCGCCTCGGCTCCGTGGCCGGTCCCCGTAGGGTGCCAGCGCCTTTTTCACACCTTTCAGCCCTGGTGGGACCGGGGTTGAGTACCCGTTCGGCCAAGGAATGCGCGCCCGCGGGAAGTTGGCTGAAAAGCTACGGGTGCGTGTGCGCGAATCGGTCAGTCCCCCGGCGTGGACCCACCAGCATGCCGACCGCCCCTGTGCGCCCCCGCGCCCGTGCGCCCGTGCCGCCCCCGGTGGGCACATCCCTGCTCGGCGATCAGTCGCGCCGCCCCCCGCTCGGACTGCCGCAGGAGCACCCGGCAGACCCCCGTCACGGCGGCGAGTCCGACGGCCGACCCGGCCGCCCCGGCCAGCGACGTCCCGTACCCGACAAGGACGACGGGCACCAGCACGCAGCTGAACGCGGCCCAGCGGACGACATCGCTCGCCGAGTCCTGCGCCGGCGTGGCCTGCGTCTCCTCGGCGCGCGGCGCCGGGACGCCGCCCCGCCGGCGTTCGCGCGCCCCCTCGGGCGGGCGACGGCGGCTCTGTGCGACGGGTGCGGACGCGGTCGGCGGTCGTGGCACGGCGTGCTCCCTGTGGCGGTGGCGTTCCGAGGTTCAACGCGTGGTCGCGCGGCCGGTCACTGGCGTGAACCCAGTGGCTGACGGCAGCCACGCGGGAGGGTGCCCAAACCGCCTGTACGAGGCAGCAACCATTGCCATACGGGCGCCGCTCATGCATGCTCCGGTGAACGCCGTGAGGCTCCCGCAGGGCCTGTCCCCAGCCTTGGACAGGACCTGGGCAGGAGAGGAGTGTCGCCGTACCCTTAGGGGTATGGGGTTGGGAAGATGATTCCCGGACACAGCTCCATACTGCGCCGTACGACCCGAACAAAGCCGACCCTCCCACAGAGGACTCCTTCGCCGAGACACCCATGGCCGGTCACGAATTCTCCGAACCCGCGGACCGCAAGCGGCAGGTCGCCGATCCGACAGCGACCCCCCAGGCGGCGGAAGAACCACGTCACTCCTGCGATCCAGCCTTCCGGCACGGGGTCGTCGTCGGTTTCGACGGCTCGACCTCCAGTGAGCGCGCGCTCTCGTACGCGATCGGGATGGCCCATCGCTCCGGCTCCGGCCTGATCATCGTGCACGTCGCCAACCGGCTGCCCACCACGGTGTGGGCGGGTTGTGAGCCGCCGGTCTTCGTCGATGTGCCGGACCACCGCACGGAAGTGCTCGGGCTCGAGCTTGCCTGTGCGGACTATCTGGCCGAAGTGCCCTGGATCCTCGTCGAGCGGGGCGGCGACATCTGTCATGAACTCGAAGAGGTGGGCCGCGAGTACTCCGCGGACGCCATCGTCGTCGGATCGACGCACGGGATCGTGGGGCGCATCTTCGGTTCGGTCGCGGGCCGGCTCGCGCGCCGCGCGCAACGGCCTGTCGTTGTCATTCCGTAACGTCCCGTTGTCCCAGGTGAGATGCGGGTGTCGCGGCGTCAACTTCCTTCCTGTTTCGCTCCCTTGTAGATAAATCTACTCGTGCGTAGAGGTGGTTTGTTCCCTTGTGAAGGGTACGTACAGGGGGCACAACAACTGCACACCGCACCTGAAGGGAGCCCGCCGTGGACAAAGACGTCTCTGCGGGAAGCACCACTTCGACTCTCGGCCATCTCGCCCTGGGGCTCACGCTGTTGGCCTTCGGAATCGGTCACACCGAAGTGATCGACGGGGTGACGGCGCCGGACGCCGCCGTCCTCGCGACGTTCGTGGGCGGCGTCGCGCTGTTCGTCGCCGGTCTGTTCGCGTTCCGCGACAGCGACGCGTTCACCGGTACGGCCTTCACCGCGCTCGGCGCACTCTGGTTCACCTGGGGCATCACGGCGGACGTCGAGGCCTCCGCCAACGCCGCGGGCCTCTTCCTGCTGCTCTTCGCGCTCGTCACGCTCAGCCTGACCCTGGGGGCACCCGGTGGCGCGGCGCTCGCGCGGGGGACGTACGGACTGCTCTTCGTGTCCCTCGTCCTGATCGCCGTGGCGCTGTTCGGTGACAGCGCGGGGCTCGCGAAGGCGGGCGGCTGGTTCGCCGTGGTCGGCGGCCTGCTCGCCTGGTACGGCGCGACGGCGGCCCTCGCCAACTGGCCCACGGCTCTCCCGGGGCGTCCTGCAGGCCGTGGAGTGACGGCTACCGGCTGATGCAGGCGCGGGTCGGGGGAATGGGCGCCCCTGGCCCTCTGGGAACGGGCCCTCTGCGCTTGGTGGCACGCAGAGGGCCCGTTCCGCTTGTCTGTTCCGTGCGGGGCTGTGGGGGCTTGTCGCGCAGTTCCCCGCGCCCCTACGGGGCCCGGACTATTCCACCGTCACCGACTTCGCCAGGTTTCGCGGCTTGTCGATGTCCCTGCCCAGCGCCAACGCCGTGTGGTAGGCGAGGAGTTGGAGCGGGATGCCCATCAGGATCGGGTCCAGCTCGTCCTCGTTCTTCGGGACGACGATCGTCTGGTCGGCCTTCTCCTGCTCCTGGTGCGCGACCGCGAGGATCTTGCCGCTGCGGGCCTTGATCTCCTCGAGGGCGGCGCGGTTCTTCTCCAGGAGGTCGTCGTTCGGGACGATCGCGACCGTGGGGAGCGCGGGCTCGATGAGCGCGAGCGGGCCGTGCTTGAGCTCGGAGGCCGGGTAGGCCTCGGCGTGGATGTATGAGACCTCCTTGAGCTTGAGGGAGGCCTCGCGGGCGACGGGGTAGCCGCGTACGCGTCCGATGAAGAGCATCGAGCGGGCGTCCGCGTAGCCCTTCGCGATCTTCTTGATCTCGTCCTCCTGCTTGAGGATCTCCGAGATCTGTCCGGGCAGCTTGCGCAGGCCGTCGATGATCCGCTTGCCGTCGGAGACCGACAGGTCGCGGATGCGGCCCAGGTGCAGGGCGAGCAGGCCGAAGGCGACCGTGGTGTTGGTGAAGCACTTGGTCGAGACGACGCAGACCTCGGGGCCCGCGTGGACGTACACGCCCGCGTCCGCCTCACGGGCGATCGCCGAGCCGACGACGTTCACGACGCCGAGGACGCGGGCGCCCTTGCGCTTCAGCTCCTGGACGGCGGCGAGCACGTCGTACGTCTCACCGGACTGGGAGACCGCGATGTAGAGGGTGTCGGGGTCCACGACCGCGTTGCGGTAGCGGAACTCGGACGCCGGCTCGGCGTCGGCGGGGATGCGGGCCAGCTCCTCGATCATCTGGGCGCCGATCATGCCCGCGTGGTACGAGGTGCCGCAGCCGAGGATCTTGACGCGGCGTACCTTGCGGGCGTCGTGCGCGTCCAGGTTCAGGCCGCCGAGGTGCACGGTGGAGAAGCGGTCGTCGATGCGGCCGCGCAGAACGCGGTCCACCGCGTCGGGCTGCTCGAAGATCTCCTTGTGCATGTACGTGTCGTGGCCGCCCATGTCGTACGACTCGGCCTCCCACTCCACGGTGGTCGGCGAGGCCGTCGTGCGCGAGCCCTCGGTGGTGTACGTGCGGTAGTCGTCGGCCTTGATGGTGGCCATCTCGCCGTCGTCGAGGGTGACGACCTGGCGGGTGTGCGAGACGAGCGCGGCGACGTCCGAGGCGACGAACATCTCCTTCTCGCCGATGCCGAGGACGACGGGGGAGCCGTTGCGGGCGACGACGATGCGGTCGTTGAAGTCGGCGTGCAGGACGGCGATGCCGTACGTGCCCTCGACGTGGCGCAGGGCCTCGCGGACCTTGTCCTCCAGCTTGTCCGCCTGGGCGCGGGCGATGAGGTGGGTGAGGACCTCGGTGTCCGTCTCGGAGAGGAAGTCGACGCCGTCGGCGGTGAGCTTGGCGCGCAGCTCGGAGGCGTTGTCGATGATGCCGTTGTGTACGACGGCGACCTTGTTGTCGCCCGACATGTGCGGGTGGGCGTTCTCGTCGGACGGGGCGCCGTGGGTGGCCCAGCGGGTGTGGGCGATGCCGGTCGTGCCCTTGAAGCGGGCGGGGACCTTGGCCTCCAGGTCGCGGACGCGGCCCTTGGCCTTGACCATCTTCAGGCCGGTGGCCTTGGGGCCCGTGATGACGACGCCGGCGGAGTCGTAGCCGCGGTACTCCAGGCGCTGCAGGCCTTCGAGGAGGAGCGGGGCCACGTCACGCTTGCCGATATAACCGACGATTCCGCACATAGAGGGTGTCCTAGCCGTAAGAGGGATTTTTGGTTTGTGATCTCTGCTGGGCTCTAGCCGTAGATCATGCGGCGCAGCTGTCTGAGGCTGAGCTCGGGCGGCGCGACCGCGCGGTATTCGAGATCCGCCGAGATCTGCTCGAAGATCGCCGCGTTCAGCAGGCCCTGGCCTTGCAGTTCGCGGTGGCGGCGACGGACGAACTCTTCGGTCGTCTCGTCGAAGTAGGCGAGCACGTCCTGGATGACCCGCAGGGCTTCGCCCCGCTGGAGCGGGGTGCTGCGGGTCAGGTGGTCCACCAGGTCGTCGTGCATTCGTTGATCCTGGAGGAATACCCCTCCGTACGCAACAATCCTGCCCGATTCCGGGCAGGGGCGTGGCGAAATCCGGCCCCGAGGGCTTACAGACGGCTTACATCCGCTTCAGGACGGCCTGCTTGGCGAGGGAGAACTCGTCGTCCGTGAGTATCCCGGACTGATGAAGCTCCCCCAGCTCGCGGAGCCGCCGCAGCAGCGCGTCATGATCGTCCCCGGACGGTTCCGGGGGCCCCGCCGGCGGGGCCGCCGCCAACGCGGGCGCGGCCTGAACCTCGCCCGGGGCGGGCCCGGAGGGATGCGGCAGACGCACCTGGACGGCCGCGGCGACCAGCGCCATCAGCGGGTCCTTCTTGAAGCCCCACAGCTCGACCGAGTTCGGGTCGTACTTCGGCGGAGCCTTGGTGGGGGAGTGCCGCACGGTGAAGCGGAGGTATCCGTTCTCCAGGCCGACCGCGGGCTGCCACTCCACCGCGGCCACATCCGCGAGCGCCAGCGACCGCGTGCCCGAGGCCGACTTCGCCTCCTCCGTCTTCCAGTTCCACTCCAGGCGGATGTGCTCACCGTCGAAGCTTGCGGTGCCGTCCCCCGCGGAGACCGACAGCGGCACGGAGGGCCCCGGCAGCAGATAGCTCTCGCAGGACGCGGCCGGCACCTGTTCGAGAAGGAGTGCGTTGCGCACCTCGTCCACGACGTACTCCGCGACCCCGTACCGGTCCGGCTCCACCGTCAGCTGATAGGGGTCCGCCGAGTCCGAGAGCTTGCCGCCGGTGGCCAGCAGGAGCGGGTCCGCGCCGTCCCGCAGGCGCAGCCTCAACCGGCCCGACTTCTTGCCCTGCTCGAAGGCGATACCCGCCAACGCGGCCAAGGGGACGGCCAGTTCCCCCAGCGACTTGCGCAGCAGAGACACGTTCTTGTCGCGTCCCGGCACAAGGCGCAGTGTCTCTCCGTCGAAGGTCCAGGTCCCGTCGCGCTGGATGATTTCCGCCATGCGACGATTCTTCCATCGGCGGGCGGCGGAAGTGGTCTACACCCTTGACCCGCTGCGGGGCGCAAGGTACCCATGGTGACCGTTCGGTTGCGATGCACCACAGGGATGGCCCGTCGAAGGGACCCGCTTGTGAGAGAGCACCACAGATCGACCCGCCTGTTCGGCTCGCTGCTGCTCGTCGCCGCGGCCGGACTCTCGTCGGTGGCCGCCGTGCCGTCCGGTCAGGAGGCAGTCACGACCCCCGCCCCGACCCCGCTCGGCCAGGTCATCCCGGCGCCCGCGTCGGCCGTCCCCGGCGGATCGGCGTACGAGATCAACTCCAAGACCCGCATCCGGGTCGACGACTCGCGTGACGCGCAGCGGATCGGCGGCTATCTGGCGGACGTCCTGCGTCCCTCCACCGGCTACGCGCTCAAGGTCACCGATGGCGAAGGGCGCGACGGCATCCGCCTCCGGCTCTCCGCCGAGGACAAGTCGCTTGGCGACGAGGGCTACCGCCTGGAGTCCAAGCGCGGTTCCGTCACCATCACCGCCCGCAAGGCCGCCGGACTCTTCTACGGCGTGCAGACGTTGCGTCAGCAGCTTCCCGCGGCCGCCGAGCGGAAGACGAAGCAGACCGGACCTTGGCTGGTCGCCGGCGGCACCATCGAGGACAAGCCGCGCTACGAGTACCGCGGCGCCATGCTCGACGTATCGCGGCACTTCTTTTCGGTGGACAAGGTCAAGCGGTACATCGACCAGATGTCGCTCTACAAGGTCAACAAGCTGCATCTGCACCTGAGCGACGACCAGGGCTGGCGCATCGCCATCGACTCCTGGCCCAAGCTGGCCGAGTACGGCGGCTCCACGCAGGTCGGTGGCGGCAAGGGCGGCTACTACACCAAGGCCCAGTACAAGGAGATCATCGAGTACGCCTCATCGCGTCAGCTCGAAGTGATCCCCGAGATCGACATGCCGGGCCACACGAACGCCGCGCTCGCCTCGTACGCCGAGCTGAACTGCAACGGCGTGGCGCCCCCGCTCTACACCGGCACCGAGGTCGGCTTCAGCTCGCTGTGCGTCAAGAAGGACGTGACGTACGACTTCGTGGACGACGTGATCCGCGAGCTCGCCGCCATGACGCCCGGCAAGTACATCCACATCGGCGGCGACGAGGCGCACTCCACCAGCCACGAGGACTATGTGGCGTTCATGAACAAGGTGCAGCCCGTGGTCGCCAAGTACGGGAAGACCGTGATCGGTTGGCACCAGCTGACCGGCGCGACACCCGCGAAGGGCGCCCTCGCGCAGTACTGGGGCTACGACGCGACCAGTGCCGCCGAGCGCGAGCAGGTCGCGAACGCGGCGAAGAACGGCACCAAGCTGGTCCTCTCGCCGGCCGACCGCGCCTACATGGACATGAAGTACAACAAGGACACCCCGCTCGGCCTGGCCTGGGCGGGCTACGTCGAGGTGCAGCGCAGCTACGACTGGGACCCGGGCACGTACCTGACGGGCGCGCCCGCGGACTCGATCCAGGGTGTCGAGGCGCCGCTGTGGTCGGAGACGATCTCGACCTCCCAGCACATCGAGTACATGGCGTTCCCGCGCCTTCCGGGCATCGCCGAGCTCGGCTGGTCGCCCGCGTCGACGCACGACTGGGACAAGTACAAGGTGCGGCTCGCCGCGCAGGGACCGCGCTGGGACGCGATGGGCATGGACTACTACAAGTCGCCTCAGGTGCCTTGGCCCAGTAAGTAGCTCTTCGCGTACGTGCATGAGTGGGGCTCCCGACCCGCGGCGCAGCCGCTATCGACTGCAGCGTCTCGGGAGCCCCACTCGGCCTATGGGGGGCCGCTTACGCGAGCGGGTTCTTCAGCGTCCCCACCAGCTGCAGCGCGCCCGCCGGGTCCGCGAGGTCGACCATCTGCTCGTTGTCCCGCAGCTGCAGCCGGTTCAGGCAGGACCGGGCGAACTCGGGGGCGAACAGGTCGTACTGCTTGAACTTGTCGGCCAGTTGGGGCGTCGCCTCCTGGTAGGTGGTGACGCACTCCGCGACCGCCGCCCAGAAGCCCTCCTCGTCGACAAGGCCCTCCGTGACGAGGTTCGCCGACAGGAAGCGGAAGAAGCAGTCGAAGACGTCCGTGAAGATCGACAGGAGCTTCTGGCCCTCGGGGACCTCGACGCGGAGCCGCTCGACCGTGGGCGGGAGCACCGCGTCCGGGTCCATGACCGCGATCTCCTCGGCGATGTCCTTGAAGATCGCCCGCTGTACGACGCCGTCCTTCAGGACCAGGATCACGTTCTCGCCGTGCGGCATGAAGACGAGGTCGTACGCGTAGAAGCTGTGAAGGAGCGGCGTCAGATAGGCGTGCAGATAGCCGCGCAGCCACTCGGCCGGGGTGAGGCCGGAGCGCTCGATGAGGGCGCCCGCGAAGGACGCGCCGTCCCGGTCGGTGTGCAGCAGCGAGGCCATGGTGGCGAGCTGCTCGCCCTCGGCGAGGGACGTCACAGGGCTCTCGCGCCACAGGGCGGCGAGCATCTTGCGGTAGGGGGAGTAGCGGTCGGTCGCGGCCTCGTACTCCAGGTGGCGATAGCCGACGGCGGCGCGCTCGCGGATGATCGTCAGGCCGGTGGACTTCAGCGTCTCGTCGGTGTCGATGAGGTTCGCGAGCCAGTCGTTGATCGCCGGGGTCGCCTCCATGTACGCCGCCGAAAGGCCGCGCATGAAGCCCATGTTGATGACGGAGAGCGCCGTCTTCACATAGTGCTTGGCGGGTTCGGTGGAGTTGAAGAAGGTACGGATCGACTGCTGGGCCAGATACTCGTCCCCGCCCTCGCCCAGGCACACCAGGCGCCGCTGGGCGACCTCGGCCGCGAAGGTCACCGACAGCTTGTTCCACCACTGCCAGGGGTGGGCCGGGATCAGGAGGTAGTCCTCCGGGTCCAGGCCCTGGTCACGGAGTTTCCGGTCGAAGCGGTCCAGGGTCTCCTGGCCCAACTCGGCCCGCAGGAACGACTCGTACTCGAGTCCTGCGCCCGCCGTGAACGCCGCCCGCTCCTTGCTCGCCGCGAGCCACACCAGGCGTACGGGGCTCGCGGTCTCGGGAGCGTACGAGAGGTACTCGTGCACGCCGAAGCCGAGGCGGCCGTTGTTGGCGACGAAGCAGGGGTGGCCCTCGGTCATGCCCGTCTCGATCTCCTGGAAGCCGGAGCGGGAGAGCTCGGCGGCCGGGATCGCGGGCTTGGTCAGTTTGTAGCAGGTGCCGGAGAGGGTGGAGGAGATCTCCTCCAGGTAGACCGGCAGGATCTCGTCGCTCAGGCCCAGGGCCGTGCGCAGCTCGACGAAGAACTCCAGGGCGTCCAGGGGGAGTTCGGCGCCGTCGCGGTGGCGGGTGATCGAGTCGGCGTCGACGTGCCAGTGGTCCAGCCGCAGGCGGCGGGCGCTGAACCGGTAGCGGGTCAGGGCGTCGTCGCTGCGGATGACGAATGTGTCGTCGCCCAGCGGCTCCGGGGTGAAGAGCCGCTCGTGGGAGAACTCGGCGATGGCTTTGCGGATGAGGAGGCGGTTGGCCTGCTCCCAGCGCTCGGGGGTCAGGTGCGCCACGGCGTCGGACAGGGTCATATCGCCAACTCCCTTTCAGTTACTGCTGCTTCGAACTGCTCCCGGGTGCAGAAGCTCAGCAGGGCTTCCTTCTCCGGCTTCTGGATGACGTGTGCGGGACGGAACCCGACGGCTTCGTTGAGGGCGTGTACCGCCGTGTTGCGTACGTCGGGTTCGACCACGACGCGTTGGGTGGCGGGGTCGGCGAAGAGCGTCGCCATCACCTTGGTGATCACGGCGCGGGTGAAGCCGGGCACGCGGACGTCGGACGGTGCGGTGAGGAAGTGCATGCCCACGTCGCCGGGTCGGGGCTCGTAAAGACCCACGAGTTCGACGTGCGCGGGGTCGTACCTCTCCATGAGGAACGCGGGCACGCCGTCGTGCAGGCCGAGGAACGCGTCGTGGTGCTCGGCGGCCGCGATCGCCATGTACTCGCGCTCGACGTCCGGGAGCTTGGCGTCCTGCATCATCCAGAACGCGGCCTTGGGGTGGGTGACCCAGCCGTGCAGGAGCTCGGAGTCCTTCAGGGGGTCGAGGGGGCGGAGGGTCAGCTCTCCTGTGGTGGCGCTCATACGGCGAACTCCTGGAAGGCGATGGACTTCTCGACGGGGTAGTACTCGGAGCCGAGCAGCTCGCCGATGATGTAGGCGTTGCGGTAGGGGCCCATGCCCAGGTCGGGGCTGGTGAGCGAGTGGGCGTGCACGGCGCCGTTCTGCAGGAAGATGCCGCGCCCCGTGGTGTCGATGGAGTAGTTGCGGGCGACCTCGTAGCGGCCTCGGCCGTCCCAGCGGATCCGGTCGCGCACCGGCTCCAGGAAGTCGGGTACGACGTACTGATAGCCGGTGGCGAGGATCAGGCCCTCCGAGCTCAGCTCGAAGTCCTTGCCCTGCTCCTCCTGGCGCAGGCCCAGGGTGTAGGCGCCGTTCTCGTAACGGGCGCTGTGCAGCGCCGAGTTGGTGAGCAGGCGGGTCGGCACGGGGCCGCCGATGTTCTTCTGGTAGAGCAGGTCGAAGATCTCGTTGATGAGGTCGCCGTCGATGCCCTTGAAGAGGGTCTTCTGCTGGTCCTGCAGGCGGTAGCGGGTCTCTTCCGGCAGCGCGTGGAAGTAGTCGACGTACTCCGGAGAGGTCATCTCCAGCGTCAGCTTCGTGTACTCGAGGGGGAAGAAGCGCGGGGAGCGGGTGACCCAGTTGAGCTGGTAGCCGTGTACGTCGATCTCGCTCAGGAGGTCCTGGTAGATCTCGGCGGCGGACTGGCCGCTGCCGACGAGCGTGATCGACTTCTTCCGCTGGAGCTCCTGCTTGGCCTGCAGATAGCGGGAGTTGTGGATGAAGTCCCCGCCGAGGTCCGCGCAGGGCGCGGGGATGTGCGGCGGGGTGCCGGTGCCGAGGACGAGGTGGCGGGCCCGGAAGGTGTCGCCGGTGTCGGTGCGGACGACGTACAGCTCGTTCTCGTCCTCGTACGTCACCTCGGTCACCATCGTGCTGAAGCGGATCGACGACAGTTTCGCGGCCGCCCAGCGGCAGTAGTCGTTGTACTCGGTGCGCAGCGGATAGAAGTTCTCGCGGATGTAGAAGGAGTACAACCGCCCCGATTCCTTCAGGTAGTTGAGGAAGGAGTAGGGGGAAGTGGGGTCCGCGAGGGTGACCAGGTCGGACATGAACGGCGTCTGGAGGTGGGCGCCGTCGAGGAACATGCCCGAGTGCCACTCGAAGTCCGGCTTGGACTCCAGGAACAGGCCGTTCAGTTCGTCGACGGGCTCGGTCAGACAGGCGAGGCCGAGGTTGAAGGGGCCCAGGCCGATGCCGATGAAGTCGAGGGGCTCAGGAAGCGCGGTCAAGGGTCTCTCCCAGGTACTGCTCGGCGTGGCCGGCGATCAGATCGAGGACGGCCGCGATGTCGTCGGCCGTGGTCTCGGGGTTGAGCAGGGTGAACTTCAGGTACTGGCGGTCGCCCACCTTGGTGCCCGCCACGACGGCGTCACCGGAGGCGAACAGGGCCTTGCGGGCGTACAGATTGGCCCGGTCGATGGCCGACGGGTCGCAGATCGACCCGGGGATGTAGCGGAAGACGAGCGTCGAGAGCTGGGGCTCGACGACCACGTCGTAGCGGGGGTCGGCGGCCAGCATCTTCCAGCCGTGCTCGGCGAGGGCACAGACCTCGTCGAAGAGGTCGCCGATCGCGTCCGCGCCCATCACGCGCAGCGTCATCCACAGCTTCAGGGCGTCGAAGCGCCGCGTCGTCTGGAGGGACTTGTCCACCTGGTTGGGGATGCGCTCCTGCACCATGCGGCGCGGGTTGAGGTACTCCGCGTGGTACGTCGCGTGGCTCAGCGTCGCGCCGTCCCGCACCAGGACGGCGGACGAACTCACCGGCTGGAAGAAGGACTTGTGGTAGTCGACGGTGACGGAGTCGGCGTGCTCGATGCCGTCGATCAGGTACCGGTTCTTGCGCGAGGCGAGCAGACCGCAGCCGTACGCCGCGTCGACGTGCAGCCAGGTCTCGTACTGCTCGCACAGTCCGGCGATCTCGGGCAGCGGGTCGATGGAACCGAAGTCGGTGGTGCCTGCGGTGGCGACGACCGCCATGGGGGAGAGGTCGTCGCGGCGGCAGCGCTCCAGCTCGCGGGCGAGGGCCACGGTCTGCATGCGCTTGTTCTGGTCGGTGGGGATGGAGACGACCGCGTCCTTGCCGAGGCCGAGCAGCGTGGCGGCTTTCTGGACGCTGAAGTGGCCGACCTCGGAGGCGAAGATGCGAAGGCGGTCGACGGGCTTGCCGGCCTTGGCCGCCTCCTCGCGGGCGAGCAGCAGAGCCTGCAGATTGGACTGCGTGCCGCCGCTGGTGAACACGCCGTCGGCGGCCGGGCCGAGCCCGATGCGCTCTGCGGTCCAGTCGATGAGGCGGCGCTCGATGAGCGTGCCGCCCGCGGACTGGTCCCAGGTGTCGAGCGAGGAGTTGACCGCGGAGAGCACGGCCTCGCCCAGGACGGCGGGGATGACGACCGGGCAGTTGAGGTGCGCGAGATAGCGGGGGTGGTGGAAGTACACGGCGTCACGCAGGTAGAGCTCGTCGAGCTCGTCCAGGGCGGCGATCGTGTCGTGCAGGGGCTCGTCCAGGTCGACGGCCTCGATGCGGGGAGCGAGCGCGTCGACGGAGATCCCGGTGAACGGGCGGGAGGTGGTGGCGATTCTGGCCGCCACCCGCTCGACTCCTTCGGTCACGGAGCTGCGGTAACGCTCCGCGGTGGTGTCGTTGAGCAGGTGCGAGCGCATGAACGGTCCTCTGGGTGAGGTGATTTGGGGAAGTGAGGTAAGCCTAACCTAACTTCTCGCCTCATTGAACCCAGGGGCCTCAGAAACGGAGCTGCCCCCTCCGTTATGCGTGGAGGGGGCAGCTCTTGACGGAATGTCGGATTCAGCGGGGCGTCGACTCGGCTGGCCTTCCTTGGCTCAGCTGACCTTCTTGGCCTTCTCGATCGCGTCGGCGAGGTCCTCGAGGATCGGGGCGCACTTGTCGTACGAGTAAATGGGCTCGGTGACGCGGGGGATGACCTGCCCGGCCTTGACCGCTGGCAGCTTCGTCCAGGTCGGCTTGTCCAGGTCGGCGGGCTGGATGGTGGCGGTGCGGTTGTCCATCATGATCACGTCCGCGCCGTACTTGTTGACGTTCTCCCAGCTCAGGTTCTCGAACCAGCCGCCGCTCGCCTTCTTGGCGCTCTCGGACGGCTCGATGAAGTTCACGCCGAGGGACTTGAAGTACTCCAGGTCGGCGGAGAGGTTTGTGCCCGAGACGTAGAAGATGTCCTGGCTGGCCGAGCCGACGAGGACCTTGATGTCCTTGTTCGCCTTGGCGACCTTGCGCAGCCGCTCGGCCGCGGCCTCGAAGCGCTTCTTCGCCTTGACGACCTTGTCGGCCTTCACGTCGGCGCCCAGCGACTCGGCGAGTGCGAGGAGGCGCTGCAGCGGCTCGGTCATCTTGCGGTCGAAGACGCTGATGCCGGCGCTCGGGGCGAGCTTGAGGATCTTGTCCTTGCTCTCCTCGGGGACGGACCAGAGGGTGCCCGCGTCGTCGAACATCGTGGAGACGAGAAGGTCGGGGGCGAGGCCCGCGTACTTCTCGATGTTGAACTTGCCCCACTCGTTGCCGAGGATCGTCAGCTTGCTGATGTCCATGTCGCCGGCCTGGACGTCGGGCTTGCCGTCCTTGGTCTTCGTCGGGCCGAAGACGCCCTTGACCTCGATGCCGTAGTCGAAGAGGGCGGCGGCGACGCCGGTGAAGGCGACGATGTTCTGCGGCGTGGACTTGCTCTTGGCGGTCGTGCCGCGGTCGTCCTTGAAGCTCCAGGGCCCGGAGTCCGAGGCGTCCGCCTTGCCCGAGCCGCCCTTTTTGTCGTCACCGCAGGCTGCCAGCAGGGCCGTGAGGCCAAGGGCGCCGCCGGCGGCGAGAATGCCGCGACGGGAGGGCTGGGTGAGGCGGGCGTGGGACATGAGGGTCTCTGCTTTCGTGAGGACGGCGACGGGCCACTGGCCGGAACTAGCGCTTAGGTTAACCTAACCTAACGTGGTGTCCAGTGGCCCCTGGCGCCTGCCCTCGGAGGCCCCGGGTCAACCGGAGTCCCTCGAAAGCTGCAGGGCTACCCGGCGAAGCCCAGCTCCCGGGCGATCAGCATCCGCTGCACCTCACTCGTCCCCTCCCCGATCTCCAGGATCTTGGAGTCCCGCCACATCCGGGCCACGGGGTACTCGTTCATGAACCCGTATCCGCCATGAATCTGCGTGGCCTCACGGGCGTTGTCGACGGCGACCGTCGACGAGTACAGCTTCGCGATCGCTGCCTCCTTCTTGAACGGCTCCCCGCTCACCAGGCGCGACGCCGCGTCCCGCCAGCCGACCCGCGCCATGTGCGCCCGCGTCTCCATGTCGGCGATCTTGAACTGTATGGCCTGGTTGGCGCCGATCGGCTTCCCGAACGCGTGCCGCTCCTTGGCGTACTTCACCGACTCGTCCACGCAGCCCTGCGCGAGGCCCGTGGCGAGCGCGGAGATCGCGATCCGGCCCTCGTCCAGGATCCGCAGGAACTGGGCGTAGCCGCGGCCCTCCTCGCCGAGCAGGTTCGCCGCAGGGACCCGAACGTCGGAGAAGGACAGCTCACGGGTGTCCGATGCGTTCCAGCCGACCTTCGAGTATGGGGCGGCCACCGTGAACCCGGGCGTCCCGGACGGCACGATGATCGCGGAGATCAGCGGGCGGCCGTCCGGCTTGCGGCCGGTGACCGCGGTGACGGTGACCAGACCCGTGATGTCCGTACCGGAGTTGGTGATGAAGCACTTGGAGCCGTTGATCACCCATTCGTCGCCCTCGCGCACCGCGGTGGTCCGTGTGCCGCTCGCGTCCGAGCCGCCGTCCGGCTCGGTCAGGCCGAAGGCGCCGAGGAGTTCACCGGAACAGAGCCGGGGGAGCCACTCACGCTTCTGCTCCTCCGTACCGAAGAGGTGGATCGGCATCGCGCCCAGGGAGACGCCCGCCTCCAGGGTGATCGCCACGGAGGAGTCGACCCGTGCCAGCTCCTCCAGGGCGATGCCGAGGGCGAGATAGTCGCCGCCCATCCCGCCGTACTCTTCGGGGAAGGGGAGTCCGAACAGGCCCATGCGGCCCATCTCGCGGACGATCTCGTACGGGAACTCATGGCGTTCGTAGAGGTCGCCGATCTTCGGGGCGACGACGTCGTGCGCGAACTCCTCCACGGTGCGGCGGAGTTCCTCGTGCTCGGGGGACAGACGGTGGTCCATCGTTCTTCACTGCTCCTGGTGGGAGGCGCCCGTCAGGGCACGGACGGTGCGGGAGGGGCTGGGTCGGCCCAGTTGTGCGGCCATCCACGCGCTGGTGGCGGTGAGACGGCCGAGATCGACGCCGGTCTCGATACCGAGGCCGTCGAGCATCCATACGAGGTCTTCGGTGGCGAGGTTGCCGGTGGCGCTCTTCGCGTACGGGCAGCCGCCGAGGCCGCCCGCCGACGCGTCGACCGTGCGCACACCGTGCTGCAGGGCGGCGAGGGTGTTGGAGAGCGCCTGGCCGTACGTGTCGTGGAAGTGCACGCCGATGCGGTCGGTGGGCACGCCCTCCTCGTTCAATTCGGCGAGCAGCGCGAGGACATGGCCCGGCGTCGCCACACCGATCGTGTCGCCGAGGCTGAGCTCCTCGCAGCCCATGTCCAGGAGCGCCTTCGCCGTGCGGACCACCTGTGCGATGGGCACAGGCCCTTCCCAGGGGTCGCCGAAGCACATGGAGAGATAGCCCCTGACATGGACCTTCTGCTCGCGGGCGCGGGCCACCACGGGCTCCGACATGGCGAGCGCCTCGGCCATCGTGCGGTTGAGGTTGGCCTTGGCGAAGGACTCGGTGGCGCTGAGGAAGACGGCGACGCTGCGGGCGCCGAGCGCCAGGGCGCGGTCCAGGCCCCGTCCGTTCGGAACGAGGACGGGGAGCTTGGCGCCCGCGTCCCGCACGAGGTCGCTCACGAGCGGGAACAGCTGCTCGGCGTCGGCCAGTTGGGGCACCCACTTGGGGTGCACGAAGCTGGTCGCCTCGATGGTGGTGAGGCCGGCGTCCGCCAGGCGGCGGATGAACTCCGCCTTGATCTCCGTGGGGACGACCGATTTCTCGTTCTGCAGGCCGTCGCGGGCGCCCACCTCGTAGATACGGACGCGGGGCGGGAGATCCTGGGTGGGGACGACCATGGGGAGGCCGGGCTGCGCTGGGGTGGTCATTTCTTGTCCTCCTCCGGCTCGTCGGGGAGCACCACGGCCAGGACCTGGTCCATGGCGACGGTCGCACCCGGCGTGACGTCCAGTTCGGCGACGGTGCCCGCGTGCGGGGCGGAGATGACGTGCTCCATCTTCATGGCCTCCACGACGAGGAGGCTCTGGCCCGCGGTCACGTGATCGCCGGTGGAGACCTTGACGACGGTGACCGTGCCGGGCATGGGGGCGGTGAGGGCGTCGGCCCCGCTGTGGGCGGCGCCGCTGAGGTTCGCCGCCACGGGGTCGTGGTCCTGGACGTGCCAGGCGTCGCCGTCCCGGCCCAGCCAGTCGCCGGCCCTGTGGAAGGTGTGGGTGAGGCCCTTCAGGTGGACCGTGACGCTGCCGGGCTCGACCGTGCGCGGACTCTCGGCGGCGATGTGCGCGACGGGGTCGTTGCCCGGTACGCGGAGCCAGTGCGTCAGCGGCGCCGGGGTGCCGCCGAGCCGCCAGCCGTCGGGGGCCGAGAAGGGGTCCCGCCAGCCGTCACCGGTGGGTTCCAGGGCGGCGGTGCGCACCGCCGCGGCGGCCTCGTACACCTCGTCGGGCACCCCGTCGGGCACCAGGTCGTCCGCCTCCCGCTCGACGAGTCCCGTGTCCAACTCCCCGGCGACCACGGCCGGGTGGGCGAGGAGCCGCCGCAGGAAGCCCGCGTTCGTCGGCACCCCCAGCGTCACCGTCCGGGCGAGCGCGGCCCGCAGCTTCCGCAGCGCCGTCGCGCGGTCGGGGCCGTACGCGATGACCTTCGACAGCATCGGGTCGTACAGACTCCCGACCTCCGTGCCCTCGCTCAGCCCGGAGTCGGTCCGCACGCCGTCGCCCTGCGGCTCGTGCAGCGCGAGCACGGTGCCGCCCGACGGCAGGAATCCACGGGAGGGGTCCTCGGCGCAGATGCGGGCCTCGATCGCGTGCCCGGTGAGAGTGATGTCCTGCTGCCCGAAGGGCAGTTGCTCACCCGCCGCCACCCGCAGCTGCCACTCCACCAGGTCGAGGCCCGTGATCAGCTCGGTCACCGGATGCTCCACCTGGAGCCGGGTGTTCATCTCCATGAAGTAGTACGACGAGGGGTCCTTGCCCGGCACGATGAACTCCACCGTGCCCGCGCCCGCGTACCCGCAGGAGCGTGCCGCCTGGACCGCCGCCTCGCCCATCGCGGCGCGCGTGGCCTCGTCGAGGAGGACGCTGGGCGCCTCCTCGATGATCTTCTGGTGGCGGCGCTGGAGGGAGCATTCGCGCTCGCCGAGGTGGACCACGTTCCCCCGGCCGTCCGCGAGGACCTGGATCTCGATGTGCCGGGGGCGGTCGATCCACCGCTCCACGAGCAGCGTGTCGTCACCGAAGGAGGCGCGCGCCTCGCGCCGGGCGGCGGCGATCTCGTCCGCGAGGAGGGCGGCGTCCCGCACCAGGCGCATGCCCTTGCCGCCGCCGCCCGCGGAGGGCTTGAGCAGGACGGGCGTGCCGATCTCCCGTGCGGCGTCGGCCAGTTGGGCATCGGTCAGGCCGCTGCCCGACGAACCCGGCACGACCGGGACACCGGCCGCCTTGACCGTCTCCTTGGCGCGGATCTTGTCGCCCATCAGGGAGATGGCCTCCGCGGGCGGGCCGATGAAGGCGAGCCCGGCGCCGGCGCAGGCCCGCGCGAACTCCGCGTTCTCCGCGAGGAATCCATAGCCGGGGTGCACCGCCTGGGCGCCCGTCCGGGCCGCGGCCTCAAGCAGCCGCTCCACGGACAGATAGCTCTCGGCGGCCGGTGCAGGACCGATCCGTACGGCCGTGTCCGCCTCGCGCACATGGCGCGCGTCCGCGTCCGCGTCGCTGAACACGGCGACCGAGCGGACGCCGAGCGCCCGCAGCGTACGGATGACGCGGACCGCGATCTCGCCTCGGTTGGCGACCAGCACGGTGTCGAACATCGTCCCTCTTCCCGGTGTGGTCCTCTGGTGGAAGCCGCTCATCGTCCGCCCCTCACATCCGGAAGACGCCGAAGCCGGGCTCGCTCAGCGGGGCCTCGGCGCAGGCGGTCAGGGCGAGGCCGAGGACCTGCCGGGTCTCCATGGGGTCGATCACGCCGTCGTCCCACAGGCGTGCCGTGGCGTAATAGGCGTTCCCCTGCTGCTCGTACTGGGCGCGGACCGGGTCCTTGAAGGCCTCCTCGTCCGCCGCCGACCACTCCTCGCCGCGCCCCTCCAACTGGTCGCGCTTGACGGTCGCGAGGACCGACGCGGCCTGCTCGCCGCCCATCACGGAGATCTTGGCGTTCGGCCACATCCACAGGAAGCGGGGGGAGTAGGCACGGCCGCACATCGAGTAGTTCCCCGCGCCGTACGAACCGCCGATCACCACCGTCAGCTTCGGTACGCGCGTGCAGGCCACGGCCGTCACCATCTTCGCGCCGTGCTTGGCGATGCCACCCGCTTCATAGTCCCTGCCGACCATGAAGCCGGAGATGTTCTGCAGGAAGACCAGCGGGATGCCGCGCTGGTCGCACAGCTCGATGAAGTGGGCGCCCTTCTGGGCGGATTCGGAGAACAGGATGCCGTTGTTCGCGATGATGCCGACCGGGTGGCCGTGGATGTGGGCGAAGCCCGTCACCAGCGTCTGGCCGTACTCCGCCTTGAACTCGGCGAAGCGCGAGCCGTCGACCACGCGCGCGATGACCTCCCGGACGTCATAGGGGGTGCGGGAGTCCGTCGGCACCGCTCCATAGAGCCCCAGCGGGTCGACCTTGGGCTCCTCCACCGGCCGGACGGACCACGGCAGTTCGCCGCGCTCGGGGAGCGTGGAGACGATCGTGCGGACGATCCGCAGCGCGTGCGCGTCGTCCTCCGCGAGGTGGTCGGTCACTCCGGAGACGCGGGAGTGGACCTCGCCGCCGCCCAGCTCCTCGGCCGTCACGACCTCGCCGGTCGCGGCCTTCACCAGGGGCGGGCCGCCGAGGAAGATCGTGCCCTGATTGCGGACGATCACCGCCTCGTCGCTCATTGTCGGGACATACGCCCCGCCCGCCGTGCACGAGCCGAGGACGGCCGCGATCTGCGGGACGCCCGCGCCGGACATCCGCGCCTGGTTGTAGAAGATCCGCCCGAAGTGCTCGCGGTCCGGGAAGACGTCGTCCTGCATCGGCAGGAAGGCGCCGCCCGAGTCCACCAGGTAGAGACAAGGGAGGCGGTTCTCCAGGGCCACCTCCTGGGCGCGCAGGTGCTTCTTCACCGTCATCGGGTAGTACGTCCCGCCCTTGACGGTGGCGTCATTGGCGACGATCACGCAGGTGCGCCCGGATACCCGGCCGATCCCGGCGATGACGCCTGCGGCCGGGGCATCCCCGCCGTAGAGCCCGTCGGCCGCCAGCGGTGCCAGCTCCAGGAAGGGCGAGCCGGGGTCGAGCAGCGCGTCCACCCGGTCGCGGGGCAGCAGCTTGCCGCGCGCGACATGGCGGGCGCGCGCCCGCTCGCCGCCGCCGAGCCTGGCCGCCGCGAGCTTGGCCCGCAGGCCTTCGACGAGGGCGGTGTGCGCCGCCTCGTTCGTCCGCCATGCCTCGGACGCGGGATCAGCCGCGCTCCCAAGGACTGGTGCCTGCTGCATCCGTCGAGCCCCCTTGCTCGGTTAATGAGCGTTAACGCGTTTCCTTCAGGTTAACGAGCGCTAACCGACCTGTCTAGAATTAATTCCATGGCCACCAGAACCGACGCCCCCACCCGCCGCGAGCAGATCCTCAGAGAGGCCGCGCGGCTCTTCGCCGAGCGGGGCTTCCACGGAGTCGGAGTGGACGAGATAGGAGCCGCCGTCGGCATCAGCGGCCCCGGCCTCTACCGGCACTTCGCGGGCAAGGACGCGATGCTCGCCGAGCTGCTCGTCGGCATCAGCGGCCAGCTCCTGACGGGCGGCAAGCGGTGCGTGGCCGACACGGACGGCTCGCCGGAGCGGGTCCTCGACTCGCTCATCGAGGGGCACATCGACTTCGCGCTCGACGACCGCTCCCTGATCACCCTGCACGACCGCGAGCTCGACCGCCTGCGGGACAGTGACCGCAAGCTGGTCCGCCAGCTCCAGCGGCAGTACGTGGAGATCTGGGTCGACATCGTGCGCAAGGTCTACCCGGACCTCGCCGAGAACGCGGCGCGGGTCTCCGTGCACGCGGTCTTCGGCCTGCTCAACTCCACGCCGCACCTGAGCCGCCGCGACGCGCTGCCCAGCCGCGCGGCCATGGCGGAGCTGCTGCACCGCCTGGCGCGCGGGGCGTTCTCGGCAGCCGGGGAGTGACATGCATCTCTGGACGCTCTGGTAACTGCCGGGTAGCCTGAGCGCTGAGCAAGCGCTTAGTCGTCGTAGAGGTAGAGGGAGTTTTCCGTGCGCCGTACCGTTTTCAATGAGGACCACGAGGCGTTCCGGGAGACTCTGCGCGCCTTCATCGAGGCCGAGGTCGTCCCGGTCCACGATGAGTGGTTCGCCGCCGGTGAGGTGCCGCGCGAGTTCTACTACAAGCTCGCCGAGCTCGGCCTCTTCGGCATCAACGTCCCCGAGGAGTTCGGCGGCGCCGGCATGGAGACGCACAAGTTCGAGGCCATCCAGTACGAGGAGACCTCCCGCGCGGGCGTCACCTTCGGCGGCTCCGGTGTGCACGTGCTGCTCGCCCTGCCGTACATCAAGATGCTCGCCACCGACGAGCAGAAGAAGCGCTACCTGGAGAAGTTCGTCTCCGCCGAGGAGATGTGGGCCCTCGCGATGACCGAGCCGGGCACCGGCTCCGACGTCGCGGGCATGAAGACCACCGCCAAGCTCTCCGAGGACGGCACGCACTACGTCCTCAATGGCTCCAAGACCTTCATCACCGGCGGTGTGCACGCCGACCGCGTGATCGTGTGCGCCCGCACCTCCGCGCCGACCGCCGAGGACCGCCGCTTCGGCATATCCCTCTTCGCCGTCGACACCAAGTCCGACGGCTACTCCATCGGCCGCAAGCTCGACAAGCTCGGCCTGAAGACCTCCGACACCGCCGAGCTGGCGTTCGTCGACGTCAAGGTCCCCGTCGAGGACCTCCTCGGCGAGGAGAACAAGGGCTTCTACTACCTCGGCAGCAACCTGCCCTCCGAGCGCTGGGGCATCGCCTACGGCGCGTACGCGCAGGCCAAGGCCGCCGTCCGGTTCGCCAAGCAGTACGTGCAGGAGCGCACGGTCTTCGGCAAGCCGGTCGCCTCCTTCCAGAACACCAAGTTCGAGCTGGCCGCCTGCCAGGCCGAGGTGGACGCCGCCGAGGCCGTCGCCGACCGCGCCCTGGAGGCCCTGGACGCCGGTGAGTTGACCGCCGCCGAGGCCGCGTCCGCGAAGCTGTTCAACACCGAGGTCGCGCACCGCGTCATCGACAAGTGCCTCCAGCTGCACGGCGGCTACGGCTTCATGAACGAGTACCCCATCGCCCGCCTGTACGCGGACAACCGCGTCAACCGCATCTACGGCGGCACCAGCGAGGTCATGAAGATGATCATCGCCAAGGACATGGGTCTGTAGAGAAAGACATGGGCCTGTAAAGATCGCCCTGTAGAACTTGATTCATGAACCAACCACTTGAAGCCCTCCTCGATCTGCTCGACCTGGAGCAGATCGAGGAGGACATCTTCCGGGGCATGAGCCGCTCGGCACTCGTGCCCCGCGTCTTCGGCGGACAGGTCGCCGCACAGGCCCTGGTCGCCGCCGGACGCACCGTCCCCGCCGACAGGCCTGCCCACTCCCTGCACGCGTACTTCCTGCGCGCCGGGGACCCGGGAGCGCCGATCGTCTACACCGTCGACCGGATCCGCGACGGCCGCTCCTTCACCACGCGCCGGGTCGTCGCCGTCCAGCACGGGCAGCCGATCTTCCATCTCTCCGCGTCCTTCCAGACGCACGAGGAGGGCCTGGAGCACCAGACCGGGATGCCGCCCGCGCCGGACCCGGAGACGCTGCCGACCGCCGCCGAGATGCTGCCGCGCCATCTGCCGGCCGATGTCGCCGAGCGCCTTGTCGAGGCCCGCGCGGCCGTCGATCTGCGCTATGCGGACGTGCCGCCCTGGGGCACCGTCGGGCAGCCGCGGGAGCCGCGCTCCCAGGTGTGGTTCCGCACCAACGGCAAGCTGGCCGACCACCCCTTGCTGCACGTCTGCCTCGCCACGTACGTCTCGGACATGACACTGCTCGACTCGGTGCTGCTCGCGCACGGCCGGGGCGGCTGGGCGGTCGGCGACGTCGTCGGGGCGTCGCTCGACCACGCGATGTGGTTCCACCGCCCCTTCAGGGCGGACGAATGGCTCCTGTACGACCAGGAGTCGCCGTCGGCGTCCGGCGGGCGCGGCCTCGGCCAGGCACGCATCTGGACGCAGGACGGGCAGCTCGCGGTGACGGTGATCCAGGAGGGTGTGGTCCGGGTCCCCCGCTAGGGGGTCCCTTCGGGCGGCCCGGTTTCGCGGCCGTCGCCGATCGGACATACCGTCCGATACATGAGTGAGCAATCGTCCGGGTCCGGCGGCGAGAGCGCCTTCACCGTCATCGTCGCCGCCGTCGCCAACCTCGGGATCGCGCTCGCCAAGGCCGTCGCCGGCGTCATCAGCGGATCCAGCGCGATGCTCTCCGAGGCGGCGCACTCGGTGGCCGACACGGTCACCGAACTGATGCTGCTCGTCTCCCTCAAGCGCAGCGAGCGGCCCCCCGACGAGGACCACCCGCTCGGCTACGGAGGCGCCCGTTACGTCTGGGCGCTCCTTGCCTCCGTCGCCACCTTCGTCGGCGGCGGAGTCTTCGCCGTCTACGACGGCATCCACACCCTCACGCACGGCGAGGACCTGGGCGACCCGCTCGTCTCGTACATCGTGCTCGGCGTCGCCTCCATCCTGGAGAGCTACTCGCTGCGCACCGGCCTCAAGCAGGCGCGCGGCGAGGCGGACCGCTTCGGGGTGAAGCTCAAGCGCTATCTGCGCCACACCCCCGACACCGCGGTCAAGGCCGTCGTCCTGGAGGACACGGCGGCGCTCGCGGGCCTCCTGCTCGCCGCGGCCGGTCTGCTCGGTGGGCAGCTCACCGGGTCCGGCGTGTGGGACGGCGTCGCGTCGCTGTGCATCGGCGTGCTGCTCGTGTACGTCGCCTGGGTCCTGGGGCACGCCAACTCCGAGCTGCTCATCGGGCGCCCGCTGCCCAAGGAGACGCGGCAACTCATCCGCGAGGAACTCCTCGCCTCCGAGCACGTCGAAGCCGTCCTCGAACTGACCACGCTGCTCCAGGGCCCGCGCGAGGCGCTCGTCGCCGCCAAGGTCGACTTCCGCGACACCTCCACGGCGGCGCAGGTCGAATGGGCCTGTGAGCAGACCGAGCGGCGGCTGCGGGCGCGATTCCCCGCCGTACGACGCGTCTACCTGGACCCGACGCCGGGGTTCGCGCAGCGGCGCGAGGAGGGCCTCAACCCGTGGCCGTGAGTCCCGTGGCCGTGAGTCAGGACTCCGGAGTGAGCCCCGCCGCGTCCAGGAGGTACGCCGTCATCGGGTCGTAGAAGCGCGGGCTCGTGACGTGGTCGTCCAGCGGGACCGTCACCTGGAGGGTGCCCTCGGCCTCGCCGATGAACAGCGCGGGGTCGTTGCAGTCCGCGTAGCCGACGGAGTCGATGCCGCGCTGGCCCGCCCGTCCCGCCCAGCCGTGGTCGGCGACGACCAGGTTCGGCTGCGGGCGGCCCTCGCGCTCCAGGCCGTCCAGGATCGCGTTCATCGGCTCGGGGGAGTGCGTGTGCCACAGCGTCGCACCGCGCTCCAGCATCGCCACGTCCGCGAACTGGAAGACCATGCCCTCGTCGGCGGTGAGGCCCTCCGGGATGACGACGATCTCGCAGCCCGCCGTGCGCAGGGCGGCGGCCGTCGCGCGGTGCACGTCGAGCAGCCCCCCGGGGTGGCCGGTCGCGAAAAGGACCCGCTCCTTGCCCGCGGCCGCCTTCCGGAGGCGGGCGGCCATCCGCTCCAGGGCGTCGACCGTCAGCTCCGGGTCGATGGTGTCCTGCCCCTGCCGGTACTCCGCGTCGTCGATGACACCGCACCGCTCGGCCATCACCGCGAGGACGTCCTGCTCGTCGCTCCAGCGGTCGCCGAGCTCCAGGCCGAGCCAGTAGTGACGGTCGCCGTTCGCGAGCTTCCTGTAGTGGCTGAGGTTGTTCTCGCGGGGGGTGGCGACGTCGCCCGCGATGCGGGAGCGTACGAGATGGTCGACGAGCGCGGCGCGGTTGGGTATCGGCATGGTCCCTATTCTGCCGGTGCTGGGGCCGCGGGGCCGGGGCGTCTTGAGGGCTGGGCCTGTGAGTTGTGCCGCTGTGCTTGGGCGGGGGTGGGTTGTTCTTCGGCTGCGGGTTCGTTGTGGCTTGTCGCGCCCACGCGGCGGAGCCGCAAATGTCACAGCCCCGCGCCCCTACGGGGCGCTCCCGTACCGCCCCCTTTACCGTCCCCGGCCCAGTGCGAACCACAGTTCCATCCGTACGTCCGGATCATCCAAGTCCGCCTCCAGAAGCGCCCCGCACCGCGTGACGCGCTGGCGCACCGTATTGCGGTGCACCCCCAGTGCCGTCGCCGTGCGGTCCCAGTTGCCGTGCAGGGAGAGCCAGGTGCGCAGGGTCTCCGTCAGGGCCTCGTTGGCGCCCAGTGGGGCGAGCAGCACGCGCGCGTGGGCGTCGGCTTCGGCGGGCGCGACCAGCGCGGCGATGCCCGCATCGCGGTGCCGGACGAGCGGCGCGCGGGTGGCCTCGGCGCGGCGCAGGGCGCGGGCCGCCTGGGCGTCGGCGGCGGGCAGCTCGCCGGTCGCGGCGGGCGCGGACGCGCCGAGGGTCCAGCCGTTCGGTGGGGTGATCTCGCGGTCCGCCGGGACGAGCAGGCGTACGTCGTCCTCGCGCGGGTCGACCAAACCGCTGCCCAGCGCCGCGCCGAGCGCCGTCGCGGCCAGCGGGGTGTGCTCCTCCCCGCGCGCGTGCACCACGATCCAGCGGTCGCCTCCCAGGAGAGGGCTGATCTCGGCGGCGGAGGCACCTAGCAGCAGCCGTACGAGGGCGGAGGAGCGGGCCGCCTCCGAGGCGCCCTGGTGTTCTCCGGTGAGCAGCGAGAGCAGCACGACCGCCGCCCCCGCGATGGTGTGGTCGCCCGGCTCGCGGCGTTCCGTGGCGAGCCCGAGCGCGAAGCCGCGGCCGCCGCCCAGCGCGTAGGCGGCGAGGTGGACGCCCCCTGCCGTGTCGGCGGCGGACGCCGGTGCGGCGGTCGTGCCCCGGCGCACGACCTCGGTCAGCTCCCGCAGGGAGTCCCGCGCCGCATCCGGCGTCTGCCCGGCGGCCTGCAGCTCCGTCCCCTCCGGCCCGTACAGCGCCGCGAGGCCGCCGAGCCGGGACGCCAGCTGCCGCAGCACGGCGGGGACCGGGTCGGACCGTGCCGCCGCCGTGGCGAGGGCCTGCTGGGCCTGCGTCACCCGGCGCAGCTCCGCGTGCCTGGCCTCGGCCATGAGCCGCCAGACCGCTCGGGCGACCCCGCTGAACGTCGTACGCGGAGGCACCTCGACGAGCGGAAGCCCGTAGTGGTCGCAGGCCTCCACCAGGGCGCGCGGCACCGTGTCGTGCATGGGGGCGACGCCGAAGCCGAGTGCCGCGCCGCCCGCCGCGACGATGCGGGCCACATAGTCGTCGAGGTACGCCCCGGAGCCCGCCGGGTCGGTGATGTGGACGCCCGCCGTCAGGAGCAGCTCGCCCCCGAGCAGGTAGGGGTACGGGTCCGCCATCTCCGAGGTGTGTACCCACTGCACGGCCGTACCCGCCGTCCGCGCGTCCGGGCCCGCGATCTGCCGCAGCCCGAGGTCCTCGCGGGCGAGCAGCGCGGCGAGCGGGACCGGTGGTGTGCCGGGGACTGCTGGGTCGGCCATGGTGGACGTTCCATCCATCTCGGTCGCTGGGAGTGGATGAAACGTACACTTCAGCGTTGCTTTCAGGCCACCTAAGGTCGTGCCGACCACAGGCCGCGGGTACGGGCGGATGTCCCCACGGCCGGTCATCACCCCCATCTGCACGACACGCCACCGAGGTGCGCGAAGGAGGCCCCCTTTATGGCCGTCGACTACACAGTGATCGTCGTCTATCTCGCCGGGATGCTCGCCATGGGCTGGTGGGGCATGCGTCGCGCCAAGTCCAAGAGCGAGTTCCTGGTCGCGGGACGCCGCCTCGGGCCGTGGATGTACTCCGGGACCATGGCCGCCATCGTCCTCGGCGGCGCGTCCACCATCGGCGGCGTCGGCCTCGGCTACCAGTACGGGCTCTCCGGCGCCTGGATGGTCGTCACCATCGGCCTCGGGCTGCTCGCGCTGAGCGTCTTCTTCTCGGCGCGCATCGCCCGCCTGAAGGTCTACACGGTCTCCGAGATGCTCGACCTCCGCTACGGCGGCCGCGCGGGCGTCATCTCCGGAGTCGTCATGTGGGCGTACACGCTGATGCTCGCGGTCACATCGACCATCGCGTACGCCACGATCTTCGACGTCATCTTCGACATGAACCGCACGCTCGCGATCATCCTCGGCGGCTCCATCGTCGTCGCGTACTCGACGCTCGGCGGCATGTGGTCGATCACGCTCACCGACATGGTGCAGTTCGTGGTCAAGACGATCGGCGTGCTGCTCCTTCTGCTGCCCATCGCGGTCGTCAAGGCCGGCGGCTTCAGCGAGATGAAGGCCAAGCTGCCCACCGAGTACTTCGATCCGCTGGGCATCGGCGGCGAGACGATCTTCACGTACGTGCTGATCTATACGTTCGGCATGCTCATCGGCCAGGACATCTGGCAGCGCGTCTTCACCGCGCGCAGCGACAAGGTCGCCCGCTACGGAGGCACCGTCGCCGGTACGTACTGCCTGGTCTACGCGATCGCGGGCGCCGTCATCGGCACGGCCGCCAAGGTCATGTACCCGAAGCTGCCGAGCGCGGACGCGGCCTTCGCCACCATCGTCAGGGACGAACTGCCCATGGGCGTGCGGGGGTTGGTCCTCGCGGCCGCGCTCGCCGCGGTGATGTCCACCTCGTCCGGCGCGCTGATCGCGTGCGCGACCGTCGCCAACAACGACATCTGGTCGCGGCTGCGGGGCGTCGTCAAGGCCGACGGAGCGAGCGACGAGCCGCACGACGAGGTGAAGGGCAACCGCCTCTTCATCCTGATCATGGGCATCGCCGTCGTCTGCATCGCCATCGCGCTCAACGACGTCGTCCAGGCGCTGACCGTCGCCTACAACCTGCTCGTCGCCGGCCTTCTCGTGCCGATCCTCGGCGGGCTGCTGTGGCGGCGCGGCACGGCGGACGGCGCGCTTGCGGCCGTCGCCGCGGGTGGCCTCTCGGTCATCGGGCTCATGTGGGGCTACGGAATCCTCGCCAACGAGCCCATCTACTACGGCCTCCTGACGTCCCTTGCCGTGTACGTCGTCGTCTCCCTCGCCACGAAGCCGACCGACGCGGTGGTGCTCGCCGCGTGGCGCGAGCGGCTCGCGGGGCGGGGAGCGCAGGAGGAGGCGGAACCGGAAGCCCCGGTGGCCGTCTAGCTTTGCGCGCGGCCCACGGCCGGTGCTCACTGTGCTCGTTGTCAGTGGGCCGCGCGACACTTGAAAACGCAGCACTCGCATCAGCAGGAGGAAACCGACCATGACCAGCGCCGAGACCCCGACCCCCCGTGGCCCCGTCGATTCCTCCCGCATTCCCCGGTACGCGGGCCCGGCGACGTATGCCCGCCTTCCCCGCCTGGACGAGGTCGGCGGCAAGACGGACATCGCCGTGGTCGGCGTGCCCTTCGACTCCGGTGTCTCGTACCGCCCCGGCGCCCGCTTCGGCGGCAACGCGATCCGTGAGGCCTCGCGCCTGCTCCGTCCCTACAACCCGGCTCAGGACGCTTCCCCCTTCGCGCTCGCGCAGGTCGCGGACGCGGGTGACATAGCCGCCAACCCGTTCAACATCAACGAGGCCGTCGAGACGATCGAGGCCGCGGCGGACGACCTCCTCGGCTCGGGCGCCCGCATGATGACCCTTGGCGGCGACCACACCATCGCGCTCCCGCTGCTGCGTTCCGTCGCCAAGAAGCACGGCCCGGTCGCCCTGCTGCACTTCGACGCGCACCTGGACACCTGGGACACGTACTTCGGCGCGGAGTACACGCACGGCACGCCGTTCCGCCGCGCGGTGGAGGAGGGCATCCTCGACACCGAGGCGCTCTCCCACGTCGGCACGCGCGGCCCGCTGTACGGCAAGCAGGACCTCACGGACGACGAGAAGATGGGCTTCGGCATCGTCACCTCGTCGGACATCTACCGCCGCGGCGCCGACGAGGTCGCCGACCAGCTGCGCCAGCGCATCGGCGACCGCCCGCTGTACATCTCCATCGACATCGACTGCCTGGACCCGGCGCACGCGCCCGGCACCGGCACCCCGGAGGCGGGCGGCATGACGTCGCGCGAGCTCCTGGAGATCCTGCGGGGGCTCTCCTCCTGCAACCTCGTCTCGGCGGACGTCGTCGAGGTCGCCCCCGCCTACGACCACGCGGAGATCACGGCGGTGGCGGCCTCCCACACGGCGTACGAGCTGACGACGATCATGAGCAGGCAGATAGCCGCCGGCCGTGCCGCCGGTGCGGACCAGAACGCGAAGTGACCACGGCCGCAAGGCTGTAGGACACCAGGACACGCCGGGCCGTCGCGCGCGGCCCGGCGGCCGCAGCGCCCGCCGGGCCGCAGCCCGGGCGAGAAGGAGAAGACGCCGCATGACCCACGACCACGACCTGGTACTGCGCCCGACGGCACGCCAGACCGAGGCCGCCCTGAACCCGCCCGCCGGGCGTAACGGCGGCGATCTCGTCGTCGAGACCCTCCAGGGCCTCGGCGCGACCACCGTCTTCGGCCTCCCCGGACAGCACGCGCTCGGCATGTTCGACGCCCTGCGCCGCTCGTCCCTCTCGTACGTGGGACTGCGCGTCGAGAACAACACGGGCTTCGCCGCTGACGCGTACGGCCGGATCACCGGAGAGGTCGCCCCGCTGCTCCTCTCCACCGGCCCCGGCGCGCTGACCTCGCTCGCCGCGCTCCAGGAGGCGGCCGCCGGGTCGTCACCCGTCCTTGCGATCGGCAGCCAGATCCCGGTGGCGGGCCTCGGCGGCGGCCGGCACGGCTACCTCCACGAGCTGCGCGACCAGCAGGCGTCGTTCAGGGACGTGGTCAAGTCCGTGCACACGGTGCGCACGGCCTCGCAGATCCCCTCCGCGATCGCCGCGGCCTGGGAGTCGGCGCTGACCGCCCCGCACGGCCCGGTGTGGGTGGAGATCCCGCAGGACGTCCTGCTCGCGGAGACGACCCTCCCTGTCGTCACGGCGATGGATGCGACCCCGGACGAGGTCGTGCCGCGCCCAGAGCTGACCGCGGTGGCGGCCGACCTGCTGTCCCGGGCCGAGCGCCCGGCGATCATCGCAGGCGGCGGAGTCGTTCGTTCGGACGCGAGCGGCAAGCTGCTCGCCCTCGCCGAGCTGGTGAACGCGCCCGTCGTCACGACCTTCGGCGGCAAGGGCGCGTTCCCCTGGGAGCACCCGCTCTCGCTCCAGTCGTGGCTGGAGGACCGGTACACGACGGACTTCCTGGAGGACGCGGACGTCCTCCTGGTCGTCGGCTCGGGTCTGGGCGAGCTCTCATCGAACTACCACACGTTCAAGCCGCGCGGCCGGGTCATCCAGATCGAGGCCGACGCCGGGAAGCTGGAGTCCAACCACCCGGCGCTGGGCGTCCACGCGGACGCGCGGCTGGCTCTCTCGGCGCTCCTGGAGACGATCGACTCCCCCCGGGAGGACGCCTCGGCCCCCGAGCGGGTGCGGACCGTGCTCGCGAAGGTCCGGGACCGGATCGCCGCCCAGGACCTCACCCTGGAGCAGCAGGTTCTCGCATCGGTGCGTGCGGCCCTTCCGGACACGTCCCCGTCCTTCTGGGACATGACGATCCTGGCGTACTGGGCGTGGTCGGCCTTCGATGCCCGCCACCCGAACACGATGCACTCCGCCCAGGGCGCGGGCGGCCTCGGCTACGGCTTCCCGGCGGCGCTGGGAGCGGCGGCCGCGGACCCCTCGAAGCCGGTACTCGCCGTATCGGGCGACGGCGGCGCGATGTACTCCATCGCGGAACTGGCCTCGGCCAAGCAGCACGACCTGCCGGTCACCTGGCTGATCGTGGACGACGGGGGCTACGGAATCCTGCGCGAGTACATGTCGGACGCCTTCGGCGAACCGACGGCGACGGAATTGTCGCGGCCCGACTTCGTCGCACTCGCGGAGTCCTTCGGGGTGCCGGGGGTCCTGACGTCGCCGGAATCCCTGCGGGACGACCTGGCGAAGGCGCTGGCGGCTCCGGGTCCTTCGGTCGTCGTGCTGCCGGCGGTGCTGCGGATGTTCGAGCCGACGCATCTCTGAGCCCACGCACAGTCAAGGAGCCCACGCACAGTCAAGCGGCGGGAACGAGAAGAGGCCACGCACGGATCATCGGACGGTGACTGTGCGTGGCCTTCGTTCCTTGTGCAACTTTCCAACTAGGCATATTCTAGGGGCATCTGCGGCATTTATGCAGCCGCGCGATCTCCATCAGTCACGCACAGTAATTTTCTGCGTCGTGGCTCTCCGATGAGGTGAATTCCTATGCCACGTCGTCGTCGTTCGATTCTGCTGCTGCCCGCAGGAGTAGCAGTCGGCATCCTGGGGTTCCTCGCCCCCTCCGCCGCAGCCGTCAATGCCCACTTCGTCGGCACGCCCACGGTGACCTCCTCCGGTAGCAGCCTGACCGTCAAGGGCAAGGAAGCCGGCCTCGGCAACCAGCAGTCCGTCAACATCGTCGTCACCGCCGACGCCCAGTGCGTCAACCGCGGCGGCAATGAGCCGTCGGCCGAGAACAAGCAGGCCACCGGTGGCGGAGGGGTCTTCCCGGTCCAGAACGGCAAGGCGAACTTCACCGTGACGGTCACCGCCACGTTCAAGCCGAAGTGCAGCCCGCCGATGACCCTGGTCTGGAGCAATGTCGTGGTCGTGGACACCGGTAACGGCATCTCCGTGACCCTCCCAGGCCCCTTCTAACAGGAGCAGCGGCGTAAGTCGGCTGCTCCCCGATCCCATCCCGTCGTCCCCCGGTCCCAGGCCTCGTGACCCTGGGGCCGACTCTTTGTTGCGGCGGGATGAAATCCGCCCCGCCCCGGGTTGTGCCTCTCGGCAGGTCAGGTCGACGGGAGGCAGAACGTGACGGAGCAACGGGGCGGGGTCCAGCAGGAGAAATCCGGCTGGGCGAAACGGCTGACCGGGTACGCGTGGCGGTACCCGAAGGACGTCGTGCTCGCGCTCGGGGCCTCCCTCGGCGGCATGGCCGTCATGGCGCTCGTCCCGCTGATCACCAAGGTGATCATCGATGACGTCGTCGAGGACCGGACCCGGTCCATGCTCCCCTGGGCGGGAGCCCTCATCGGCGCCGCCGTCGTCGTGTACGTCCTCACCTACATCCGCCGCTACTACGGCGGCCGCCTCGCCCTCGACGTCCAGCACGATCTCCGTACCGAGATGTACGACACGATCACCCGGCTCGACGGGCGGCGGCAGGACGAGCTGTCCACCGGGCAGGTCGTCGGGCGGGCGACGAGTGACCTTCAGCTGATCCAGGGCCTGCTCTTCATGCTGCCGATGACCATCGGCAACATCCTGCTCTTCGTGATCTCCCTCGTGATCATGGCGTGGCTCTCGCTGCCGCTCACCCTCGTCGCGCTCGCCGTCGCCCCCGCCCTGTGGTTCATCGCCAAGCGCAGCCGCAACCGCCTGCACCCCTCGACCTGGTACGCGCAGGCCCAGGCCGCCGCCGTCGCCGGAGTCGTGGACGGCTCCGTCTCCGGCGTACGCGTCGTGAAGGGCTTCGGCCAGGAGGAGCAGGAGACCGGGAAGCTCAGGGAGGTCGGGCGCAAGCTCTTCGCGGGACGCCTTCGGACCATCCGGCTGAACTCGAAGTACACCCCCGCCCTGCAGGCCGTGCCCGCGCTCGGGCAGGTCGCGATGCTGGCCCTCGGCGGCTGGCTCGCGGTGCGCGGGCAGATCACGCTCGGTACGTTCGTCGCCTTCTCCAGCTATCTCGCCCAGCTCGTCGGGCCCGTCCGCATGCTCGCCATGGTGCTCACCGTCGGCCAGCAGGCACGGGCTGGCGCCGAGCGCGTGCTCGAACTCATCGACACCGAGCCGACGCTCGATGACGGCAAGAAGGAGCTGCCCGCCGACGCTCCGGCGACCGTCGAGTTCGACGACGTGTCGTTCTCGTACGAGCACAGTCGGCCCGTCCTCGACGGGCTCTCCTTCGAGATCAGGCCCGGCGAGACCCTCGCCGTCGTCGGCTCGTCCGGCAGCGGCAAGTCCACCGTCTCGCTGCTGCTGCCCCGCTTCTACGACGTGACGCACGGCGCCGTCCTCATCGGCGGGCACGACGTGCGCGAGCTGACGGCCGACTCGCTGAGGGCCGCCATCGGGCTCGTACCGGAAGATTCGTTCCTCTTTTCCGACACCGTGCGGGCCAACATCGCTTACGGGAAGCCCGACGCCGGCCAGGAGGAGATAGCGGCCGCTGCCCGTGCCGCCCAGGCCGACCGCTTCATATCCGAACTGCCCGACGGGTACGACACCACCGTCGGCGAGCACGGGCTCACCCTCTCCGGCGGTCAGCGCCAGCGCATCGCGCTCGCCCGCGCCATCCTCACCGACCCCCGGCTGCTTGTTCTCGACGACGCGACGTCGGCAGTGGACGCACAGGTCGAGCACGAGATCCACGAGGCCCTGCGCGGCGTCATGGCCGGGCGGACCACGCTCCTCATCGCCCACCGCCGGTCCACGCTCAATCTCGCCGACCGCATCGCCGTACTCGAAGACGGACACCTCGCCGCCATCGGCACGCATGAGGAGCTGACCGAGAACTCCCCGCTCTACCGGCGCCTGCTGACCGATCCCGACGAGCTGGGCGGCGTATCGCCCGGCCGCGCGGTGCCGGTCGAGATCCCCGAGGACACCTCCCTGCGCGAGGAGCTCGACGCCGAGTTCGACGCCGAGCGCGGCATCACCCCGCAGCTCTGGGTCGGCGACCGCGAGACCAAGGACACCGCGCTGTCCGGGATGCCCGCGACGCCCGAACTCCTCGCCCAGGTCGACGCGTTGCCCCCGGCGACCGACACCCCCGGCATCGACGAGGCGCGGGCCGTCACTCCCGAGGAGTCCTACGGGCTGCGCCGCCTCCTCGCCGGATTCGGGAAGCCTCTGCTCCTCGCCCTCCTCCTCGTCGCCATCGACGCGGGCATGGGCCTGCTGCTCCCCGTCCTTATCCGGCACGGCATCGACGAGGGCGTCTCGCAGCTCGCGCTCGGCGCGGTGTGGGCGGCCTCCGGGCTCGCGCTGCTCGCGGTGCTCGTCCAGTGGACGGCGCAGATCGGCGAGACGCGGATGACGGGACGGACGGGCGAGCGGGTGCTCTACTCCCTCCGCCTGAAGATCTTCGCGCAGCTCCAGCGGCTCGGACTCGACTACTACGAGCGGGAGTTGACCGGGCGCATCATGACCCGGATGACGACGGACGTGGACGCCCTTTCCACCTTCCTGCAGACGGGTCTGGTCACCGCCTTCGTCTCCGTCGTCACCTTCTTCGGCATCATGGTCGCGCTCGTCGTCATCGACGTGGAGCTCGCGCTCGTCGTCTTCGCGACGCTGCCGCCGCTGATCATCGGCACGTTCTTCTTCCGCCGCTCCAGCGTCAAGGCGTACGAACTCGCCCGTGAGCGGGTGTCCGTGGTCAACGCCGATCTCCAGGAGTCCGTCGCGGGACTGCGCATCGTGCAGGCCTTCCGGCGCGAGCGCTCCGGCGGCAAGAAGTTCGCCGACGCGAGTGCCGACTACCGCAGTGCGCGTATCCGCGGGCAGTGGCTCATATCCATCTACTTCCCGTTCGTGCAGCTGCTCTCGGCGGTCGCGGCGGCGGCCGTGCTCATGGTCGGCGCGGGCCGGATCGAGGCGGGCACGCTGACCACCGGCGCGCTCGTCGCCTACCTCCTCTACATCGACCTGTTCTTCGCACCCGTCCAGCAGCTCTCCCAGGTCTTCGACGGCTACCAGCAGGCCACCGTCTCGCTCGGCCGCATCCAGGAACTCCTCCAGGAGCCCACCTCGACCAAGGCCGCGGACGAGCCGCTCGACGTCCTGTCCCTGCGCGGCGAGATCGCCTTCGAGGACGTGGACTTCGCGTACGGCGATGAGGAGGAGGCCCTCAGCGACGTCCGCCTCCGGATACCCGCAGGGCAGACCGTGGCCTTCGTCGGCGAGACCGGCGCGGGCAAGTCGACCCTGGTCAAACTGGTCGCCCGGTTCTACGACCCGACCGGCGGCAGGGTGACGGTGGACGGCACGGACCTGCGCTCCCTCGACCTCACCTCGTACCGCCACCGCCTCGGTGTCGTCCCGCAGGAGGCCTACCTCTTCGCGGGCACGGTGCGCGACGCGATCGCCTACGGCCGCCCCGACGCCACGGATGCCGAGGTCGAGGCCGCGGCCCGTGCGGTCGGCGCCCACGACATGATCGCCACCCTGGACGGCGGCTACCTCCACGAGGTCTCCGAGCGCGGCCGCAACCTCTCCGCGGGACAGCGCCAGCTGATCGCCCTGGCCCGCGCCGAGCTCGTCGACCCGGACATCCTGCTCCTCGACGAGGCGACCGCCGCTCTCGACCTCGCCACCGAGGCGCAGGTCAACCAGGCCACCGACCGCATCGCGGGCAAGCGCACCACCCTGGTCGTCGCCCACCGCCTCACCACGGCCGCCCGCGCGGACCGCGTGATCGTGATGGACCACGGCCGGGTCGCCGAGGACGGCACGCACGATGAGCTGCTCGCGCTTGACGGGCGGTACGCGCGGCTGTGGCGGACGTTCGTGGGGGAGGCGGAGCCGTCGGCGGCGTGATCGCCGCGCAGGAACCGTGAAGGAAGCCGCGAAGAATCGCGACAGCTTCGCAACCGCGCCCCCTTCGGCACGCGTCCGTACATCAGTACGCTGATGCGGAAGTGGCGGGAGGGGAACCGGTGAGCAACGGTCGAATACGGCGGCGTCTCGCGCTCGGTGCCGCCGTCCTTGCGGCGTCCGTCCTGGTCGGGCTCATCGGCGCGGGCACGGCACAGGCGCAGGCCTCGGTGGCCCGCTGCGCCGGCCACAAGGTGCGCACCCTCGCCTTCAGCACCGGCAAGGTCGAGATCTACAAGAAGCGCGGATACGTCTGCGCCCTCACCCTCGCCAAGCGCCCCGGTGCCCGCAAGACCATGTCCGTCAGCGTCCAGGCCCGCGGCAACCGCCCGGCCAAGGACTCCGGTCAGTACACCCATCACGCGGGCCCGGTGACGGTGCACGCGGGACGCCGTTGCGTGTGGGTGAAGGGGACGGTGGGCCGGGGGAGCACCAGCTCCGGCTGGATCCTGTGCTGAGGGCGACTGCTGAGGGCGACTGCTGACAGTGGCTTCTGAGGAGAGTGCCCCCTTTGTGACGTACTGCGTCCTGGTGTGACGCAAGAGCCCCTAGTAGTGAGCGAGTTGCTCCGATAAGTTCCGGCGGACGCAACCGCGAACTTAGGGGAGAGTGCATGCGCAAGGCGCTCAGATGGCTTCTGTCGCTAGTGGTGCTCATAGGCACCGTCGGCACAGTGACCGCGGCAGGGGCGGCCACCGCCGCCGAGCCGCGGGCCAACGACAAGACGGCCGACGCAACGGCCACGGACATAAAGGACCGGCTCCTCGCGATACCGGGCATGAGCCTGATCGAGGAGAAGCCGTACACCGGCTACCGCTACTTCGTCCTCAACTACACCCAGCCGATTGACCACCGGCACCCCTCCAAGGGCACCTTCAAGCAGCGCCTGACGGTGCTGCACAAGGACACCGCCCGCCCCACCGCCTTCTTCACCAGCGGCTACGGAGTCTCGACCAACCCGAGCCGCAGCGAGCCGACGCGGATCATCGACGGCAACCAGGTCTCCATGGAGTACCGCTTCTTCACGCCGTCCCGCCCCGAGCCCGCCGACTGGTCCAAACTCGACATCTGGCAGGCCGCGAGCGACCAGCACCGCATCTTCAAGGCGCTGAAGCCCATCTACGACAAGAAGTGGGTGGCCACCGGCGGTTCGAAGGGCGGCATGACCGCGACGTACTACGAGCGGTTCTACCCCAAGGACATGGACGGCGTCGTCGCGTACGTCGCGCCGAACGACGTCGTGAACAAGGAGGACTCGGCCTACGACGAGTTCTTCGAGACGGTCGGCACCAAGGAGTGCCGGGCCGCCCTCGAGGCCGTGCAGCGCGAGGCCCTCGTGCGGCGTGAGCCGCTGGAGAAGAAGTACGCCGCGTTCGCCGAGGCGGGCGGCTACACCTTCAAGACCGTCGGGAACCTCGACAAGGCGTACGAGGCGGTCGTCCTCGACCTGGTGTGGGGCTTCTGGCAGTACCAGCCGGAGGCCGCGTGCGCCGACGTCCCCGACGCCAAGTCCGCCTCAGACCAGGCGATCTTCGACTACGTCGACGAGGTGGGCGGCTGGGCCTCCTACACGGACCAGGGTCTTACCCCGTACACGCCGTACTACTACCAGGCCGGTACGCAGCTGGGCTCGCCCGACATCGCCCAGCCCTGGCTCGGCGACCTGAGCCGCTACGGCTACCAGCCGCCGCGGAACTTCGTCCCGCGCTCGATCCCGATGAAGTTCCAGCCGGGTGTGATGCGGGATGTGGACAGCTGGGTGCGGAAGAACTCGCAGCGGATGATGTACGTCTACGGGGCGAACGACCCGTGGGGTGCGGAGCCGTTCCACCCCGCCACGGGCGGTAAGCACGACTCCTACGTCTTCACCGCGCCGGGCGCGAACCATGGTGCGAATGTGGCGGGCCTCGTCGCGGACGAGAAGGCGAAGGCGACGGAGCGGATCCAGGCGTGGGCCGGGGTCTCGACGTCCTCCGCCACCGCGAAGCCGCTGGCTCCGTACGACGCGAAGCTGGACCGCCGTGACGTTCAGCGGGAGCAGACGCTGCGGCCGTAAGTCACCGGCTCCGCCGAGTTCGTCCTCAAACGCCGGACGGGCTGGATGTATCCAGCCCGTCCGGCGTTTGATCGTTCACACCCGCACCGCGCACCCCACCGGCTTCCCGCCCCCCAGTGACACGTAAAGCTCCGTCGCAGGCGGGCACTTGGCGCGGTCCGAGACCGAGGTCGTCACCCGGTACTCAGGAGCCTTCGCGCCCGCCCCGTCGCAGGCGGTCTCGCGGACCTCGTCGCGCCCCGCGCTGTAGACGCAGTCCCCGACGACGGTACGGGGACCGCCCCCGCCCCCGGGGTCACCGGGATGCGGCGCCTCGAGGTTCCGCATGCACGCGTACCCGCGAGGCACCGCCCCGTTCCCGTCCTCGTCCACCGCGGGCCGGTCCTCGCTGATGTGCAGGACGAAGTCGGTACGGGCGGGGCACGACGGGCCCTCCGCCACCTTCCCGTCGTAGCGGGCGATCACCCGCGCCGCCGCGCGTTCACTCGTGCACGACACCTCCGTGAACGTCTCGCGCCCCCGCGAACTGCACTCGTCCACGGCGAGGAAGACCGCTCCGTACCCGGATGACACCGAGGCGGACGGCCGGTCGTCGTCGAGTCGGCCCGACGAACCCGCCCCCGGATCCGTGGACTTCTGGCAGCCGGCCGCGCCGACGAGTACGGCGAGCACCGCAAGGACCGGCACCCACCTCGCCCCCACGCGCCGTGCCGTGTTCCAGCCAGGCATGGCCAGCATGGCAAACCCCCCGATATGTGCACCCAGCGTGACCCGCCGGGGCGGGCGCACGCCAGGTGCACGGGGTGCTTTGGGTCAGTTGGCGGTGGTGCGCCGGTTGTGCGGCGTACGGTCAGTACGTCAGGCCGTAGCCCACGGGGTACAGCACCTGCGCCGGATCGTCCGCCCGCTGCACCGGCACCGGCAGCCGCCCCTGCGGCTCGGCGCGACCCGCGATCACCCTTACGGCGGCGCGCAGTTCGACGTCCGTCCAGCAGTAGGCGGCCAGCGAGGCGCCCACCGTGCCGAGCCGTGCCACGTCGTACGGATTGCGGATCGCGACGGCGACGACGGGTACGCCGGTCGCGACGAGGGCCTCCACCAGGGCGATCTGGGCGCTCCCCGCCCCCACGTTGTACGTGCCGACGAGCACCGCGTCCTTGCCGGATGCCGCCGCAACTGCCTCTGCAATCTTTGTAGTTGAGGGGGCCGTGCCCGTCGGAAGCACCGTCGCGGTGAAGCCGATTTCGATCAACTCCCGCCCGATGACGGTCGTCGGCGGGCCCGTCGTGCCTGATGGAGACGCCGGGTCGGCGCCCACCACCAGGATCTCCTGGTGCGTACGGCGTGACAGCGGCAGCAGTCCGCCCTCGTTCAGGAGCAGCGTCGTCGTCTCCTCGGCGATCCGGTCGGCGGCCGCGAGATGCGCGCGGGTGCCGACCGTCTTGTCGACGCCGCGCGAGGTGACGTACGGGTCGGAGAACAGGTCGAGCTTCGACTTCAGCCGCAGGATCCTCAGCAGAGACTCGTCGAGGCGCGCCTCCGTCAACTCGCCCTCCCTGACCGCCTGGAGCACCGCGTTCCACGCGATCTCCGGCTTCGGCGGGTTCAGGAGCTGGTCCACGCCCGCCTTCAGGGCGAGCACCGGCACGCGGTCGTCGCCGTACTTCGTGCGCACGCCCTGCATGCCGAGCGAGTCCGTCACCACGACCCCGTCGTAGCCGAGTTCCTCGCGCAGGATGCCGGTGAGGATGGGGCGGGAGAGGGTGGCCGGGTCCTCGGCGGGGTCGAGGGCGGGGACCACGATGTGCGCGGTCATGATCGAGTCGATGCCCGCGGCCACCGCGGCACGGAACGGCGGGGCGTCCAGGGTCTCCCACTGCTCACGGGTGTGGTGGATGTACGGCAGCTTGGAGTGGCTGTCGTCCTTGGTGTCGCCGTGGCCGGGGAAGTGCTTGGACGTCGATGCGATGTCCGTGCCCTGGTAGCCCTTGACCTGCGCGGCGACAAGCCTGGCGACCGCTTCGGGGTCCGAGCCGAAGGAGCGTACGCCGATGACGGGGTTGGCCGGATTGACGTTCACGTCGGCGACCGGGGCGTAGTTCTGGCGGATGCCGAGCGCGCGCAGCTCGGCGCCTGCGATGCGGGCGGCCTTGCGGGCGGTGGCCTGCGAGCCCGCGGCGCCCAGTGCCATCGCGCCGGGCAGCAGTGTGGCGGGGGTGCCGACGCGGGCCACGGCGCCGTGCTCCTGGTCGGTGGAGATGAGCAGCGGGATGCCCGCGGTGGGGGACTGCCCGGGGGTGTCCGGGGCGAGGGCCGCGCGCTGGATGCCGTTCGAGAGGGCGGCGGTCTGGTGCGGGGAGCGGGTGTTGTGGGCCCAGGCGAAGTAGATGATGCCGCCGAGGTGGTACTTGGCGACGGCCTCGGCGGCGGTGCGTACGCCCAGTTCCTTGAGGTTGGCGTCGATGTCCGCCTGGTCGGGCTCGGTGGCGGAGTGGCCATACACATGCATCACGAAGAGCTGGCCGACCTTCTCCTCCAGGCTCATGCGGGAGATGCGCTCCCGGAGGCGCCGGTCGCGGTCGCGGTCGCCGCTGCCCGCCGCGTGCACGGACGGGGCGGCCAGGGCCGTCGCGGCGACGGCGGTGGCGGCGAGCAGGGTGCGTCTGGAGGCGTTGCGGTGGGACATGTGTGCTCCTTCGGGGACGTCCTTCGGGGACGGATGCCGGACCGGAGCCGGGCTGGGGAAACCGGCTGAAGGAAACTTTCCGAGAGTCACGGATATCCCGAAGATTTCTGCCGGTCAAGGGATCCGGCGGCCACTGTGGAGGAGTGAGGGGCCGTCACCGGTGCTGTTGGAGGGGGGCGCACCGGTGACGGCATGCTGCCGGCCGCAGGCGGCGGAGAGGGTGGTCAGCGTTCGCAGCCAGCAGCGATGCCGACACCGCCTCGCGGAGACTCTCCGGCAGCACGCCGTTTGGACGGCGGCCGCTTCGGGTGGGTTCCCGGCTGAGAGCTATTTCCGGAAAGTGGTACGGCGGGGAACGGAGGGACTCGGTGGGCGCCCCCGCGGCGGTTTCGGGCCGGTGACCTCGCGGCGTCACCGTGACCGCGCTGACGGGCGGCCCGCCCTGCTTGAGCTTGCGGCCGCTTCGGGGCTCTCGGGCTCAGTGGGTGTCCGCGGCGGATTTCTGCGTGTGGCCGGGTCGGTGGCTTTGTGGTGTTCGGGCTGGTTGATCCGCACCGTGACCGTGCTGTCGGGCGGCGTGCGCTGCTTGAGCCTGTGGCCGTTCTCGGGCTCGGTGGGTGTCCGCGGCGGCTTTCTGTGTGTGGCCGGGTCGGTGGCTTTGTGGTGTTCGGGCTGGTTGGCGGTGTTGTGGCCGTGCTGTGGGGCGGCGTGCGCTGCTTGAGCCTGTGGCCGTTCTCGGGCTCAGTGGGTGTCCGCGGGGGCTTTCTGCGTGTGGCCGGGGCCGTGGCCTTGCGGTGTCCGGGGCGGTCGGGCTGACCGTGCTGTCGGGCCGCGCGCCCGAGCCTGCCGGGCTCGGGCTCAGTGGGTGCTTGCGTCGGCCTCGGGAGCGGCCGCCGGCCAGTGCTCACGCAGGGTCCTGACCGCCTCGGCGATCGCGGGGCGGCGGGAAGCCCCGGCCCGCCACAGCGCGTACAGCCGCCGCACCGGCACCGGATCGAGCCGCACGGTGACCGCCCCGTCGGGGACCGGGCCGCGGCCGAGGCGGGGGATCAGCGCGACGCCGAGCCCCGCGGCGACCAGCGCGACCAGCGTGGGGTTCTCCTCCGCCATGTGCGCGATGTCCGGCTCGCAGCCCGCCTCGCGCAGGGTGCGGATCAGCCACTCGTGGCAGACGAGCCCCGGCGGCTGGGTGATCCACCGCTCGTCCTTCAGCTCCTCGCGGCGCACGGACGCCCGCCCCGCGAGCCAGTGCCCTGCGGGCACGACGAGGTCGCAGAGGTCGTCGCCGATGACGGCCTGTTCGACGCCGGGAGGCGTGGGCAGCGGTGCGATGTCCCAGTCGTGCACGACCGCCAGATCCACCGCGCCCTTGGCGACCAGGTCGATGGAGAGGTGCGGGTCGATCTCCGACATCCGGGCGTCGAGCGCGGGGTGCCGCAGGGCGAGGTCCGCGAGGACTCCCGGCAGCAGGCCGCGCGCCGCCGATGCGAACGCGGCGATGGTGAGGCGTCCCGCGGGCAGCCCGCGCCGCTCCTCAAGCTCGGTCTCCGCGCGCTCCACGATCGCCATCAACTCCTGGGCGGTGGCGGCGAGATGACGTGCCTCCTCGGTGAGCGCGACGCCCCTGCCCTGCCGTTCGAGGAGGGTGGTGCGGGTCTCCCGCTCCAGCTTGGCGATCTGCTGGGAGACGGCGGACGGGGTGTAGCCGAGCGCGGTGGCCGCGGCGCCGACGGTGCCGTGCACCGAGACGGCGTGCAGGGCGCGCAGCCGAGCGAGATCGAGCATCAGGGATCCACCCATCCATCCATGCGGGACGTGATTCGTTAGCGTTGCTTCATCCCATCATGCAGAGATCCGCGCTGGTCCTACATGGTCGTGCCGGGTGATCCTCGACGCATGCGACCCGCACATGTTTGCCTGGCCGTCCTCGTCGCCGCCGTATGGGGCGTCAATTTCGTCGTCATCGAGGTGGGGCTCGACCACTTCCCGCCGCTGCTCTTCTCCGCCCTGCGCTTCCTGGTGGCGGCGCTGCCCGCCGTCTTCTTCGTGGGGCCGCCCAAGGTCGCCTGGAAGTGGATTCTGGGCGTCGGGCTCGTCCTCGGCGTCGCCAAGTTCGGCCTGCTGTTCATCGGCATGGACGCCGGGATGCCGGCGGGTATCTCCTCGCTCGTGCTGCAGATCCAGGCGGTTTTCACGGCCGTCTTCGCCTTCGCGCTGCTCGGCGAACGGCCGGGCAGCGTACGCCTGTTGGGGATGATCATCGCCCTGACGGGCATCGGTGTCGCGGCCGTCGACGAGGGCGGTTCCGGCACGCTCATGGCCTTCGCGCTGCTCATCGCGGCGGCGGCCTGCTGGGGCGCATCCAACGTTCTGACCCGCAAGGCGTCCCCGCCCGACGCCCTCAACTTCATGGTGTGGGTGAGCACGGTCCCGGTGCTTCCGCTGCTCGGCCTCTCGCTCCTCTTCGAGGGCTCCTCGCGGGACCTCGAAGCCCTCGGCTCCCTCGACTGGCAGGGTGTAGGGATCATCGTCTACGTCGCCTGGATCACCACGGTCTTCGGCTTCGGCGCCTGGGGGTACCTGCTGCGCCGCCACCCGGCCTCCACTGTGGCGCCCTTCTCCCTCCTGGTCCCGGTGTTCGGCATGTCGGCGGCAGCGCTGGTACTCGGCGAGTCGGTGAGCGGCCTCGGGTGGTGCGCCGCGGCGCTGCTCGTGGGCGGGGTCGGCCTGACGTCGTTCGCCGGGGTCAGGCCGCGCGGCTCAGGAGCGGAAGTCGGGCCGCGCGGTTCAGGAGCAGAAGTCAAGCCGCGCGGTTCAGGAGCCGGGACAGGAACTCCCTCCCCGTACCGAGCAGTTCAGGCAGCGGAGCCGCTCCCTCGTACCACCGCTTCTCGTACTCCCAGCACAGCCAGCCGTCCCGGTGCTCCCCGCTGAGCAGCACGTCCACGCACTCGGCAATCGGCAGCACGCCGTCGCCGAGCGCCAGGGGAGTCGTGTCCTGTGCGGACGCGATGTCCTTCACCTGTACGTAGCCGAGGTACGGGGAGAGTGCCGCGTAGCTGTCGGCGGGGGACTCGCCGCCGAGCCAGGTGTGCATCAGGTCCCACAGGGCGCCCGCGTTGCGATGCCCGACGGCGCCGAGGACGCGGGTCGCCGCGGCGCCCGTGCGGTGCGAGTCGTGGGTCTCCAGGAGGATGCGTACGCCGAAGTCCGCGGCGTACTCGGCCGCGGTGCCGAGCCGCCGGGCCGCCGTCGCGTCGGCCTCGTCGGCGCTCTGCTCGGTGCCGCCGCCGGGGAAGGCGCGGATGAACGGGGCGCCCAGATCGCGGGCGAGGGTGAGCAGCGAACGTATCTCGTCGAGCACGGGCCCGTCCTCGCCGGGCGCGGCCACGCGCGCGTACCCGGCGATTCCGACGATCTCGACGCCCGCGTCCTTGAACCGGGCGGCCGCGTCGGCGCGTTCGGTGAGCCCGATCCCCGGATGGACCGGTTCCTCGGGATGCGCGCGCAGCTCGACGCCGTGGAAGCCGTGGACGGTGGCCAGATTCAGCACGTCGGCGAGGGGGAGTCCGGGCACGCCGAGGGTGGAGAAGGCGAGTTTCATGACGCAGACCTTAGGGCCTGTCCGATGGGTCCTGCCGGGGTCGCGACCCCTGGCACGCGCATCTGCGGCGTTGTCGTCGGTTGCCAACTTCCCCAAGCTCTCGACTCCGCTCGAGCAGGGGAGACCCCATTCGCGTTGTCGCCCTCCTCCGCCTTGCAGCTGCACGCACCAGGGCCCGCTCGGCCCTGCTGAACCGGCACCCGGCGCGAAGACCGGCCCGACCCATCGGACAGGCCCTAGGGGGTGCTCCCCAGACGCAATTGCCAGTCCTGCCCCATGAGATCGACACCGAACGAGCGGTGGGGCTTCTCCTCGACAAGGACGAAGCCGTGCCGCTGGTAGATGGCGCGGGCGGCGCGGAGGACGTCATTGGTCCACAGGGCCAGCTCGCGATAGCCCACCCCGCGCGCGAACTCGACGCAGGCACCCACGAGTTGATCCCCGATGCCGCGCCCCCGCGCGTCCGGCTCGACGAGCAGCAGCCGCAGCCGGGCGGTCCCCGGCGTCTCGTCGCGCACGCACATCACACAGCCCACGGGCCGCCCGTCGAGCTCGGCGATCCACACCCGCTCCAGATGGGGGTCGTGATCCTCCGCGAAGTCGGCGACGATCCGGGCGACCAGGCCTTCGTAATCGGCGTTGAACCCGAACTCGGCCGCGTACAGGGCGGCGTTGCGCTGCACGATCCACCCGAGATCACCGGGCCCGGGCTCACGGAGCAACGGACGCGAGACCGCAGCCCCACCCCCGCCATTGCTCAGGATCTCCCGCACGGTGCGCATCGCGGTGGCGAGGCGGGGCCGCTCGGCGGCCGGGACGCCCGAGAGCAGCGAGCCGACGGCCTCCCTGGACCGCTCGTCAAGCAGATCGGCGGTCTCGCGGCCCCGCGCGGTGAGCGTGATGCGCTGCCGCCGAGGATCACGCACGGAGGGCGCACGCTCGACGATCCCGCCCTTCTCCAGTTTGCCGAGCAGACGGCTCAAGTACCCGGCATCGAGGGAGAGTTCGGAGCGCAGATCGGCCGCGTCGAGATGGGAGGCATGCGCGAGCTCGTAGAGGACACGGGCTTCGGTGAGGGTGTACGGGACGTAGAGCTGTCGGCTGTAGTCGAGAGCGCCGATCAGATTCGTGTAGAAGCGGTTGAAGGCGCGGATCTCATGGATGGGCGTATCGGAGGCGTGGGCCATCGCGGATCACTCCGGGGTCATCGGGACGGGTCACCTTTGACTGAGTCAACGGTACGCCGCGCCGTCCATGACCACCATGCCTGCGGGCTCAGTCCAGGTCACCGGCCTTCGGGAAACTGTCCGTCGCGATGGTGATGTCACGCCCCTGGAGGGGCAGGACCAGATCCTGGCCGAAGGGGATCTCCGTTGCGTCCTCGTAGCTCCCGGTTCGGGTCGGGCCGCGGTGGATGGTGCAGACGACGTCCTCGGGGTCGATGACCACGTAGACGGGGATGCCGCATTCGGCGTACAGATGGACCTTCTTGGCGAAGTCGTCGTCCCGGCTGCTCTTCGAGACGACCTCGATGACCGCCTCCAGACTGTGCCACTCGAAGCGGCCGCGGCTGTTGCGCTCGGCGCCGGGGGCGACGATTGCCAGGTCGGGTGCGTAGCCGTACTGGTCGGAGGGGAAGTCGATCATGACGCGGGAGAGGACGGTGCCCTGCCCGGCCAGTCGCTGCTTGATCTGAGGGGCGGCCGCGAAGACGACTCTCCACGGGTGCTCACCCTGCGGAGTCATGATGATCTTCCCCGCGGTGATCTCGACGCGGTAGCCGCCGGGAAGGTTGACGCCGTCCAGTACGTCCCAGGCGCTGGGTGTATCCATGGTGATGGTCGCCATGCGGGCCTCCGTTTCCCGGTGGTGAAAACGATATGGCGGACTCACCGAGCCGGCGGCGCCGTGGACCCCCGCACCATCAGCTCCGCCCCGATCGTCGCCACGCCCCCCGGCGGAGGCTCCTCCGCGCCCGTGGCCAGGCGGCCGGCGCGGGCGCCCGCCTCGTGCAGCGGGAGGCGGACCGTCGTCAGGGCGGGGACCGCGTCCACCGAGAACGGCAGGTCGTCGAAGCCCGCCACCGAGATGTCCTGCGGGATGCGCAGGCCGCGGTCGCGCAGGGCGGCGGACGCGCCCAGGGCGACCGTGTCGTTGGCGGCCACGATCGCCGTCAAGTCCGGGGCGCGGCGCAGGAGTTCGAGGGTGGCCTCGTAGCCGGACCGGCGGGTGTAGGGGCCGTGGACGGTCAGCTCGTCCTGGTCGCCGTGGTCCGCGGCGGACGCCGCAAGCGCCTCCCGGTGGCCCTCCAGGCGGTGCCGGGTCGTGGTGCGCTCCATGGGGCCCGCCACGTATCCGATCCTGACGTGTCCCAGGGTCAGGAGGTGCTCGGTGAGGCGTCGGCCGCCGCTGCGGTTGTCGAAGGTGAGGGTGGCGGTCGCCGCGTCCGTGTCCGCGAGTGGCGGCCGTCCGCACAGCACGATCCGGGTGCCCGCGTCCGCGAGGCGCGCCAGCTTCGCGGAGACCGCGGCCGCGTGGTCGGGGTCCTCCAGGGCGCCGCCGGTCAGGACGACCGCGGCCGCGCGCTGCCGCTGCAGCAGGGTGAGGTAGGTGAGCTCGCGCTCCGGGGAGCCGCCCGTGTTGCAGACCACGGCCATGCGCTCGCCGCCCGCGCGCCCGCCGGGGCCGCCGATCTCGGACTGGACCGCGCCCGCCATGATCCCGAAGAAGGGGTCGGCGATGTCGTTCACCAGGATGCCGACCAGGTCGGACGTGGCTGCGGCGAGCGAGCTCGCGGGCCCGTTGAGGACGTAGTCGAGGTCGTCCACGGCGCGCAGTACGCGCTCCCGGGTGGCCGCGGCCACCGGGTAGTTGCCGTTCAGCACGCGGGAGACGGTAGCGGGGGAGACCTGGGCGCGGGCCGCCACGTCCGCCAGGGTCACGGTCATCTCGTCGTCCTCCGGTCACGGCTCTGGTCCGAAGCCCTTGTCCGAACCTTGTGCGGCAGGCTAGCTTCTCCCTGGATAGAAAGCGCTTGCTATACGCCTACGTGCGTACGGAGGGACTTCTTTGAATCCTCCCCCTCCTGGCGGAGGGGGATTCCTGGCTCACGGCGGCTGCGGACCGGCGGTCCGGCAGCTCTTACACGATCAGCACCAGCCGGGTTGAGACCAGCCCGGACCAGCATCACGCGGGCGGAGTTCTTATCCCGAGGGGATACGGCTCCGCACGCGGTGCAGGCGTAGGTACGTTCCGAAAGAGGTAGTGCGTGCTTGGTTCTTGCTCCGCACTGTGCGCAGTCCATGGTGGTGTGCGCGGGGTGTACGAGGTGCAGCTCACGGCCGTGCTTGCGGGCCATATGAGTCAGGGCGTGCTTGGTCGCCCCGATCGCGGCGTCGGCCGCCTTCCTCGCCATAGTCGACTTGGCGAGGAACCTGGGACGGAAGTCCTCGACCGCGAGCCGGTCATGGTCCCGCACCACGGCCTTGGCCCACTTTCTGCCGGTGTCCTGGCGCTGCCGAGCCACCTTCTTGTGGAGCTTCGCCGTCTGCCGCTTCGCCTCGTGGTAGCCCTTCGATCCAGCCTGTCCCTTCTTCGGCCTCCTGCGGGCCGTTATCCGCTGATAGTGGGCCAGACGCTGGGCGGCGTTCTTTCCGTGCTGCGCATGGGGCAGGTCGTGGGCGTCGCTAGTGGTGGTCGCGGTCTCCTTCACGCCCCAGTCGATGCCGATGTCCCGCCCGGTGGCGGGCAGGGTCTCGGTCGTCGTGGCGACCACGAACGAGCAGTACCAGTGCCCGAGACAGTCGCGGTAGATTCGCACAGACGACGCAGGCGCTGGCAGGTCGCGCGACCACACGACGCCCACGACGATGCCGCCCGCCAGATGCAGACGGCCGTCCTTCAACCGGAAGCCACGCTGGGTGTAGTTGAGCGTCGGTTCGTCCTGGTGCTTCTTCTTGTACTGCGGCATCCCGGCTCGCTGCCTCATCGGCAAGCGGACCTTGATGTCCTTGAGGGCTTTGGCGCGGGACTTCCCGAAGTCCCGGATGATCTGCTGCTGAGGAACGCTACTGCCCGCCCGCAGCCACGCATGCGCGGCTCGGGCCTCGGTCAGCATTTTGTCCAACCGCGCCGGACCACACTTCTCTTCGGCCTGCTGGGCCTTTTTCGAACGGGCAACGCACTCGTTCCAGATCCTTCCCCAAGCTCTCGGCTTCGCTCGAGCAGGGGAGACCCCATACACCGTGCCCATTCCGCGCTGAGCGCGGCATGCGCCGAAGGCGACAGCCGAAGACGGTAGGTATACCGGGCATGCCCGGTCTCCTCCGTCTTCTTCGGTTCCGTCGCCATGACAGCCAATCTAACCGGGAGGTATGACAGTTGAGATTTCTTGCGCCCTTTGGGTCGCATCACGGCAGTGGCGGGTGGACGACGCATGGCCCTGCCGACGATGCGTCGCTTTCCGCCCTGCTTCGCAGGGGGCCATTCCTCCCCGGCCTGAAGGCCGGGGCATCCTCGGAGGCATCCGGTGACTCGTAAGACGGTGCGCATCGCCATGAACGGTGTGACGGGACGCATGGGCTACCGCCAGCACCTGGTCCGCTCACTCCTGGCCCTGCGCGAGCAGGGCGGGCTCGCCCTGGGCGATGCCGAGGGCACGGTGCTGTGGCCCGAGCCCGTCCTCGTGGGCCGCAGAGAGCACGCACTGCGGGAGATCGCCGAGCGGCACGGACTTGACGCCGGGGCGAACGTCTCGACCGACCTCGAAGCGGTACTCGCCGACCCCACCATCGACATCTACTTCGACGCGCAGGTCACCTCCGCGCGCGAGGACGCCATCAAGCGGGCGATCGCCGCGGGCAAGCACGTCTACACGGAGAAGCCGAGCGCCACGGGCCTGGCGGGGGCCCTGGAGCTCGCATCCCTCGCCAAGGCCGCCGGCATCAAGCACGGCGTCGTACAGGACAAGCTCTTTCTGCCGGGCCTGCTGAAGCTGAAGCGGCTGATCGACGGCGGCTTCTTCGGCCGGATCCTGTCCATCCGGGGCGAGTTCGGCTACTGGGTCTTCGAGGGCGACTGGCAGAGCGCCCAGCGCCCGTCCTGGAACTACCGCACCGAGGACGGCGGCGGCATCGTCGTCGACATGTTCCCGCACTGGGAGTACGTCCTGCACGAGCTGTTCGGCCGCGTACGCAGCGTCCAGGCGCTCACCGCGACCCACATCCCGCAGCGCTGGGACGAGCAGGGCAAGCCCTATGACGCGACGGCCGACGACGCCGCGTACGGCATCTTCGAACTCGACGGCGGCGCGATCGCGCAGATCAACTCCTCCTGGGCGGTCCGCGTCAACCGCGACGAACTCGTCGAGTTCCAGGTCGACGGCACCGAGGGCTCGGCCGTCGCGGGCCTGCGCAACTGCCGCGTACAGCACCGCGGTTCGACCCCCAGGCCGGTCTGGAACCCGGACCTGCCCGCGACCCACTCCTTCCGCGACGAGTGGCAGGAGGTCCCCGACAACCAAGGACCCGACGGATACGACAACGGCTTCAAGGCACAGTGGGAGCTGTTCCTCAAGCACGTGTACACCGACGCGCCCTACCACTGGGACCTGCACGCGGGCGCACGCGGAGTGCAGCTCGCCGAACTGGGCCTGAAGTCCTCCGCCGAGGGCCGCCGCATCGACGTACCGGAGATCGCCCAGTGACGCTTCAGCTCCCCCGCGCGGACGGCGCCACGTACCCGTACGAGCCTCGCAACGCACCCCTGTCCGTGCAGGCCGGTGGCCCGCCCCTCACCTCCCGCACGGTCTTCTCGGCGGCCCACGTGGTGGCGGACCCCCTCGCCGACGTCTCCCCGGACTCCCCGGCGGCCGTCGACTGGGACGCCACCCTGGCCTTCCGCCGCCACCTGTGGGCGCAGGGCCTCGGGGTGGCCGAGGCGATGGACACCGCACAACGGGGCATGGGCCTGGACTGGACGGGCGCGGCGGAACTGATCAGACGCTCGGCGGCGGAGGCGAAGTCGGTGGGCGGCAGGATCGCCTGCGGCGTGGGAACGGATCAACTCGGCGACTCTTCAGACCTGTTGACGGTCCGTTCCGCGTACGAGGAGCAGCTGGCCCTGGTCGAGTCGACCGGTGCGCAGGTGATCCTGATGGCGTCACGGGCGCTTGCGGCGGCCGCGAAGTCGCCGGACGACTACCTGGAGACGTACGGCCACCTCCTGCGCCAGGCCGGCGAGCCGGTGATCCTGCACTGGCTCGGCCCGATGTTCGACCCGGCGCTCACCGGCTACTGGGGGAGCGAGGACCTGGGCGCGGCGACCGACACGTTCCTGGAGGTCATCGCCGCGCACCCCGACAAGGTCGACGGCATCAAGATCTCCCTCCTTGACCCGCAGCGCGAGATCGCCCTGCGCCGCCGCCTCCCCGACGGTGTCCGCTGCTACACGGGCGACGACTTCAACTACCCCGAACTGATCGCGGGCGATTACCACGGCTTCAGCCACGCCCTGCTCGGCATCTTCGACCCGCTGGCACCGCTGGCGGCGCAGGCCGTCCGCGCCCTGGACACGGGCGACACCAAGGCCTTCCGCGAGCTCCTCGACCCCACGGTCGAGCTCTCCCGCCACCTCTTCGAGGCGCCGACCCGCTTCTACAAGACGGGAGTGGTGTTCCTGGCATGGCTGGCGGGCCACCAAGACCACTTCACGATGGTGGGCGGCCTGCAGTCGGCGCGCTCGCTCCCGCATCTGGCCCGCGCCTACGAACTGGCGGACGGCCTCGGCCTGTTCCCGGACCCGGCCGTCGCCGAGTCCCGCATGAAGTCCCTGCTCACTGTGTACGGAGTCCAGTAATGCCGGCACTGAGCGAGGAACTCGCGCGCTTCTCCATCAACCAGATGACGGTCAAGCAGCTGTCGCTCCCGGAACTGGTGTCTGCGTGCGGTGAGCTGGGCATCCGCGGCGTCGGTCTCTGGCGCGAACCGGTTGCGGCCCACGGCCTGGAGCAGACCGCCAGGCTGATGCGTGACGCGGGCCTGACGGTGACGACCCTCTGCCGGGGCGGTTTCCTCACCGCGATCGACCCGTACGCGCGCGTGGTGGCCATCGAGGACAACAAGGCGGCCATCGACGAGGCGGCGACGCTGGGGACGCGGACGCTGGTCCTGGTCTCCGGCGGACTGCCGCCGGACAGCAAGGATCTGCACGGGGCGCGCGAACGCATCGCCGACGCGCTGGCGGAACTCGCCCCGTACGCGGCGGTGCGGGGCGTGCGCCTGGCGATCGAGCCGCTCCACCCGATGTTCGCGTCGGACCGCTGCGTGGTCTCGACGCTGGCGCAGGCGCTGGACCTGGCGGAGCGGTTTCCCGCGTCGCAGGTGGGGGTGTGCGTGGACACGTACCACGTCTGGTGGGACGACGAGGCACCCGCCGGGATCGCCCGGGCGGGTGCCGCGGGCCGCCTGCACGCCTTCCAACTGGCGGACTGGGTGACGCCGTTGCCGGAGGGCGTCCTGAACGGCCGCGGGCAACTGGGGGACGGCGCGATCGACATGCGGGAGTGGCGGGGCTACGTGGAGCGGGCGGGCTACTCGGGCCCGGTGGAGGTGGAACTCTTCAACGAGACCCTGTGGTCCAGGGAGGGCAGAGAACTCCTGTCGGAGACGGCTACGAGGTACATCGCGTACGCCTGACCTGGCCCCTGGGCCTAGCGGGTGCGCCCCGCGACTTCGGTCGGCGAACAGGCCTTTCCCGCCCACCCACCCGATTGCCCCGGGGTGATCCCGGGTGATCGGGTGGGTGGGCGGGAAAGATCCGCCGCGAAGCGGCGGGTCAGGGATCGGGAAACCCGTGGGCGTATCCGTACAACCCTTCCCGGTCAACGCGGGTCGTACTTGGTGTCAGGGCTTCCGCAGGGGGGATCCGGGGGGATTCGCGGAGGGCCGGCAGGGGAGGGGAGACCCGTGGGGGCCCGGTCGGGAGACCGGGCCCCCACGGGTCTGTAAGGCCGGAGTTATCCACAGGCGCCCCGCGCTGTCAGTGCGCGGCGGTAGCGTCGGATCATGTCGAGTCCAGCAGGAGTGACGACGGGATCGGTCCCCGCGGCCCGCGCCGCGGTCGTCGAGGGCGTCCTGGAGCGGATCACGTACGCCAACGAGGAGAACGGGTACACGGTCGCCCGAGTGGACACCGGCCGCGGCGGCGGCGATCTGCTCACCGTCGTCGGCTCGCTCCTCGGCGCCCAGGTGGGCGAGTCGCTCCGCATGGAGGGCCGCTGGGGCTCGCACCCCCAGTACGGCAAGCAGTTCACGGTGGAGAACTACACGACGGTCCTGCCGGCCACGATCCAGGGCATCCGCCGCTATCTCGGCTCCGGCCTCATCAAGGGCATCGGCCCCGTCATGGCCGACCGCATCACCACGCACTTCGGCGTCGACACCCTCGACATCATCGAGACCGAACCCAAGCGCCTCGTGGAAGTGCCCGGCCTTGGCCCCAAGCGGACCAAGATGATCGCCTCTGCCTGGGAGGAACAGAAGGCCATCAAGGAGGTCATGGTCTTCCTCCAGGGAGTCGGCGTCTCCACCTCCATCGCCGTCAGGATCTACAAGAAGTACGGCGACTCCTCCATCTCCATAGTGAAGAACGAGCCCTACCGCCTCGCGGCCGACGTCTGGGGCATCGGCTTCCTCACCGCCGACCGCATCGCACAGTCCGTCGGCATCCCGCACGACAGCCCCGAACGGGTCAAGGCGGGCCTCCAGTACGCGCTGTCGCAATCCACCGACCAGGGCAACTGCTATCTCCCCGAGGAGCGCCTCATCGCCGACGCGGTGAAGCTGCTCCAGGTAGACACGGGCCTGGTCATCGACTGCCTCGCGGAACTCGCGGGCGAGGAGGAGGGGGTCGTACGCGAGACGGTGCCCGGCCCTGACGGAGAGCAAGACGTCACGGCTGTCTATCTCGTCCCCTTCCACCGTGCCGAACTCTCCCTCTCCGCCCAGCTCCTGCGCCTCCTGCGGACCACGGAGGACCGCATGCCCGGCTTCCAGGACGTCGCCTGGGACAAGGCCCTGTCCTGGCTGGCAGGACGCACCGGCGCCGAGCTCGCCCCCGAGCAGGAGTCCGCCGTCAAGCTCGCTCTGACGCGCAAGGTCGCCGTCCTGACCGGCGGCCCCGGCTGCGGAAAGTCCTTCACGGTCCGGTCGATCGTGGAGCTGGCCCGCGCCAAGAAGGCGAAGGTCGTCCTCGCGGCCCCCACGGGCCGGGCGGCCAAACGCCTCGCCGAGCTCACCGGAGCCGAGGCCTCCACGGTGCACCGGCTCCTCGAACTCAAGCCGGGAGGAGACGCCGCGTACGACAAGGAGCGGCCGCTCGACGCCGACCTGGTGGTCGTGGACGAGGCGTCCATGCTCGACCTCCTCCTGGCCAACAAGCTGGTGAAGGCGGTCGCGCCCGGCGCGCATCTCCTCTTCGTAGGAGACGTGGACCAGCTGCCGAGCGTCGGCGCGGGCGAGGTCCTGCGGGACATGCTCAGCGACGAGAGCCCGGTGCCCGCGGTCCGGCTGACCCGCATCTTCCGTCAGGCCCAGCAGTCCGGAGTGGTCACCAACGCCCACCGGATCAACTCCGGGGTGCCGCCCGTCACTCAGGGGCTCAGCGACTTCTTTCTCTTCGTCGAAGAGGAGACCGAGGACGCGGGGCGCCTCACGGTGGACGTCGCGGCCCACCGCATCCCGGCGAAGTTCGGCCTCGACCCGCGCCGCGACGTCCAGGTGCTCGCCCCCATGCACCGCGGCCCGGCGGGTGCGGGGAACCTGAACGGGCTGCTCCAGCAGGCCATCACGCCCAGCAGACCGGACGTACCGGAGAAGCGGTTCGGCGGCCGGGTGTTCCGCGTCGGCGACAAGGTCACCCAGATCCGCAACAACTACGAGAAGGGGCAGAACGGCGTATTCAACGGCACGGTCGGTGTGGTCACGGCGCTCGACACGGACGAGCAGCGGCTCACGGTCCTGACGGACGAGGAGGAACAGATCCCGTACGAGTTCGACGAGCTGGACGAGCTGGCGCACGCGTACGCGGTCACCATCCACCGCTCCCAGGGCAGCGAGTATCCGGCGGTGGTGATCCCCGTGACCACGGGGGCATGGATGATGCTGCAACGGAATTTGCTCTATACGGCGGTGACGCGCGCCAAGAAGTTGGTAGTGCTGGTCGGTTCGCGCAAGGCTCTGGGACAAGCGGTACGCACGGTCTCGGCGGGCAGGCGCTGTACAGCACTGGATTTTCGGCTCGCGGGCGGCCGGGCAAGTACCTCTCGAAGCCCCTCCGGATCCCCCTCCGGAAATTTTGATCGATCATTCGAGTAGGAAAGGTCACAGAGCACTTCCGGAACCCGGGCGAGCGGGGCAGGATGAGCAGGTTGGCGGCACTGAGTGCCGCCATTAGGCCCAATGGTCGACCCCGAGTGCACTCTCCAGGGCCAAATGGGGGATGGTAGAGACAGTCAGGGCACCTCGAAGAAGAGGCACAACGTCGGTGAGGGATGACGTGAGCGACAACTCTGTAGTACTGCGGTACGGCGATGGCGAGTACACCTACCCGGTGATCGATTCGACCGTCGGCGACAAGGGCTTCGACATCGGGAAGCTCCGCGCCCAGACCGGTCTGGTGACCCTGGACAGCGGCTATGGCAACACCGCCGCCTATAAATCCGCCATCACGTACCTCGACGGCGAACAGGGCATCCTCCGGTACCGCGGCTATCCGATCGAGCAGCTGGCCGAGCGCTCCACCTTCCTCGAGGTGGCGTACCTGCTGATCAACGGCGAGCTGCCGAAGGTGGACGAGCTCTCCGCGTTCAAGAACGAGGTCACGCAGCACACGCTGCTGCACGAGGACGTCAAGCGGTTCTACGACGGCTTCCCGCGCGACGCCCACCCGATGGCGATGCTGTCGTCCGTGGTCAGCGCGCTGTCGACGTTCTACCAGGACAGCCACAACCCGTTCGACGAGGAGCAGCGCGACCTCTCGACGATCCGCCTTCTCGCCAAGCTTCCGACGATCGCGGCGTACGCCTACAAGAAGTCCGTGGGCCACCCGGTCGTCTACCCGAGCAACAACCTCGGCTACGTCGAGAACTTCCTGCGGATGACGTTCTCCGTGCCGGCCGCGGACTACGAACTCGACCCGGTCGTCGTCTCCGCGCTCGACAAGCTCCTGATCCTGCACGCGGACCACGAGCAGAACTGTTCGACCTCCACCGTGCGTCTGGTGGGCTCCTCGCAGGCGAACATGTTCGCCTCGATCTCCGCCGGCATCTCGGCCCTCTGGGGTCCGCTGCACGGTGGCGCCAACCAGTCCGTCCTGGAGATGCTCGAGGGCATCAAGCAGGACGGCGGCGACGTCGACACCTTCATCCGCAAGGTGAAGAACAAGGAAGACGGCGTGAAGCTCATGGGCTTCGGGCACCGCGTCTACAAGAACTTCGACCCCCGGGCGAAGATCATCAAGGCTGCGGCGCACGACGTCCTCTCGGCCCTGGGCAAGGATGACGAGCTGCTCGACATCGCGCTGAAGCTCGAGGAGCACGCGCTGGCCGACGACTACTTCGTCGAGCGCAAGCTGTACCCGAACGTGGACTTCTACACCGGTCTCATCTACCGGGCCATGGGCTTCCCGACCGAGATGTTCACCGTGCTGTTCGCCCTTGGTCGTCTGCCGGGCTGGATCGCCCAGTGGCACGAGATGATCAAGGAGCCGGGCTCGCGCATCGGCCGTCCGCGCCAGATTTACACCGGTGAGGTCCTTCGGGACTTCGTCCCGGTAGAGGGTCGCTGAGCCGCACGTAAAGCGAAAAGCGCCCCGCCGCCGATCCCCCCACGGGTCGACGGTCGGGGCGCTTTCCTGTTTCCCGGTTCGGATTCCCCCCACGGGATCCGGCCGGGCGTCTGTGGCAGCGCGCCTGGTGCTGCGATCTGCCGGGACGCGTACGTACCGGGAGGGCCGCTCAAGCTCCCCGGTGCACGTGCCCCGGCCAACGCTTCCCCCCGGCCTTGCGGCCGGGGTTTTCCCCTTCAGGAACATCCCCCAAGATGTCCCCGATGTCTAGAGACGTCCCCCAAGACGTCTCTGGCATCGCACTCTTAGACTCGCGAGCCCCCTCAATGGTTACGTTCGGATCAATGTGATCTGCGTCTCTTGCATATGTCCCGAACGGGCGCAAGAGCCCCGATATGCCGATTGGGGCTCAGGGGTGAGAATACTGCGACCATTGTGTGAAGAGGCCATGTAAGGGGCCTCAAGACTACGTAAAGGCCCTCAGGCGGAGGCTGTTGCTCACCACGAAGACCGATGAGAACGCCATCGCGGCGCCCGCGATCATCGGGTTGAGCAGGCCGGCCGCGGCGAGCGGCAGCGCGGCCACGTTGTAGCCGAACGCCCAGAAGAGATTGCCCTTGATCGTGGCGAGGGTCCTGCGGGAGAGCCTGATGGCGTCGGCGGCGCCGCGCAAGTCCCCGCGCACCAGCGTCAGATCGCTCGCCTCGATCGCCGCGTCCGTGCCCGTGCCCATCGCAAGGCCCAGATCGGCGGTGGCGAGCGCGGCCGCGTCGTTGACCCCGTCACCGACCATCGCCACGACCCTGCCCTCGCCCCGCAGCCGCCGTACGACAACGACCTTGTCCTCGGGCAGGACCTCGGCGTACACGGCGTCCGGAGCGATGCCGACGGCCTGCGCGACCGCTTCGGCGACGGCCCTGTTGTCGCCCGTCAGGAGCACCGGCGTCAGCCCGAGCGCGCGCAGTTCGCGCACCGCTTCGGCGCTGGTGTCCTTGACGGTGTCGGCGACGCCGAGGACACCGCGCACCATGCCGCCCCAGGCGACCAGAACGGCGGTGTGCCCCGCGGCCTCGGCGGCGGCCCGCGCGCGGGCGAGTCCGTCGGGGACCGCCGCCTCGTCGACGATGCCGTCCCGGCCGACGAGCACCTTGCGCCCGTCCACCACGCCCCGCACTCCGATCCCGGCGACGCTCTCGAACGCGTCGGCCGACGGCAGCTCATCGATGTCGATCCCAAGGCGCTCGGCCGAGCCCGCGGCCACCGCCCGTGCCACCGGGTGCTCGGAAGCGTGCTCCACGGCGCCCGCGAACCGCAGCAGTTGCTCCTCGTCGGTGCCCTCGGCGACGTACACCTCGCGCAGTGTCATCCGTCCCGTCGTCACCGTGCCGGTCTTGTCCAGGACGACCGTGTCGACGCGGCGCGTGGACTCCAGGACCTCGGGGCCCTTGATGAGGATGCCGAGCTGCGCGCCGCGTCCCGTGCCGACCATCAGGGCGGTCGGCGTCGCGAGGCCGAGCGCGCACGGGCAGGCGATGATCAGGACGGCGACGGCCGCGGTGAAGGCGGCGGTCACGTCGCCGGTGAAGCCGAGCCAGGCGCCGAGCGTGCCGGCCGCGATCACCAGGACCACCGGCACGAAGACCCCGGCGATCCGGTCGGCGAGCCGCTGCACCTGGGCCTTGCCGGTCTGCGCGTCCTCGACAAGGCGCGCCATCCTGGCCAGTTGGGTGTCGGCGCCGACGCGGGTGGCCTCGACGACGAGCCGCCCAGAGACGTTCGTGGTCGCACCGGTCACCGCGTCGCCCACCGCCACGTCCACCGGCACGGACTCGCCGGTCAGCATCGAGACGTCGACCGCGGACGCGCCCTCGACGACGGTGCCGTCGGTCGCGACGGTCTCCCCGGGGCGTACGGCGAAACGGTCGCCGACGACCAGCCGGTCGACCGGAACGCGCACCTCCCTGCCGTCCCGCAGCACGGCCGCGTCCTTGGCGCCCAGTTCGAGCAGCGCCCGCAGCGCCGCGCCCGCCCGCCGCTTGGAGCGGGCCTCCAGCCAGCGGCCGAGCAGGATGAACGTGATGACGCCCGAGGCGACTTCGAGATAGATGGTCGACGCGGCGTCGGCGCGCGAAACCGTGAACTCGAAGGGGTGCCGCATGCCCGGCATGCCCGCGTCCCCGAGGAACAGCGCCCACAGCGACCAGCCGAAGGCGGCGAGCGTGCCCACGGACACCAGGGTGTCCATCGTCGCGGCGCCGTGCCGCAGATTCGTGAACGCCGCCCGGTGGAAGGGGAGCCCACCCCAGACGACGACGGGCGCGGCAAGCGTCAGCGAGAGCCACTGCCAGCTGTCGAACTGCAGCGAAGGGACCATGGCGAGCAGCACGACGGGCAGCGAGAGCAGCGCGGAGACGATGAGCCGCAGGCGCAGGGTGTCGGGCTCGGTGATGTCGGCGGTGGTGGGATGCTCCCCGGCCTCGGGTTCGGCGGGCTCGGGGACGATCTCCTGCGCCGTGTAGCCGAGCTTCTCGACCGTGGCGACCAGCTGCGCGACGTCTGTCCCTTCGGCGTACGAGACCTTCGCCTTCTCCGTGGCGAGATTGACCGAGGCGGTCACGCCCTCCATGCGGTTCAGCTTCTTCTCGATGCGGGCCGAGCAGGAGGCGCAGGTCATACCGCCGACGGCGAGTTCGACTTCGTTCATGGTTCTCTCGTGACTACGTGACTACGTGACTACTGGGATGATGCGGCTGCGGGCCCCGCGACGGTGTCACAGGGCCCGGGGCACCCGGCAGGCGGTAGGTCAGGCCTTGACGCCGGTCAGCTCGTAGCCCGCCTCGTCGACCGCGGCGCGCACCGCGGCCTCGTCGAGCGGGGCGTCGGAGATCACGGTCACCTGGCCCGTGGAGGCCACCGCCTTGACCGAGCTGACGCCCGCGAGCTCCGAGATCTCACTGGAGACGGCACCCTCGCAGTGACCGCAGGTCATGCCGGTCACCTCGTACACGGTGGTCACGGCGGCCTGCGGCGTCTCGGCGGCGCCGCCCGAGTGGCAGGAACCACTAGGGGAGCAGCAGGAGGCGGCGGTCTCGGTCTCGGCCTGCGGGAGCTCGGTCTGGGCGCTCATGTCGTTCTCCTCGGTGAGGGTGCGGCGTATGTGCGTATGCGACGTAATGTGCTGGAGGGGCCCCGGAGCTCCCGGGGGCCTCCCGACACTCACCACTCTATACCCCTAGGGGGTACTTCTCAATGAGGGGGCACGGTGTGCGGCCGGGTCGGAGTGTCAGTCCCTGCGCCCCCGGTTGCCGGGCCGCGCCGCGACCCAGGCGCGAATCGTGTCCGCGTACCAGTAGGGCTTGCCGCTCTCCACGTGGTCGGGGTCGGGGAGCAGGCCGTGCTTGCGGTAGGAGCGCACGGTGTCGGGCTGCACCCGGATGTGTGCGGCGATCTCCTTGTACGACCAGAGCCTTCGGTCGGTCATCAGTGGCACCTCCCTGCGGGTACCGCAGGGGCGGCTCGGGGGGAGCCGTCGGGGGAGCTGCGGCACGACGCTGGCGATCACTCAGCCTTGTGCCCGGTGAACGACGCGGAGTGAGCGCAGGGGGGCGGCTGTCGACTGCCTGTGACGCAGGGCCCGCGTATACGGGACATGTGTGACAGGGGGAGGTTCTTTGTGACGGTTGTGATGCATCCAGGGGGCGCAAGCGTGCGGCTCACAGTAGGCGCATGGATGTAAAGCGTGACTGGCGAGCGTAATGAACGTAAGCGAGGTGGACCGGGCCCGCTGTGCCGGGCTCTGGCTGGCTTGGTGGGTCTGAGCGTTGCTCAGGCGTGTAAGCCGCCCGATGCCGATCCGCTCCCGGAAGCGGCTCTCCAACTGCCGTACGCTCCAGCCGACTTCGTCGGGATGGGGTATCCCCTGCTCCTTAAGAGCTTGGGGAAGTGCCCGACCGGCACCTCCAGCCTGCGCCGCGGTCGGCCGAGCGCGAGTCGGATCCCCCGGTAGCTGATGACCCCCGGCCGCAGCCGGGGGTGCGGGGCGGCGAGCGCCAGCTCCCAACTGCCCAGCGGGCAGCGCGCGTACCGGGTGCCCGAGGCCATTGCCCGTCGCCCCCTAGGGCCTGTCCGATGGGTCCTGCCGGGGTCGCGGGCCCTGGCACGCGCTCCCCCAAGCTCTCGGCTTCGCTCGAGCAGGGAGGTGCCCCCTCCCGCGTTGTCGTCGGTTGCCAACTTCCCCAAGCTCTCGACTCCGCTCGAGCAGGGGAGACCCCATTCGCGTTGTCGCCCTCCTCCGCCTTGCAGCTGCACGCACCAGGGCCCGCTCGGCCCTGCTGAACCGGCACCCGGCGCGAAGACCGGCCTGACCCATCGGACAGGCCCTAGGCGCCGCAGGAACGCAGGAACGAGCGGGTGCGGCGGGCGATGGGCAGGGGCTTGTCCGGCGGGCACGGATACATGTCCTGCTCGACGATGGCGAACAGATCCACGTCCAGCTTCTGGGCCGCTTCGAGCACCGGCTCAAGGGCGGGCACCCCGGACGGCGGCTCGCACATCACACCGCGCGCCACGGCGGGACCGAACGGCATCTCCTGCGCCCGCACCTCGGCGAGCACCGCCGGGTCGACCTGCTTGAGATGCAGATAGCCGATGCGCTCGCCGTACGTCTCGATGAGCTTGACGCTGTCGCCGCCGCAGTAGGCGTAGTGCCCGGTGTCCAGGCAGAGCGAGACGAGGTCCGCGTCCGTCGCGTCGAGGAAACGGGTCACGTTCTCCTCGCTGTCGATGTGCGTGTCCGCGTGCGGATGGACGACGACCCGCAGGCCGTACCGCTCGCGCACCCGGTACGCCAGGCGCTCGGTCTGCAGCGTGAGCTGGCGCCACTGCTCCGGCGTGAGCGTGCGGTCCTCAAGGACCTCGCCGGTCTTGTCGTCGCGCCAGAAGGAGGGGATGACGACCAGGTGCTGGGCGCCCATCGCCTGCGTGAGGGCGGCGATTGAGGCCACATGTTCCCAGGTCTTCTCCCAGACGGAGGGCCCGTGGTGCAGGCCGGTGAAGACCGTCCCCGCGGAGACCTTCAGGCCGCGCCGCTGTGTCTCGGCGGTCAGTTCGGCGGGATCGGTGGGCAGATAGCCGTACGGACCGAGCTCGATCCACTCGTATCCGGAGTCCGCCACCTCGTCGAGGAAGCGGCTCCAGGGGACCTGCCCGGGATCCTCGGGGAACCACACGCCCCACGAGTCGGGTGCCGAGCCGATGCGGATGCGTGACAGCGTCGTCATGGCAGCCAGCTTTCAGGGCGGCGGAGAAGAGTGTCAAGGAGTCGTCCGAATGTAAGGACAATGTGTTGACAGGGTTCGTGGGGCGGGATTAGACCTAGGGGTGGGCCAGGGGTGGGCGACGCCGAGAGGGAGTGCAGGGTGACGGTGACCGATCCGTATGCCGATCCGTTTGACGTCATCACCATGGGGCGGATCGGGGTGGACCTCTATCCCCTGCAGGCCGGGGTGCCGCTCGCCGATGTCACCACCTTCGGGAAGTTCCTCGGCGGCTCCGCGTCGAACGTCGCGGTGGCGGCGGCGCGCCTCGGCCGCCGGGTGGCGCTCCTCACGCGTACGGGCGAGGACCCCTTCGGGGAGTATCTGCACCGGGCGCTGCGCGAGTTCGGGGTCGACGACCGGTGGGTGACGGGGGTCGCGGGACTCCCCACGCCGGTCACCTTCTGCGAGGTCTTCCCGCCCGACGACTTCCCGCTCTACTTCTACCGGCAGCCGAAGGCACCCGACCTCGAGATGTACGAGAGCGAACTCGACCTCGGCGCGATCGCCGCCGCGCGGGTGTTCTGGATGACGGGTACGGGGCTGAGCGCGGAGCCGAGCCGCTCGGCGACGCTGGCGGCGCTCGCGGCCAGGGGGCGGCGCGAGGTCACCGTCTTCGACCTGGACTGGCGGCCGATGTTCTGGAGCGACCCGCAGGAGGCCAGGCCCTTCTACGCCGAAGCTCTGCGGCACGCGACCGTCGCCGTGGGCAATCTCGACGAGGTCGAGGTGGCCACGGGGGAGCGGGAGCCGTACGCCGCCGCTCGGGCCCTGCTGGCGGCGGGAGTTGAGCTGGCCGTGGTGAAACAGGGGCCGAAGGGTGTGCTCGCCGTCAGTCGCTCCGGGGAGGCCGCCGAGGTGCCGCCCTTGCCCGTGACCGTCCTGAACGGTCTGGGGGCGGGGGACGCGTTCGGCGGGGCGCTGTGCCATGGGCTGCTCGCCCGCTGGGAGTTGGAGCGGATCATGCGGTACGCCAACGCGGCGGGGGCGATTGTCGCCTCTCGGCTGGAGTGCTCGTCTGCCATGCCGTTTCCCGACGAGGTCGAGGCGGCGGTTGAGGCCGGGGAAATCTCAGCCCGTCCGGCACTTGAGGACGAACTCGGCGGAGCCGGTGATCGACGGTGACTGATATCGCCGGGCTCACCCGCATCAGGGCCGAGCGGCCGGAAGCCATCGCCGAGGCCGCCGCCCGGCGCACCCGGCGGCCGCTCGTCCGGGACGGCGGGCGGCTGATGATCATCGCCGCCGATCACCCCGCGCGGGGCGCCCTCTCCGTAGGGGGGCGGCCGCTCGCGATGGCCAACCGCGGGGATCTGCTCGAGCGGCTCTGTCTCGCGCTGTCGCGCCCCCGCGTGGACGGCGTGCTCGCCACCGCCGACATCCTGGAGGATCTCCTCCTGCTCGGCGCCCTGGACGGGAAAGTCGCCATGGGGTCCATGAACCGGGGTGGGCTCGCCGGAGCCTCGTTCGAGCTGGACGACCGGTTCACCGGGTATCGCGCCGAGGATCTGGAACGGCTCGGGTTCGACGCCGGGAAGCTGTTGCTCCGCGTCGACTACGACGACCCCGGATCGCTCGCGACCATGGACGCCGCCGCCCGGGCCGTCGACTCGATGGCCGCGCACAGGCTGCCCGTCTTCGTGGAGCCGTTCCTCTGCCGCCGCACGGCGGACGGCGGACCGCCCCGCAACGATCTGAGCGCCGAAGCCGTCACCACGTCCATCGCCATCGCCTCGGGGCTCGCCGGGACATCGGCGTACACCTGGCTGAAGGTTCCCGTCACCGAGAATCCGGACGACATGGCGCGGGTCATGGAGACCTCGACCCTGCCCGCCGTGCTGCTCGGCGGCGACCTCGGTGACGACAGTGACGCCGCGTACGAGAAGTGGCGCGGCGCCCTGCAACTGCCCACCGTCCGGGGGCTCGTCGCGGGGCGCACGCTGCTGTACCCGGCGGACGGGGACGTGGCGGGCGCGGTCGACACCGCCGTCGGACTGCTGTAGGAGGGCCACATGACGTACGTACCGAAGGGCAGCGCGGTCGAGGGGCCGTACGTCCTCGACCTCGGTCCCAAGCGGACCGGACTCAGCCATTCCGAGCTGCGGGTGATCGAACTGGCGCCCGGTGTCACGCACTCCTTCGCCACCGGGGAGAGTGAATGGATCGTGCTCCCGCTGGCCGGCGGCTGTACGGTGCAGGCGGAAGGCGAGATCATCGAACTGCTGGGCAGGGACGGCGTGTTCAGCGGAGTCAGTGACTTCGCCTATGTGCCCCGTGATGCCCAGATCCAGATCGCCTCCGGCGCGGGAGGCCGCTTCGCCCTGGCAGGAGCGAAGTGCGAGCGTCGACTCCCCGCCCGCTACGGCTCCGCGCCGGAGGTCTCCGTCGAACGACGCGGCAGCGGCAACTGCGCCCGCGAGGTCCGCAACTTCGCGTCCGCCGACGCCTTCGACTGCGACCGGCTCATCGCCGTCGAGGTGATCACGCCGGGCGGCAACTGGTCCTCGTACCCGCCGCACAAGCACGACGAGAACCGTCCCGGCCTGGAGACCGAGCTCGAAGAGATCTATTACTTCGAGATCGAGGCTCCGGGCGGATACGAAGGCTTCGGGTATCAGCGGGTCTTCCCGTCCAGGACCGGCGGTACGGATGTCCTCGCCGAGGTGCGCACCGGTGACGCCGTGCTCGTCCCCGACGGCTGGCACGGTCCTTCCATCGCCCAGCCGGGGCACGCCATGTACTACCTGAACGTGATGGCGGGACCGGGGCCCGAGCGGGAGTGGCGGATCTGCTTCCACCCCGATCACACGGAGGGGTACCGATGACCTCGATGAATACGGTCAGGCTCACCACCGCGCAGGCGCTCGTCCGCTTCCTGTCCCGGCAGTTCACCGAGCGGGACGGCGGCAGGCAGCGGCTCATCGGCGCCACCTGGGGCATCTTCGGGCACGGGAACGTGGCGGGGATCGGGCAGGCGCTCGTCGAGTACGCCGACGACATGCCCTACCACCAGGGCCGCAACGAACAGGCCATGGTGCACGCCGCCGTCGGGTACGCCCGCCAGTCAGGACGCCTCTCCACGCACGCCGTCACCACCTCCATCGGACCCGGCGCGACCAACCTCGTCACCGGCGCCGCACTCGCGACCATCAACCACCTCCCGGTCCTCCTTCTGCCCGGCGACACCTTCGCGACCCGGCCGGCCGACCCGGTGCTACAGGAGCTCGAAGTCCCTTACGCGGGGGACGTGTCGGTCAACGACTGTCTGCGGCCGGTGTCCAAGTACTTCGACCGGATCGCCCGGCCCGAGGCCCTGATCCCGGCCGCGCTCGCCGCGATGCGGGTGCTCACCGACCCGGCCGCCACCGGCGCCGTCACGCTCGCCCTGCCGCAGGACGTGCAGGCGGAGGCGTACGACTGGCCGGAGGAGTTCTTCGAGGAGCGGACCTGGGCCGTACGCCGTCAGGCCCCCGACCCGCAGGAGCTTGCCGCCGCCGCACGGCTTGTGCGGGACGCCCGGCGTCCGCTGATCGTCGCGGGCGGCGGAGTGCACCACAGCGCCGCCGAGGACGCGCTGCGGGAGCTCGCCGACGCCACGGGGATCCCGGTCGCCTCCACCCAGGCCGGCAAGGGGTCCCTGCGCTTCGACCACCCGGCGGACGTCGGCGGCATCGGGCACACCGGCACCGCGACCGCCGACGAACTGGCCTGCACCGCCGACCTGGTGATCGGCGTCGGCACCCGCTACAGCGACTTCACGACGGCCTCCGGGACGCTCTTCGCCGCGCCGGACGTCCGCTTCGTCAACCTCAACATCACGCCCTTCGACGGCCACAAGATGGCGGGCGCGCCCCTGATCGCCGACGCGCGGGCCGGGCTCCAGGCCCTGACCGGGGCGCTCGACGGGTACCGCGTCACGGACGCCTATGCCGCCGAGTACACCGACGACAAGGTGCGCTGGGAGCAGCGCGTCGACGCGGCGTACGCGGCCGACGAACCCGACGTACGGCCTACCCAGCCCCAAGTCCTCGGCCTGCTCGACGAGTTGGTCACGGAGCAGGACGTGATCATCAACGCCGCCGGGTCGCTCCCCGGCGATCTGCACAAGCTGTGGCGGGCCCGGTCGCCGCGCCAGTACCACGTCGAGTACGGCTACTCCTGCATGGGATACGAGATCCCCGCCTCGATCGGTGTCGCGATGGCCGCCCCGGACCACCACGTCTGGGCGCTGGTCGGCGACGGGACGTATCTGATGATGCCCACCGAGATCGTCACGGCCGTCCAGGAGAACATTCCGGTCAAGATCGTGATCCTGCAGAACCACGGGTACGCGTCCATCGGCGGCCTCTCCGAGTCCGTGGGCGGCGAGCGCTTCGGCACCGCCTACCGCTTCCGGGCGCCGGACGGGACGTACACGAGTGCCCCGCTGCCCGTTGATCTCGCGGCCAACGCGGCCTCCCTGGGGATGCGGGTGATCCGCGCCAAAACCGTCGGTGACCTGCGCGATGCCCTCGCCGAGGCGCGTTCGGCCGACCGGCCCACATGTGTCTACATCGAGACGGAAACGGCAGACACAGTGTCGCCCCCGCCCCCCGCGCAGGCATGGTGGGATGTGCCCGTGGCCGAGACAGCGACCCGACCGTCGGCGGTCAAGGCCAGGGAAGAGTACGACCGGCACGTCACAGCCCGACGCCGCCATCTGTGAGACCTGTGCGAGTGCCGACGCCAGCTGAGAGTAGGGATGCTTGATCATGACGAAGACCGTCAATCACTGGATCGGTGGGAAGACCGTCGAGGGTGCGTCGGGTACGTACGGTCCGGTGACCGACCCGGCGACCGGCGCCGTCACCACCCAGGTCGCCTTCGCCTCCGCGGACGAGGTGGACGCCGCCGTCGCCTCCGCGAAGGCCGCGTACGAGACATGGGGCAAGTCGTCCCTCGCCAAGCGCACCTCGGTGCTCTTCGCCTTCCGCGCGCTCCTTGACGCCAACCGTGACGCGATCGCCGAGCTGATCACCGCCGAGCACGGCAAGGTGCACTCGGACGCGCTCGGCGAGGTCGCCCGTGGTCTGGAGATCGTCGACCTCGCGTGCGGGATCACCGTGCAGCTGAAGGGCGAGCTGTCGACGGAGGTGGCCTCGCGCGTGGACGTGTCGTCCATCCGCCAGCCCCTCGGCGTCGTCGCCGGCATCACGCCGTTCAACTTCCCGGCCATGGTGCCGATGTGGATGTTCCCGCTGGCCATCGCGTGCGGCAACACCTTCGTACTGAAGCCGTCGGAGAAGGACCCGTCGGCGTCGATGAAGATCGCGGAGCTGCTTTCGGAAGCAGGGCTCCCGGACGGCGTCTTCAATGTGGTGCACGGTGACAAGGTGGCCGTGGACGCGCTCCTGGAGCACCCGGACGTCGCGGCCGTCTCCTTCGTCGGCTCGACCCCGATCGCCCGATACATCCACACCACCGCCTCCGCCAACGGCAAGCGCGTGCAGGCGCTCGGCGGCGCCAAGAATCACATGCTGGTCCTGCCGGACGCCGACCTGGACGCGGCCGCGGACGCCGCCGTCTCTGCGGCGTACGGCTCGGCGGGCGAGCGCTGCATGGCCATCTCGGCCGTGGTCGCGGTCGGCTCCGTCGGTGACGAGCTGGTCGCGAAGATCAAGGAGCGCGCCGAGAAGATCAAGATCGGTCCTGGCAACGACCCGACGTCCGAGATGGGCCCGCTCATCACGGCCGCGCACCGCGACAAGGTCGCCTCGTACGTGACGGGCGCGAAGGCGGAGGGCTGCGAGGTCGTCCTCGACGGCACGGGCTACACGGTCGAGGGCCACCCCGAGTACGCAGACGGCCACTGGATCGGCCTCTCGCTCCTTGACCGGGTGCCGGTCACGGCCGCCGCGTACAAGGACGAGATCTTCGGCCCGGTCCTCTGCGTGCTCCGCGTGGACACGTACGAGGAGGGCGTGGCGCTGATGAACGCCTCGCCGTTCGGCAACGGCACGGCGATCTTCACCCGTGACGGGGGCGCCGCGCGGCGCTTCCAGCTGGAGATCGAGGCGGGCATGGTCGGCGTGAACGTGCCGATCCCCGTGCCGGTGGGCTACCACTCCTTCGGTGGCTGGAAGGACTCCCTCTTCGGCGACCACCACATCTACGGCAACGACGGCACGCACTTCTACACGCGCGGCAAGGTGATCACCACGCGCTGGCCGGACCCGTCGGATGCCCCGGCGGGCGTCGACCTGGGATTCCCGCGCAATCACTGAGCGGGGTCTTTGCGCGGAGGGCCCGCGTACCACGACCGTGGTACGCGGGCCCTCTCGCGTACTCCCCAGGTAGGTAGGCGGGTTCACCCCGGCGGCTGCCTCGGATGTCAGCCCTCGCCCGTACGGTTGACGCATGGATCTACGACTGCCCAAGCGTGGACTGCTCGCCGCCGGCGCCGCCCTCGTGGTGCTGGTGGGCGCGGGCACGTGGACGGCCGTGGCTTCGGACGACGCCCCCGCCGTCCACCGCTCGGACCGCGTCATGGAGATGAAGAGCGCGGGCGGCGCGAAGATCGACACGTCGTACTTCACCGCGGGCGATCCCTCGGCCGAGCGCCCCGCCGTCCTCATCGGCCACGGCTTCGGGGGCAGCAAGGCGGACGTACGCGACCAGGCGGAGGACCTCGCCCGCGAGGGGTACGCGGTGCTCACCTGGTCCGCCCGCGGCTTCGGCGAATCCACCGGCAGGATCGGTCTGAACGACCCGAAGGGCGAGGTCGCCGACGTCTCCCGTCTCATCGACTGGCTTGCCGACCGCCCCGAGGTGGAGCTGGACAAGGACGGCGACCCGCGGGTGGGCGTCACCGGCGCCTCGTACGGCGGCGCGATCTCCCTCCTTGCCGCAGGACACGACAAGCGCGTGGACGCCATCGCTCCCCAGATCACGTACTGGAACCTCAGCGACGCGCTTTTCCCCCACGGTGTGTTCAAGAAGCTCTGGGCGGGTCTCTTCATCAGCACGGGCGGCGGCTGCGACCGGTTCGAGAAGCAGCTCTGCGAGATGTACGACCGGGTCGCGGTCTCCGGGAAGCCGGACGACCGGGCCCGCGAACTCCTCGCGGGCCGCAGCCCGTCCGCCGTCGGCGACCGCATCAAGGTGCCCGCCCTGATCGTGCAGGGCCAGTCCGACTCCCTGTTCCCGCTGGGCCAGGCCGACGCGATGGCCAAGGCGATCCGCGGCAACCACGCACCCGTGTCGGTCGACTGGATCTCCGGCGGCCACGACGGCGGGGACCGCGAGACGGGGCGGGTGAACGCACGCATCGGGTCGTGGTTCGACCGCTATCTGAAGGACGACAAGAGCGACAAGAACGCTGACACGGGACCGGCGTTCCGGGTCACGCGCACCGGAGGCATCGACTCCACCGATGGCGCCGCCACGTTGCGCGGCGCGAGCGCGGACCGGTATCCGGGCTTGGAGAGCGGCCTCCGCAAGGTGCCGCTGACCGGCAGCGCGCCCGGGATGACGCCCGGGGGCGCGTTCGGGCAGGGCGCCGCAGGGAGCGAGAACCGCCCCGCGGCTGCCGGACGCGAGCAGAGTTTCGAGAACCCGGCGGGGGCCGCGCCGCCCGCGATCTCCGCGCTGCCGGGCGTCGGGGGCGGCGGCCTCTCCCAGCTGTCCTCGCTCGGCGTCGGCGTCTCCCTCGACTTCCCGGGCCAGTACGCCGCGTTCGAGTCGGCGCCGCTGAAGGACGACGTGCGGCTCACCGGATCCCCGACCGTGCGGGTGCACGTGAAGTCCGAGAGCGACGACGCGGTGCTCTTCGGGAAGGTGTACGACGTGGGTCCGGGCGACGAGCAGCCGGTGCTGCCCGCGCAACTGGTCGCGCCGGTAAGGGTGGAGAACGCGGGCGCCAAGGGCGGCAAGGACGTCGACCTGACCCTCCCCGCCGTCGACCACGACCTGCAGAAGGGCCACCGCCTCCGCCTCGTCCTCTCCTCGACGGACCTGGGCTACGCCTCTCCGGCGGAGCCCACCACGTACACGGTGTCCCTCAAGAGCGACCTGTCGGTCCCCACCGCGCCCGGAGTGAAGACGGCGGCGGCGCCGCTGCCCGCCTGGGTGTGGTGGCTCCCGATCACGGGAGTGGTGATCGCGCTCGCCCTCCTGCTGACTGCACGGCGCCGGACGACGGCTCCCGCGCCGGACCCGCAACTTGCCGAAGTCCCGTTGCAGATCACGGACTTGAGCAAGCGGTACGCGAAGTCGGCGGACCGTTACGCGGTCCGTGATGTCTCCATCCGCGTCGAGCGGGGCCAGGTGCTCGGCCTCCTCGGTCCCAACGGCGCGGGCAAAACAACGACCCTCCGCATGCTGATGGGCCTGATCCGCCCCGACGCGGGCGAGATCCGCGTCTTCGGGCAGGCGATCAGGCCGGGCGCTCCGGTCCTCTCCCGCGTCGGCGCCTTCGTGGAGGGCGCGGGCTTCCTCCCGCACCTCTCCGGCCGGGAGAACCTGGAGCTGTACTGGAAGGCCACGGGACGCCCCGCCGATGACGCCCACCTGGACGAGGCGCTGGAGATCGCCGGGCTTGGCGACGCCCTTGCCCGCGCGGTGCGGACGTACTCCCAGGGCATGCGGCAGCGGCTCGCCATCGCGCAGGCGATGCTCGGCCTGCCGGACCTGCTGATCCTCGACGAACCGACCAACGGCCTCGACCCGCCGCAGATCCGCGAGATGCGCGAGGTGATGATCCGGTACGCCGAGGGCGGCCGCACGGTCATCGTCTCCAGCCATCTCCTGGCGGAGGTCGAACAGTCCTGCACGCACTTGGTGGTCATGGACCGCGGCCGTCTCGTCCAGGCGGGCCCGGTGTCCGAGATCGTCGGCTCCGGCGACACCCTGCTCGTGGGGCTTGCCGCGGACATCTCGGATCCCCTGGTCGACAAGGTCGCCGCGTTGCCCGGCGTGGCTTCGGCGGTCCGCGCGGAAGGCGGGCTCCTCGTCCGCCTCGACGGCACGGACGGCGCGAGCGCCGCCCGGCTGCTGCCCGAACTGGTGCGCCTGGAGCTGCCCGTGGACGCCCTTGGCCCGCACCGCCGCCTTGAGGACGCCTTCTTGACCCTGATCGGAGGGGACTCCGCGTGAGCGCCATCACTGAGCAAGAGTCCGTGCCCACGGCCGGGCCCAGGCTCGTCGAGACCGCGCCCGGCTACCGCCCGGGGCGGACGCTGCCGCTGCGGGTCGAGGCGGTGCGCCAGCTGAAGCGGCGCCGCACGCTGGTGATGGGCGCGGTGATGGCCCTGCTGCCCTTCGTCCTCCTCATCGCCTTCGCCATCGCGGGGTCGCCGGGGGCCGAGAACGGCCGGGTGACGCTGATGGACACGGCCACCGCGTCCGGCGCGAACTTCGCGGCGACGTGTCTGTTCGTGTCGGCGGGCTTCCTGCTCGTCATCCCCGTCGCACTGTTCTGCGGCGACACGATCGCCTCGGAGGCGAGCTGGTCGTCCCTGCGCTACTTGCTGGCGGCCCCCGTGCCGCGGGCCCGCCTCCTCTGGTCCAAACTGGCCGTCGCGCTGGGCCTGAGCGCGGCGGCCATGATCCTGCTCCCTCTGATCGCCTTCGCGGTCGGTACGGCGGCGTACGGCTGGGGCCCGCTGGAGATTCCGACCGGGGGCACGCTGCCGGCGGGCACGGCGGCGCAGCGCCTCGTGATCGTCGTGGCATACGTCTTCGTGTCCCAACTGGTGACTGCCGGGCTTGCGTTCTGGCTGTCGACGAAGACGGACGCGCCGCTGGGCGCGGTCGGCGGGGCGGTCGGCCTGACGATCGTCGGCAACGTCCTGGACGCGGTGACGGCGCTGGGCAGCTGGCGCGACTTCCTCCCCGCGCACTGGCAGTTCGCATGGGCGGACGCGATTCAGCCGCGGCCGGAGTGGGGCGGGATGATTCAGGGGGCGGCGGTCTCGGTGACGTACGCGGTGGTGCTGTTCGCGTTGGCGTTCCGGGGGTTTGCGCGGAAGGACGTGGTCAGCTGAGGGGGGCTTGCGGGGTCTCCGGGTCCTCCGGGTTCCCGGGTGCCGGGCACGGCAGCTCGCGTTCCGCCCGGTTCGGACACGCGACGATGGCCAGGCTGAGGAATTGCGTCTGGCCCACGTAGTACCCGAGGGACACATCACCGCCCCAGGACAGCCGCTCGACCGCTGAGGCGACGAGCACGGCCAGTTTCGTGGTGTCTCTGTCCTGCGGTGATGCAAATCGGGGCGCATGCTCGGCCAGCCGCTCCCCGAGCCATTCCGCGGCCTGCTTGGGGCGCCCCCAGGTACCCCGAACCAGCTTGCTGGGCTTGATCAGCCAGAAGGCTGTTCCCATCGGTGGAAGGTCTACGACGGGGAACTCCGCCTGCACCTCCCGGTAGCGGTTGAGCAGTTCCGCGTTGCCTTCGACTGGAGGCGGGTCAGGATGGGGTGGCCGTCGCAGGGCCTCCTGGTCGAACTGTTTCCTCTCCCCCAGCCATGCGTATCCGTGGTGATGCAACTCGTGTTCCAGCCTGTCGAGTTGGGTCGGCCGGTCCTCGGCGGCGGGGACCGGCCGGCAGGGGGTCAGACCGAGAGACCGAAGCGGGCAGGATCGATACCGGCGGCGTCCAGCTCAGCCGTCGTGAACCGCAGCGGCGTCATGTCGGGCCGCTTGCTGTCACCCATGGCCCACTCGTCAGGTCCGATACGGGTCAGAGTCACGCAGCCCTCGGTACAGGGGCCGCCGCAGGCCTTGTTGAACACGGTGCTGCTGATGTCGAGGGCGTACAAGTCGGGTCCGGGCATGGTTCACCTTCCGTAGGGGAGCGGGTGCGCGGAGGCTGACTCAGAAGGGCCCGTCTTTCACGACGAGTACCACCCCAGGCCACAACGCCATGGCGTTGTCCCGGCACAGCGTGTGGAGAATGGAGGGGGCGGAGGCTTCACCCAGGGCGCCATCGACGTGATCGCGCAGTAGTTCTGCCTCGGACGGTCGGAGCACCATCTCTGTGTCAGCCACGTGCCGACCGTTCTTCGACAGCCACACCGGAACCCGCACGTTGTCCTCGGGGTCCAGGTACGCCGGTCGGCTCGGGATCGGTTCCAAGCGCCAACCACGCGCTACCGGTTGCTGCGGCTTCCTCAGTTCGCTCGGCATGCATTCATCGTCGGACCAGGGGCGATGTGGCTCTAGTGGGTTTCTCGTTGCGGCAAGAGGTCGTTCCGGATGCCTTCGAGCAGGGCTCTCATGCCGTCGCCGTGCAGGGCGTCTTGAGCGAAGCCGTCGAACTTGGCGACGTACAGCGCAACGTCCCTCGGGTCCGTCACGACGATTTCGGCATGCACGGTCTCGACCGTCGCGGCCCTGTCGTCGCGGATCACAAACGGGTGGTTGGGGATGTCGTGCTTCGGACCCGCCAAGGGCACGACGCGCACGTCGATGTGCGGCAGGCGTGAGACGGAGGCGAGTCGGTCCAACTGCCCGACCATCACAGTCGCCGGGACGATCAGCCACCGGAGCACAGGTTCCGTGATCACAAATCGGAGGGTCTTTCCGGGATCCTGGAGCACGTCCTGGCGCTCCAGTCTCGCCATCACGGTCTGTCTGACGCTCTCCTGAGTCAGGTCTTCGTGCCGCGACAAGACGGCGCGCATGTACTCCGGCGTCTGGAGCAGGCCGGGGACCAGGGCCGGCTGGAAGACCCGCAGCAGGGTCATGCGGGCCTCGATACCCTGTAGCTGCCGCTGTGCCTTGTGGAGTCCGGCACGCTGTATCAGGCGCCATGCCGTGGTCTCCGTGGCCGCTGCGCGCGCCGCGTCCATGAATTCGATCTTGACGTCTTCCGAGACTCCTATTGCGGTCAGGACCCGATCTACGTCGTCGGCGCTGGGGCTGACCTTCCCCGTCTCGATCTTGCTGAGCTTACTGGCGGACATGACAGCGCCGCGGGCAACCGCTTTGGCTTCCTTTCCGGACGCCTCCCGCAGCACCCGCAGCGCGGTGCCGAGCTCCGATCGGTTCACTCGCTGTGCTGTGCCCACCAGTCAGCGAACGGCACGGCGTGCGCGAGGGCCGTGTCCCGGTATGCGGCGTACTCGGGGCCACGGTCGTCGGGCAATACGTCGGCGCCGAGGAACTTGCCGTCGCTGTAGGTGAAACGGGCCGGTGTTGTCGAGTCGAACAGCCAGAAGTCCCCGACACCTTCGGGCAGCGGACTGGGCCGGTCGGTCACGTCAAGGATGAAGAACTCTTCCCCGGCCGTGCTGTTCGTGACGTAGCCCCACCCCAACTCGAATCGCAGATAGGGCGTGAGCGGCCGCGTGAGCATGTGGACGCGGTACATGCGTCGTCCAGCGTCGACGTGCCCCCGTACGTCTTCGAGCCAGTCGGCGTTGTAGCCGGCCGGCTTGCCGTGGCCGTCGAGGAACAGCCGGTAGGCGTCGACACTCCCGGACCGGCTGTAGTCGTCCAGCGTCTCCAGCCGGAACGCTTCCTGCTCGAAGTGGTCGAACAGGTCTCCCAGGCCCCTAGCCAAGCTGGTCACCGAACGCCTTCTTGATCAGGCCGATGGGGATTTCCACGAGGCTCTCGTGGTCCGGGATCGACAGACCATGGTCGGTCGGCGTCTCGCCCTGCACGAGGATCGTGCCCCGGTCCGTCTTGTAGATGGTGGGGCAGTCCTTCTTGTCGCATGTCGTCGCGAGCGTGGTGACCTTCACGGCGATCCCCTTCCCGTTGACCTGATGTCTAGGTCGATCGTTCCGGGACCGGTGGCCCAGGAGCAAGAGGGTGGGGTTTCCAGAACGGGAAACCGGGATCAGGCTTCAGAGGTCCTGGGTCCGGCCCTCGGCGCGTGACTTCACGCTGCGTATGAGGGCGGCGAGCTGTGCGGGGGAGGCGGACAGCTCGGTGCCGGGGGCGTCGCTTTCGCGGAGCAGGATGCCTCCGGTGGTCGTGGCGAGCTCTACGCAGTTCGGTGCGTCCTCGTTGCCGGAGAACGAGGATTTCTGCCACACGGGTGCCGCCGTCATGTCGGGACCTTTCAAATGGACTTCGCCAGTTGGTGAATGAAGTCCCTCGACTCTACGACTCCCAGCGCCACCCCCTCCACGTCGTTGATCACCCTCCGGTACCGGCCGAGTTGTGCCTCCGCGTCCACGAAGGTCCCGCCGTGCGCGGTGTCCAGCAGGACGGTGTCCAACTGCGGTACCTGGCCTCCCGCGATCAGCAGTGGATTGCCGATATCGGTGAAACCGTCCACGTCGAACGGGACTATCCGCACGGCGACTTGAGGCCGCTCGGACTGCTCCGCAATGTGGAGCAACTGCCTTCGGGCTACACCGCGATCGGCCACTCGCACACGCAGCGCCGCCTCGTGGATCACCACGTGATAGGGGCGGGATGATTCAGGGGGCGGCGGTCTCGGTGACGTACGCGGTGGTGCTGTTCGCGTTGGCGTTCCGGGGGTTTGCGCGGAAGGACGTGGTCAGCTGAGCTCCGGCCGGGAGAGACCGGCAGGGGCCTCTTTATGCGAAGACGCGAATATTGACGTCCCCGCATGGACTGCCGTTCCTGCCACTCGTACCGTCGTGGTCAACAGGTCCAACCAGGGGACACGGCAAAGGGGTTCAGCATGGCGCGCGAAGAACTGACCCGACTCACAGGCAACGGCAATGGCGGCCCTTGTGGGAAGGACGACTGCCCCAACGTCTACCGCACCGCGTCCGGCTCCATCGTCGTCCAGGGCGACGTATCCGCAGCCTTTGAGCCACCCCAGGGTGAGGCACTGGTGGAGATCCCTGAGGGCGTGCTGAGGGAGGCGTTCCGTGCTCTTGGCTGGTGAGGAGTGGGCTGCCAGGTTCGAGGGCTTCCGGCGGGAAGCGTGGCGACTTGAGTCCCTGCCTCAGTACCTCATGCCGCAGGAAGCCGACGAGCTTTCGGCGTTCAAGGCTGGATCCCGTACCGACCCCCACACGGTGCAGAACGAGTACACAGACCGGCTTCGCCGACAGGCCGCAGAAGGGCGCACACAGGGCCGTGTACACATCGTCACTCGCCCTCTCTCCGACTACCTGCGCTTTGAGTTCTCGCAGTACTATGCGCCCCACTCCTTGGCGGGGGAGCGGATCCGCATTCTCGATGTGACGGACCGCACCAACCCCTTGGAAGGTGTCCAAGACTTCTGGATGTTCGATCACTCCGAAGTGGTACTCATGAACTACCACCCGGACGGTAGGCAGATCAGCCGCAAAGTGCACGACGGAGACGCGGCGCCGTTCATTGAATACCAGCGAATCGCGGTAGCTGAGTCGGTGCCCTTTGAGGAGTACGTGAAGGGCATTGACCTTTGAACCCGAGGAGCTAGGTCAGTCCAGGTCGGACCTGGCTGCAGTCCTGAAAGGCCAACGAAGGCGGGCCGGGAAGACACAGGTCTGGCTCGCCAAGCGCTGCAACATGTCTCAGACCAAGGTCAGCAACATTGAAGGAAACAAGCTCACGCCGACCATCGTCGACGTTGAATTGATCCTTCAGGCACTTGGCGTCGAGGGGCCTCTAACCGTCGAAATAATGGCCCTTGCTCGATCGGCCAACACCGAGTGGCAAGACCATTGGAACTCGCGCCGCAGAGGACTGGACAAGAAGCAGAACGAACTGGCGGGGCTCGAAGCTGCGACTACAGAGTTCCGGTTCTTCCTGCTGTCCATGGTCACCGGGCTACTTGCCTCCTCGGAATACGTGCGCGCCAGCATCGCCGACGTACCAGGAGACCAGTCCAAGACCATTGCGAAGAAACTTGAGCGTCAGGGCGTCCTCTACGATTCGTCGAAGTCGTTCACGTTCCTGCTCACGGAACAAGCCGTTCGATGGCCGCTGCTTCCGCCCCTCGCAATGGCCATGCAGCTAGATCGGTTGGCCTCAGTCTCTCGCATCCCGACTGTACGGCTAGGAATCATCCCCCTTAGCGGGTACATCCCCGAACGGCCATTGAACACGTTCACGGTATATGACCGACGCCTGGCCACTGTCGAAACCAGTACGGGCGCCATGGTCTTCCGCGACCACCGAGACGTGACGGCATACTTGGACGACTTCCGGTCGTACGAGCGCTACGCGGTCTTCGGGGAAGAGGCTCGGAGACTCCTGGCGGAGTGGTCCGAGACATTTACCCGACAACACAAATAAAACTAGAGCCGCTGCTGCTTCGGCCCGACGATGAATCCATGCCGAGCAAACCGAGAGAGCCGCAGACAGTAGCGCGTGGTTGGCGCATGGACCCAATCCCCAGTCGACCTGCCTACCGGGACGACAAGGGGAACGTCAGGGTCCCGGTGTGGCTGTCGAAGGACGGTCGGCACGTGGCAGACACGGAAATGACCCTGTTGCCCTCTGAGGCTGAGCTGCTGCGCGACAACCTCGCGGATGCCTTGGCCGATATCCGCTCCATCCGCCACGAGTTGCTGAGGGGCAGCGCCACGGCGCTGGGCCCTGATGTGGCTGTGGTCCCGAAGGGCGGCCCCGGCCGGACCTGAGTCTGCCGTCTCCATCTGATCCCTCTACGGAAGGTTGCACCATGCCCGGAACCGACCTGTACGCACTCGACATCAGCGGCGCTGAGTTCTCCAAGGCGTGCGGCGGCCCTTGTACCGAGGGGTGCGTAACCCTGACCCGGATCGGCCCCGATGCCTGGGCCATGGGCGACAGCAAGCGGCCCGATATGACGCCGCTGCGGTTCACGACGGCGGAGCTGGACGCGGCCGGTATCGACCCCGGCTGCTTCGGTCTCTCGGCCTGAGTCCCGCCTCTTATCAGCCGGTCCCCGCTCCGGGGGCCGGCTGGCTCAACTACCGAGACTGGAAGCTGAGTTGCACCACCACGGATATCTGTGGATCGGTTCAAAGGAACGCTTCGACGACGAAGCCCTACGGCGGCCACCGCACCCTGACCCGCCACCAGCCGGTAGCAGCCTGGAGATTATCCAGCGGCATCGAGAGGTGATGGCGGAATTCCCTGTGGTGGACCTCCCGCCGCTGGAGACGGCGTACTGGCTGATCAAGCCCCGGAGGCTGATCCGGGGCACCTGGGAGCACCCCAAGCGGTCTGCGGAATGGCTCGGCGAACGGCTCGTCGAGTACGCCCCCAGATTCGCCGCAGACCGCGACCGCGACACGACGCGGCTGTCCATCCTGGTCGACTCGGCCGCTGCGACGCTGGGATGGGGCGGGGACGTCTCCCAGGGCTTCTACCTCGAGCGTCCGACGTTCCTGTCGGTAGCGCTGGTGACGTGTTCCCCGAATCGTGCGATGCCGGAGTTCTCATGTCCAGAGGCCTGTCCGCCCGGCGCTTGAGGACTGACTGGACACCGTCGGGCTCGCGCGTAAGGGCGCGGTCAGCTGAGGCCCCGGCTCCCGGCCAGGTTGCCCGTCCGTGACTTCACGGCGCGTATGAACGAGGCGAGTTGTCCAGGGGAGGCGGACAGTTCGGTGCCGGGGGTTTCGCTTTCGCGGAGGTGGATGGTTCCTGCGGTTGCCGTGAGTTCCACGCAGTCGGGGGCGTCTCCACCGCCGGAGTATGAGGACTTCTGCCACTCGGTGCCCTTTGCCATGTCCGGACCTTTCACATGCTCTGCGCGAGTCGGTGGATGAACTCCCGTGACTCTATGACTCCCAGCGCGGCCTGCTCCACCTGGTGGAGGGCCTGCCGGTAGCGGGCCAACTGCGCTTCGGCATCCAGGAACGCTCCGCCGTGTTGGCCCTCCACGAGCACTGTGTCCAGCTGCGGGACGGGGCCACCCGCGTACAGGAGCGGGTGGACGACTCCGGCGAATCCGTCCACCTCGAATGGGATGACGCGCACGGTCACCTGTGGGAGCTCGGACCGCTCCAGGATGTGCAAGAGCTGCCGCCGCGCGGCCTTGCTGTCGGCCGCCTTGATCCTGAGTGCTGCTTCATGCACCAATGCCCGGTAGGGCACTGTGCGATCTGCTTCCAGGATCCTCTGGCGGTGCAGCCGGAACTGTACGCGCCGCTCGATCTCGTCGTCCGACAGTCTCGGCACCGAGGTGCTGAAGACGGCGTTGAGCTGCTCCTCGGTCTGTAGCAGACCCGGTACGTGCACAGTCTGGAACGTGCTCAAGTACGCGGCGCGATCCTCCAGTTCGGCGAGATCCAGATAGCCGGACGGCACCAGTCCGCGGTACTCCTCCCACCATCCGCGTCCCCGCTCGTCCGCCATGGCCGCGAGCGCGTCGATGAGGGCGCTGTTATCGCACGCGTACTGACTCGCCAGGTAGCGGACGCGTTCTGCGCTCACTCCCACCCGCGCGCCTTCCACGGCGGAGATCCGGGTCTCGGCGAATCCCATGCCCCGAGCAGCCTCCCGCCCGGTCAGTCCTGCCCGTTCCCGCAGCCTGCGCAGCTCGGCGCCGAGCCGTTCCTGGCGTGCCGTGATGACGCTACGTGCCGACATGTACCTCTGCTTTCCCGCGAGTTGAGGTCTCTGAGTATCCCAGTCCCGCTTGACGAGGTTCAACTGAACCTCCTACTGTCAGTGATGTAACGCACACGCTGCGAAACAACCGGGCACCCGGAAGCGCACCACTCCGTCCTGCCACGACGGCCGCGGCATTGCCACCGCCCGCCCGCGCAGCGCACCAACCCCCCTCCCCTCAACCGGAGTTCCGCCATGCCGAAAACACCGGAAGATCCCGCTCCCGATCCTGCTGTCGAACCATGGGAATACACCCTCTACATCCCCCACGACCCCCGCGCCGTCACCATCTGCCGCCGCACCCTCCGCCTCATCCTCGCCGCACACGGCCTGCCCCACCTCTCCGAGGCCGCCGAACTCCTCGCCACCGAGCTGGTCGGCAACGCCCTGTGTCACACCAAGGGCCCCGCCGCCCTCCGCCTGCGCTGGTCGGGCCGGCTCCTCCGCATCGGCGTCTGGGATGCCGATCCGACGCCACCGGTGCCCCCGCCGCATACTGCCCCGGACGCTGAACAGGGCCGCGGCCTTGCCCTCGTCCGCATCTGTGCCGACGGCTGGGGCTGGCATCCGCTCACGAGCACGGGCGACACCGGCAAATATGTGTGGTGCGAACTCTCCGTGGCGTGAACGCAACGGGTCGCTTGGAGGCAGGGTTCGGCGAAGTTGTGTCCTGGCAGAAGGGGGGCGCATGCGTTGCGCGATGCGCCCTTTACCGAAGTAGGTCCCGGACCCCCGGGCGCTTCGGCATCCGTGCCGGTCGGGCAGGTAATGGCCGACCGGATCGCCGACTGTTTCCGGGGTGGTGTCGCTGCCGCCCGTGCTGAGGCCGAAGAGGCGGCCCGGAAGGGTGTGGCGTCAGGGCCCTCCCTGCACACCCATCCCTCTCCCTCCCGTCAGGGCAAAGCGGCATCTCGGGCGTCGAGGAGGCGGAATGCAACAAGATCCCGCCCATCAGCGCCTGTGTGCGGCATGTCGTGGGACTTTCCCGCAATCAGCCGCTCACCAGGCTTCAGACCGCCTCGGCCCTCCCACCCTTTCCCGTGACGGCCACCCCGGAAAATCCGGTCGGCAGACGCTTGACGAAACCGGGACCCATTCCCGGACCGGCCGCGCCCCTTCCACCTCACGGCACGCTGAAACGAACCAGTCCGCACCCGGCCGTAAAACCGGACGCCCCGCCATGCCGTCCCCGTGAGCCCCGCTTCGTGGCCGCCCGGTCATCACGCTTCTCGCGGTGGAGGGGTGGGTGTCAAGGGTGGAGCGAAGCGGAATCGGCGCAGCCGACGCCCGAAGGGCGCCCTTGACTCCCAGACCGGAACCGCCACACTCCGGGCAACCGGGCGGCCCCGGCGCCCATCAAAACCCAGGTCCAGCAAAGCCCTTGGCTCGGCAACTCTGCATCGCAGGCGGTCACCCCACCGCCACCGGCCCATGGTTCGCCCATCCTGCCCGGCCGCCGGGGTCGACCGCGGGCCGGGAGGGGGCGGGTGGGTGGGGAGGAGGCGGTGCCAATCGAAGTCGCAGGTCCAGCAAAGCCCTTGGCTCGGCAACTCTGCATCGCAGGCGGTCACCCCACCGCCACCGGCCCATGGTTCGCCCATCCCGCCCGGCCGCCGAGGTCGACCACGGGCCAGGAGGGGGCGGGTGGGTGGGGACGAGGCGGCGACGGTCAGACGCCGGGGCCGGCACCTGCGGGGACGCGCGCGGTTCGAGCCGCGCCACGGCACCAGCCGCGCCGGGCCTGCACCTGCGGGCACGCGCGCGCAGGCGGCGACCAATCAGACGCCGGGGGCAGCCACCTGCGGGCCCGCCCCCGGCCCGCGCAGCGCCACGGCGCCAGCCCGCCGTAGCCACATCGAGACACTTCCGCAACATCCCCGGTCGATCCCCGCGGTCCGCCCCGGCGTCACAGTCACGAGTGCCGGAAAGAAGCTAGGGGGATCACCATGCGGACCTGGAAGATACGGCAGGCGCTGCTCGCCGCCACCGTGGCCGGGGGGCTGCTGCTAGCCGGGTGCAGCGGGGGCGCCGGGGGCGAACGCGCATCCGACAACGCAGACAAGAGCCGCAGGGGCGGCGGCACCGACGCGGGGCCGATGCCCGCGCCCGCCATGCCCTCCGCGCCGGACGGCGACAAGCGGCAGGAGGAAGGTGAGGAGCGGGACTTCGCGCCGCCCCCGGACTATCTCTCCACCTTCGCCCTCGACGTGGACACCGCCTCCTACGGCTTCGCCCGCCGCACCCTCGCCGAGGGCAGGCTCCCGGACCCGTCGACGGTCCGCCCCGAAGAGTTCGTGAACAGCTTCCGGCAGGACTACCCCCGCCCCGAGGGCGACGGGTTCTCCGTGAACGTGGACGGGGCCCGCACCGACGCCGACGGGTGGTCGATGATGCGGGTGGGGCTCGCGACCGGCGCCGGGGAGTCGCAGGGCGAACGGCCGCCCGCCGCCCTCACCTTCGTGATCGACGTGTCGGGATCCATGGCCGAGCCCGGCCGCCTCGACCTCGTCAAGGAGTCGCTCGGCATCATGACCGACCAGCTCCGCGACGACGACTCCATCTCGCTCGTCACCTTCAGCGACAGCGCCGAGACCGTCCTGCCCATGACCCGCCTCGGGGACCACCGCGGCCGGGTGCACTCGGCCATCGACCAGATGGAGCCCACTCAGTCCACGAACCTCGAAGCAGGCATCACCACCGGTTACGACACGGCGGTCAAGAGCCGCCGCGAAGGCGCCACCAACCGCGTCGTGCTCCTCTCCGATGCCCTCGCCAACACTGGTGAGACCAGCGCCGACGGCATCCTGGAGCGGATCTCCGACGCCCGCAAGGAACACGGCATCACCCTCTTCGGGGTCGGTGTGGGCAGTGACTACGGGGACGCGCTCATGGAGCGCCTAGCCGACAAGGGCGACGGCCACACCACCTACGTATCGGACACGGAAGAAGCCCGGAAGGTCTTCTGCGAGCAGTTGCCGGCCAATATCGAGCTGCGCGCCCGCGATGCGAAGGCGCAGGTCGCCTTCGACCCGCAGACCGTCCAGCGGTTCCGGCTCATCGGGTACGAGAACCGCGAGGTCGCCGACGACGACTTCCGCGACGACAGCGTGGACGGCGGCGAGATCGGGCCCGGACACACCGTGACCGCGCTGTATGCCGTACAGATGAAGCCCGGTGCGAGCGGGCACGTGGCGACCGCCAACGTCCGCTGGCTCGACCCCGACAGCCGTGCCCCGCACGAGGAGTCGAATCAGATCGAGTCCGGGGACCTGGACGGCCGGCTGTGGGAGGCGAACGGCGGACTGCGCACCGCGGCGGTCGCCGCGTACTTCGCGGACGCGCTGCGGCAAGGGACCTCCAGGCAGACCGAGCCGCCGATGTCCACCTCCACGGGTTCTCCCACGTGGCAGCCCCTCCCCGGCGCACCATCGCTGGCCGAACTGGCTCGGCGCGCCGAGGAGTTGACCTCGGATGACGACAAGTCCCTGCGCGACCTCACGGCCGCCGTCCGCCAGGCGGACCGCCTGACCGGCGGATACGGCGGCGAGGACGGCGGAGGCGAGGGCGAGGGTGAGATCAAGCCTGGCTGAGTGCTCGCAGCCGGTACGCGTACGTGTACGTGCGGCCCGAGTGCAGCAGGTACTCCTCCAGCGGCGGTGCGCCCCAGGAGTCGTTGCCGCCGACCCCCATCTGCCGGTGGTTGACCCCGAGGACCGTCTCGTCGCGCCGCTTCACCTCGTGCGGGTGCCGCGGCCCGTCCAGGTCGGCGGGTGAGTGGTGCAGCGCGCTGGTCTCCAAAAGGTCCTCACCCTCCGCCGGGTCGGCGAGCACGGTCAGGCCGTCGCCCGACCGGTCGGCGAGCGTCAGGCGTCGTACGTCCGTCATGTTGCCCGTCTGCTGCGGCCGGACGTACGGCGCGACCTGCTCGTCGACCGTGGAGCGGTAACGGCCCACGAACGCCGCCGACTTGCGGTCCTGGTAGTTCTCGTGCGGACCGCGGCCGTACCAGTCGAGCCGCTCGAACCCGGCGGGGACGGTCAACAGGGCGCCCACCATGGGCAGATCGGGCAGCCCGGCCGCCGCCTTCAGGGTGTGCCTGACCCGCACCTCGCCGTCGCCGCGCACGGTGAACACGGTGTGCCAGGCGGACGGCAGCGGGGCGGTCGGCAGCGTCGCGGTCACTTCGATGCTGACCTCGCCCGGCGAGGGCTGCGCCGCCTTCACCTCCTTGACGGAAGCCTTCGCGCCCGCGTCCCGCCAAGTGGCCGCCTGCTCGTGGTACTTGCGGCCGATGTCGTTGTCGGTGGGCCCGCGCCAGAAGTTGGGCGCGGGGCCGCCCGCGAGCAGCAGCTTCCCCTTGATCTTGTACGAGGTGAGGGTGCCGGCCGACTTCGACAGGATCACCTCGACCTCGCGTCCCGTGACCTTTACCTCGCTCTCGCTCTCGGTCAGTTCGAGGGCGGGCAGCGTGCCGGGCGCCGGGTCGGCGGGCGCGGGGGACCGCCAGTCCAGGGGGAGCTGCTCGGCGGCGACCGTGTGACCCGCGGCGGCCCAGCGGGTCTTGTCGCGCAGGGCGAAGGTCACGTCGAGCCAGTACTCGGCGCCGGGTTCGAGCTCGCCCGGCTTCTTGTACGGGATGCGTACGGTGCCGGTGGCGCCCGGCGCCACATCGGGCGCGCGGAGTGTGCCGTGCTGGATCTCCTCGCCGTCCCGCGTCACGCTCCAGCGCAGCTCGTAGGCGTCCAGGCCGCTGAAGCGGTGCTTGTTGCGGACCTTGACGGTGCCCGCCGCGAGGTCGTCGGCCGTGACGGACAGCGGCTGGTAGACCTTCTTGATCTCCAAGAGGCCCGGGTGCGGCGAACGGGTGGATGCGACCAGGCCGTTGCAGCTGAAGTTGCCGTCCGTCGGATAGCCGGGGACCCAGTCGCCGCCGTACGAGAGATAGGTGTGCTTGGAGTCGCCGGGGATGGGGCGGCGGATGTTCTGGTCGACCCAGTCCCAGACGAAGCCGCCGTGCAGGTTCGGGTACTTCTCGAAGATCTCCCAGTACTCGGGGAGGTTGCCGTTGCTGTTGCCCATGGCGTGCGTGTACTCGCAGAGCATGTACGGCTTGGGGTTGCCGGACGTGCCGTACTTCTCGACGTCGGCCGGTTTCGTGTACATCTCGCTGTGCACGTCGGCGACGGAGTTCATGCCCTCGTAGTGCACGGGACGGGAGTTGTCGCGGGCGCGCACCCAGCCCGCCATGGTCTTGAAGTTGCCGCCCTCGCCTGCCTCGTTGCCCAGTGACCAGGCCACCACGCAGGCGTGGTTCTTGTCGCGTTCGACCATCGAGCGGAGCCGGTCCACGCAGGCGTCGGTCCACTCGGGCAGCGAGCCGGGCAGCCGGTCGCGCACCCCGTGCGTCTCCAGGTTCGTCTCGTCGATGGCGTACAGGCCGTACTCGTCGCACAGTTCCAGCCAGCGCGGGTGGTTGGGGTAGTGCGAGGTGCGGACGGCGTTGATGTTGTGCCGCTTCATCAGCAGGACGTCCTCGACCATGACCGACTCCGGTACGGCCTGCCCGTGCTCGGGGGTCGACTCGTGCCGGTTGGTGCCGTGGAACATGACGTGCTTGCCGTTGACCGTCCACTTGCCGGGTCCGAAGTCGACCTGGCGGAACCCGACCCGGGTGCGCTGGATGTCGGTCGTGCGGCCCTTGCCGTCGGTGAGGGTGACGACGAGGGTGTAGAGGTTCGGGTCCTCGGCGGACCAGAGGGCGGGCGCCTTCACGTCGGCCTTCAAGGTGAGCGGCTCGTCGAAGACGGGCTCACCGGTCAGCTTCGCGTCCGGCACGGGGCGGCCGTCGGAGTCGTACAGCCGTGCCGTGATGCGGTGTTCGCCCTGGGGAGCCTTGCCGGTCCTGTCGTGTACGACGGTGGTGACGGACAGCGTCGCGTCGCGGAACGCCGAGTCGAGATCGGTCCGTACGAAGATGTCGTGCACATGGACGGGTGTGATCGCGTACAGATACACGTCCCGGAAGATCCCGGACAGGTCGATCATGTCCTGGTCCTCCAGCCAGCTGCCGTCGGACCAGCGGTAGACCTCCACCGAGAGCGAGTTGGTCCCGGGGCGGAGGAAGGGGCTGATGTCGAACTCGGCCGGGGTGTAGCTGTCCTCGCTGTAGCCGACCTTCTTGCCGTTGACCCAGACGAAAAAGGCCGACTTCACCCCCTGGAAGGAGATCAGGGTGCGGCGCCCGGACCAGTCGTCGGGGACGGTGAAGGTGCGGCGGTAGGAGCCGACGGGGTTGAAGTCCTTGGGTACGTCCGGGAAGTCGGGCTTCTCGTAGCCCTCCCACGGATATCTGATGTTGAGGTAGATCGGCTCCGGGTAGCCCTCGATCTCCCAGTTGGAGGGCACGGGTATGTGGTCCCAGCCGCTCACGTCGTAGTCGTCGGCCTCGAAGCCGGTCGGCCGCCGCTCGGGGTTCTTCGACCAGTGGAAGCGCCACGTCCCGTTGAGGGAGCGGTAGTACGGCGATTCGGTGAGCTCGCCGCGCAGGGCGTCGGCCGTGGAGGCGTACGGGACGAGTCTGGTCCTTGCCGGTTCTCTGTTGACCTGGAAGACGCGCGGATCGGCATTCCACTCAGGGGTCTTCGGCCCCTTCGCCTCCGCCGCGAAGGCCTGCTTCTGCGCGACGAAGGCCGCCCAGCCCACGAGCGCGGTGCCGGTGACGAGGAAGGACCGGCGGCTCGGAAGATGTGCGTCGCTCATGCTGCAACTCCGAACGTAAGACAACAAGAACCGCCAGCATCGGACGCGATCACCCAACATTCAAGACCCGTGCAGGGAAAGGCAGTTGGTGTTCGAGGGGTCGCACGGGACGGACGTGAATCAGCCCCGGCAGAGCTCCCTCTCCGCCCGGACCGGATCGTTCGGGAAGCGGAACGTCGTACGTTCCCAGGATCCGGTGACGTTGCGCCAGAACCTGCCGGGTGTCATCGGGTCCCTCGTCGCCTCCCGCAGCTCGGCGAGCTGACCGCAGTCAAGGGCACGGCGGGCGGCGGCGACGCCCGCCGGGTCGAGGCCGTCGGGGAGGGCGCCGTGGCCTCGGTCGGCGAAGATCCACGTGTCGGGAAGGCGCTTGTCGTGGCCCACCCGGCCGGGGATCCGCTCCGCGTGGGCCGCCAGGGGATAGGCGAGCCCGATCGGGTCGAGCGCGGCCCCGTCCAGCGGGACGACCGTGCCGCTGAAGCCGAGGGTGCTGTAGACGCCGGTGACGGCGGGGGAGTTGGCGGCGACGGGGGTCCTGGCGAGGAGCAGCGTGGGCGTGCCGTCGCGGGTGGCGTCGCGGACGAGACGGGCGTAGTCGGCGTTGGCCCCGTAGCCCGCGAACCTGTGGTGGAGGGGGTGCGGGGCCGCGTTCTGGCGTACGTACACTCCGCGCTCGTCCGCGATACCCCCGGGCCCGATCAGACCCTCGTACGGAACGCGCAGCCAGTTCGCGCAGAGCAGCGCCCACAGGCCGACCCCGAGCGTCGCGATCGCCCACGCGCGCGTGAGGGGCACCAGGAAGACGGGCAGGAGCATGAGCAGCAGGCCCGGCAGGAACATCCGGCCGTGCATGAAGTCGCCGCCCACCTTGATGACGTAGGCCCAGCAGAGCAGCCCGGCGACGACGGGCGCCAGCGCGGGGATCAGCGGCGGCATGACGGTCCGGCTGCGGCCCGACGGGAGGACCGCCACCAGGATCAGCACGGCGGGCATCCACAGCAGATAGGGCCCGGCGAAGTCCGTGAAGTAGAACAATCCGCGTGCCCACATGCTCTCTGAGGCCTCCTTGGTCACGCCCGGCAGCGGCATCAACTGCCCGTAGTAGCCGACCCGGAAGATCTCGTACGCGACCGGCAGCGCCATCGCAGCCCCGAGCGCGCCGAGCGCCGCCCACCGCGAAGGGCGCGCCATCAGCCACTGCGCGCCGAGGAACACCGCGGAGACCAGCGCCAGGTCCGGCCTGACGAGCGGGCCCAGACCGATGACCACGCTGGTGACGAGCGACCAGTGCCGCGCGACGAGCAGCAGCCAGGCCCCCGCGATCCAGCAGGTGGCAAGGCCGGTCTCCAGGCCCGAGGTGGCGAAGTCCCAGACGGGCGGCAGGGCGAGGAGCACCAGGCAGCCGAGGGGGAGGACCGTGCGGTCCGTCGAGTACAGCTGCACCGCGCCGAGCGAGGCGAACGCGAATCCGGCGGCGGTGAGCAGCAGCCCGCCGTACATCGCCGCCGTCGCGATGTCGATGCCGGGCAGGCCCGCGAGTGCGAGGAGCCACTGCCAGAGGGTGCCGGTGGCGGACTCGGCGCGTTCGCCCGCGTTGAAGACGGGTCCGTTGCCCGCCAGGATCTGACGGGCCGTGCGGACATAGATGTGCCCGTCGTCGGACATCCAGCGCCGCCGGAACCCGGCGACCGTGATGAGCAGGGCGGGGAGCAGACAGAGGGCCACGCGTACGTAGGGTCGCGGGGCGGTGAGGGGGCCGCCACGGTTGCTGTTGAGCAGCCCGAGGGCGGCGTCCGGCTCACGTGCGTAGGAGTGCGTCGGCGTCATGGTCTTACGGTCGATCACCGGCTTCGCCGAGTTCGTCATCAAACGCCGGACAAGCCGGAATTAGTCTGGTTCAGCGAATCTGCCGCCCCGAGATGGCCCTGGCGATCACGAGCCGCTGGATCTCACTCGTCCCCTCGAAGATCGTGTAGATCTTCGCGTCCCGGTACATCCGCTCCACCGGATGCTCCCTGCTGTACCCGGCACCGCCAAGCACCTGCACCGCCTTCTCGGTCGCCGCGACGGCCAGCTCGCCGGCCCGCAGTTTCGACATCGAGCCCTGGCCCGCGTCGAACTGCTTGTCGTTGCGGGCCATCCAGGCCGCCTGCCAGATCAGCAGCCGCACCGCCTCGATCTCGGTCCGCAGATCGGCGAGGGCGAAGGCGATCGACTGGTTCTCGATGATCGGCCGGCCGAAGGCGACCCGCGAACCCGCGTACTCCAGCGCGTACTCGTACGCCGCCCGTGCGATGCCGAGCGCCTGCGCGCCCACCGTCGGCCTGCTCACCTCGAACGTCGCCATCGCCGCCTGGCCCCGCCCCTTGGCGCCGCCCTCGCGGACCCGCGCGAGCCGCGCGTCCAGACGCTCCTTGCCGCCGAGGAGACAGTGACCCGGTACGCGTACGTCGTCCAGGAAGACGTCCGCCGTGTGCGAGGCGCGCAGCCCCAGCTTCTTGATCTTCCGGGCGCCTTCGAGCCCCCGCGTGCCCGGCGGCACGATGAACGCCGCCTGCCCGCGCGACCCGAGGGCGGGGTCGACGGACGCGACCACGACGTGCACATTCGCTATGCCGCCGTTGGTGATCCACGCCTTCTGGCCGCTCAGGGTCCACTCGTCGCGCGCCGCGTCGTACGTGGCGCGCGTCCGCATCGCCGAGACGTCCGAGCCCGCTTCGGGCTCGGATACGCAGAACGCCGCGACCTTGGGGTCGTCCTCGTCGCCGAAGCACTGCGGCACCCACTCCGCCAGTTGGTCCGGCGTGCCTGCCGAGAAGATCCCGGCCACGGCGAGGGACGTGCCGAAGAGGGCCATGCCGATGCCCGCGTCGCCCCAGAAGAGCTCCTCGTTGGCGATCTGGAGGGAGAGGCCCGAGGGGTCGCCGAAGAGGTCGGCCAGGGACTCGAAGCCGTAGAGGCCGATCTTCGCGGCCTCCTGGATGACGGGCCAGGGCGTCTCCTCGCGCTCGTCCCACTCGGCGGCCGCCGGACGCACGACCCCGGCCGCGAAGCCGTGTACCCAGTCGCGCAAGTCCCGCTGCTCTTCGGTCAGTTCGAAGGAGAAGGGCATCGCAGGGTCACCTCACGCCTTCGGGATGTCGAAGTAGCGGGTCAGGCCGGCGGCGAGCGCCACATCGCCGGCGATCTTGACCTTGCGCATCATGAACATCGTCACGGGGCTCGCGTTGCCGGAGACCAGCTTGAGGAACTCGGCGTCGGACATGATGAGCGTGACGCGCGGCTCGGCGTCCGAGCGGCCCTCGCGGACGGTGCAGGTGCCGTTCGCGATCTCCGTTTCGTGGACCACCTCTTCGACGCCTGTGATCTTCCAGCGGATCAGCGCCTTGAGCGAGCCCGCCGCGTCCGGCTTGAACTGCCGTTCCATGCGCGCGAAGACCTCCGCGAGGACGCGGGCGCGCAGCTCGCCGTCCTGGGCGATCTCGGTGATTTCCTTGCCGGACAGGCCCTTCACGATCTTCGCGAACTCCTCGGGGGTGACGCTCGCGAAGTCCAGGCCGGCGATTCCGTCCGCGCCGCTGATGCCGCCGGTACCGCTGTCCGCCATGGCAATCTCCTTACTCTCTAGTAAACTTACTGTTGGGTAAGATAAGCCCGACCTGAGAGGCTGGCAAGGGTGACGGTGAACAGGGATTCCGAGGGGCGTCGGCGGCGCGTGCCGCGCAAGGAGCGCGAGCAGCAGATCATCGATGTGGCGGTGCAGGTCTTCGCCAAGCGTGGCTATCACGCCGCGTCCGTGGACGAGATCGCCGAACTCGCCGGAATCTCCAAGCCGATGGTGTATCTCTACCTCGACTCCAAGGAAGGCCTCTTCCTCGCCTGCCTGAGCCGTGAGGCCGACCGGCTCGTCGCCGCCTTCCAGGGGGCCGCGCGGGCCGGGGGCGCGGCGCCCGAACTGCGCCTGCACGCGGGCCTTTCGGCGTTCTTCGCCTTTGTCGCCGAGCACCGCGACAGCTGGGTCGTGCTGCACCGCCAGGCGTCGGAGCTGAGCGAGACGATCGCGGCCGCCGTCGCCGACGCCCGCCGCGCGGTGATGGCGCAGGTCGCGGGCCTGGTCTGGGACGGCATCACGGAGAGCGGCGGCGGCTCACCGGCGGCCCGACTCTCCGACGAGGACGCGGATTTCGTGGCCCACGCGCTGGTCGGCGCGGCGGACTCGCTGACCGACTGGATGGGCAGCCACCCGGACCAGTCCCCGGAGGGGGTCACACTGCGGCTGATGAACATGGTGTGGGTCGGGATGGGGCGGGTTCTGGAGGGGGAGGTCTGGGTGCCGGAGAGGGAGTGAGGGCGGCTGCGCGCCCGCCTCGGCCTTTCCGGGCGCAGCCCGCGTGCCGTCGCCTCGGTGAGGGCAGCTGCGCATCCGCCTCGGCCTCCGGGGCGCAGCCCGCGTGCCGTCGGCCTCGCGGCTGCCCGGTGTCGCCCTGTGCCACGCTGCTGTGCGCCCCTGCGAGTGTCGGCGGTCGCGAGGCCGGTGTCGCCCGCGCACGGGTTGCACTGCCGGCCGCGGCTGTCCGTGCTTCTGGTGTCGTCGTCGTGTGGCCGGGGTGTTGCCTCCGGTGTCATCGCCGCCCGGCCTTTGTCGCCCGTCGCGCGCCGCCCGGCGAGTTCTCGCTGTCCGCGCCATTGAACTTTCCCTACGCTTGAGTAAGTTGACCTCCCAGTAAGTACGCATGCACCGCATCACCTCTGCACGTCAGCTGGTAGCCGGAGCCGGGAGCCGTCATGGGCGTACGCAAGGATCTGAAACGGGCACAACGCCACAGCGAGCTGGCGGAGCGCACCACCGTCGAGATTGTCAGGGACGAGTACGGAGTCGTGCGCGAGGCGAGCGTCGCCCCGCTCGCGGCCACGGCCACCGCGGGCAGTACCGCCGACATCCCCTTCACCAACGCCACCGAGGCGCCCGACGCCGTCGTCCTGCGCCGCAAGCAGGGCGACCAGTGGCGACCGGTCAGCGCCGCGGCCTTTGCGCGCGAAGTCACCGCCGTGGCCAAGGGGTTGATCGCCGCGGGGCTCGAACCGGGCGGCCGCGTCGCGCTGATGTCCCGTACCCGGTACGAGTGGGCCGTCCTCGACTTCGCGATCTGGGCGGCGGGCGGGCAGAGCATACCCGTGTACGCGACATCGGCGGCCGAGCAGATCGAGTGGATCGTGCGGGACTCGGGTGCGGGGTTCCTCATCGCTGAGACCCCGGAGAACGTGGCGACGGCCGAGGCGGCGGTCGCGGGCCTCGCCGAACCGCCGCGTGTCCTGTCGATCGATGATGGGGCTGTGTCTCAACTCGTCCAAGGCGGGCGGGAGTTGTCCGATGAGGAGGTGGTCAAGCGGCGGGCCGCCCTCACCCCGGACTCCATCGCCACCATCTGCTACACCTCGGGCACCACCGGCAAGCCCAAGGGCTGCGTCCTCACCCACGGCAATCTGCACGCCGAGGCCGCGAACACCGTCGACCTGCTTCACCCCGTCTTCAAGGAGATCACCGGCCAGGTCGCATCGACGCTCCTCTTCCTGCCGCTCGCCCACATCCTGGGCCGCACCATCCAGATCGCCTGCATGCTCGCCCGCATCGAACTCGGCCACTGCCCGAGCATCAAACCGGACGAGCTCCGCCCCGAACTTCGGTCCTTCAGGCCGACTTTCGTCGTCGGCGTCCCGTATCTCTTCGAGAAGATCCACGACACGGGGCGCGCGACCGCCGAGAAGATCGGGCGCGCCGCGTCCTTCGACCGGGCCGAGGGGATCGCGGTGCGGTTCGGGGATGCGTATCTGAACAAGTTCCTGGACAAGCGCGGGCCCGGACCCTCGATCGGGCTCTACCTGGGCTGGGCGCTGTACGAGCTGCTCGTCTACCGGCGCGTACGCAAGGAGGTCGGCGGCAGGCTGCGCTACGCGATCAGCGGCGGCTCACCCCTCGACCGGCGTCTCAACCTCTTCTTCTACGCCGCAGGAATCGTCATCTACGAGGGGTACGGCCTGACGGAGACCACCGCCGCCGCGACCATCACCCCGCCGCTGAAGCCCCGCCCCGGCACGGTGGGCCTGCCGGTGCCCGGCACCGCGATACGCATCGCGGACGACGGGGAGGTGCTCATCAAGGGCGGCATCGTCTTCGGCTCGTACTGGAACAACCCGGCCGCCACGGACGCCGTGCTGCGGGACGAGTGGTTCGCGACCGGTGACCTCGGGGCGCTCGACGACGACGGCTACCTCACGATCACCGGGCGCAAGAAGGACCTCATCGTCACCTCCGGCGGCAAGAACGTCTCCCCGGCGATCCTGGAGGACCGGCTGCGCAGCCGGGCGCCGGTCGGCCAGTGCATCGTCGTCGGCGACAACCGTTCGTACGTCGCCGCGGTCATCACCCTGGACCCGGAGGCCGTCGAGCACTGGCTCTCCGTGCGCAAACGCCCCAAGGACATCCCGCTCGCCGAACTCTGCCGGGACCCGAAGGTGATCGCCGAGGTCCAGAAGGCCGTGGATTACGCCAACTCGGCGGTCTCACGGGCGGAGTCCATCCGTAAATTCGTCATCGTCGAGGGCGAGTTCACCGAGGACAACGGGCTGCTCACGCCCTCCCTGAAGATCAAACGGCACGCGGTGGCGACGGCGTACGTGGGTGAGATCGAGGCGCTTTACGGTGACTGAGCCCACCAGGCGGTAGAAGTAGGGGCGTTCGGCGGCGTCCTCGGCCGGGCCTGAACCGCGCGGACGGCTGTGGTGTGGGTGGTGGTCGTAACACCACCATAAGTGGGCTCTACTCATGTCTCGCCAATAGCGGCGAGGATGCCATGCGTGAGCACGAAGGCTGGGGATTTCATCATGCAGAGCACGTCCTACGGTGCCCGTTTCGACGGCAAGGTCGCCCTGATCACCGGCGGCGCGACCGGAATGGGTCTGGCGACCGCGCGGCGCCTGCTCGACGAGGGCGCCAAGGTCGTGATCACCGGCCGCAGCGAGGACCGCCTCAAGCGCGCCGCCGAGCGCCTCGACGCGTGCGACCGGCTGATCGCGGTGCCCGCCGACGTCTCCAAGCCGGCCGACCTCGACCGGCTGATGGGAGAGGTGCGGGAGCGCTTCGGCCACCTGGACGTGGTGTTCGCCAACGCCGGTGTCGGCGTCTTCAAGCGGATCGAGGAGTTCACCGAGGAGGACTTCGACGGCGTGGTGGACGCCAACTTCAAGGGCGTCTTCTTCACCGTCAAGCACGCGCTCCCGCTGCTCAAGGACGGCAGCTCGATCGTGATCAACGCCTCGTGGACCCACCACAAGGGCCTGGTCATCGGCTCCCTGTACGCCGCGAGCAAGGCGGCCGCGGCCAACCTCACCAAGACCCTCGCCAGCGACCTCTCCGACCGCGGCATCCGGGTCAACGCCATCAGCCCCGGCTACATCGACACCGACATGTTCCGTGAGTCGGTGCCGACCGACGAGGCCCGCGAGGCGAGCCGCCAGGACGTGGTCCTTAAGCGCATCGGCACCCCGGAGGAGGTCGCGTCCGCTGTCGCCTTCCTCGCGTCGCACGACGCGTCGTACGTCAACGGAGTCGACCTCCTCGTCGACGGCGGCGTCGCCAACTCCATCCCCGCGTGACCGACACCCGCTCCTGCTCATGAACGCGGCACTCAAGGTGCGCGCGGAATCCATCGCGTAACGCACGCGCACTCGCACTCGCACTAAGGAGCGCAAGAGTTGTCTTCCCGTTCAGGTGGGCGAACCCCGGGATCGAACCCCCAAGTCACATTGATCGCGGTCCTGTTGACCCTGCTGATCCTGCCGACTTCGGTCACCGGGTCGGGCGTGGCCCTGCCACACATCGGCCTGGACACGGACGCGTCCCTTGATGCCCTGCAATGGGTGGTGCACGCCTACAACTTGACCTTCGCGAGCTTCATGCTGGCGTGCGGCGCGCTGGCCGACCTGCTCGGGCGGCGCCGAGTGTTCGCCGTCGGTGCGGTGCTGTTCACGGTGGCCTCGCTGGTCAGCGCGGTGGTCAGCGACATCTACGTACTCGACCTGGCGCGCGCCGTGGCCGGTGTGGGCGCCGCGGGGCTGCTGACGAGCGGCAGCTCCATCCTCGCCACCAGCTTCGACGGCGCCGCCCGCACCCGGGTGTTCGCCGCCGTCGGCATCGCGACGGGCGCGGGCCTCGCGCTCGGCGCCATGGTGGCGGGCGTCCTCGCGGACACCCTCGGCTGGCGCTCCTTCTACGGCGCGCACGCGCTCCTCATGCTGCTCGTGCTCTTCGCGGTGCCGTTCATGCAGGAGTCCCGCAGCGAGTCCGCCGCCAAGGTCGACTGGCCGGGCACGGCCACCTTCGTCGGCAGCCTCTTCCTGCTCATGCTCGGCATGGTCGAGGGCCCGCAGTGGGGCTGGGCGAGCCCGGGAGTGCTCGGCTGCCTGGCGGGCGCGGTGCTCCTTATGGCGGTCTTCGTCCTGGTGGAGAAGCGCCAGCCGCACCCGATGTTTCGATTTGTCGCTGCTGCGCAACGCCAAGTTTATGGCGCTCTGCCTGATCCCCGTCGTGGTCACGTTCGCCTTCGTGATCCTGCTGCCGCTGACGCTGCGCATCCTGTCCACGCCGCTGCTCGCGGGACGTCTGGTCAAGTGGGGCTGGTCGCCGCGTACGGTCTTCGCGCTGAGCCTGGCCTGCCTGACCCTGGGCGTCGCCTGGCTCGCCGTCGTCCTGGAGCCCGGCATCGGCCTCGGGGCGCTCGCGGGCCCGCTGATCCTGCTGGGCATCGGCCTCGGCCTGAACTTCGGCCTGGTCGACGGCGCGGTCCTCACGGTGGTCGCCCCCGAGGCCACCGGCACGGCGGCCGGGTTCCTCAACACCCTGCGCCTGGGCAGCGAGGCCGTGGTCATCGCCGCGGTGGGCTCCGCGCTCGTCAACCTCGTACAGAACTGGCTGAACGACGGCCTCGACAAGTTCCCCGCGTACAAGGGCGATCCCGCCGAGCTTGCCAACAGCGTCAACTCGGGTGATCTCGCCGGGCCGTTGGAGAAGCTGCCGGAGAAGGTGCAGCCCAGCTTCTTCGACTTCGTGAGCGAAGGCTTCACGGGCGCCTGGCAGGCGGTCCTGTGGGCGAGCGCCGTGATCTGCGCGCTTCTCTCGGTGGCGATCTACGTGATGCTGTCCGAGAAGAAGAAGGACGTGACGGTCGCCAAGGGCGGCCCCGCTGTGACCCCCGACCGCAGCGAGGCCACCGCGGACGGCTATGTGAACCGCTGAGCTTCGGTGCCCGTCGGCGCTCACGCCCCCGGGTATGAGCGATTCATATGCCCGACGTGATTCCAGGACTGCCGTAGCGACGGCCGTTCGCCCAGGGTGGCTTCCAATGGCACGAGGAGGTTCCATGGCGCAGTCTCCGGAGTCGGCGGAGCCGTTCGCCGGTCAGCTCATCCAGCTGTGGTCGCTCCGGGAGGACGTGGAAGTCGCGGCCGGTGACGGCGCCGAGCACCTGTCCCTCAAGTGGAACTCCGGCACCGAGTGGATCGGCGATCCGACACCGCTGGTCCGCAACGTGCTCAGCCGGATGGAACTCGGTCCCGTCGTGCTCGACAACGCGTGGCCCGCGCCGACGGGTCCTGAGGACCCGGACCCCTATGAGGTCCTCCTGCCGGTCTTCGAGCGGCTCTCCCATCTGATCGTCCGCACCCTCGGGGTCGACGACCTGAGAGGGCCACTCCTGTCGGTGGTCCCGGTCGCGGAGGGTGCCCAACTGGTCCTCGCGGGGCGGCGGGACGGCCGAGCGCTGCGCACGGCCGTCGGCCTCTCCATGGCCTTCGGCGAGTCCTCGGTCAGGCTGCAGACCGCGTCGTCGCCGCACCATGTGCTCATCCACCGGCCCGAGCCGATCTGGGTGGTGGGGCTGCTCGGCTGGCCGGTCACGCCCGCCGTGGTGAGCGACGCGCTGCCGCTGCCCGCCGAGGTCACGGACGCCATCCTGGACTATCTCGCGGTCGCGGGGATGGTCGTCCCGGACGGGGATCCCACGGACTGACGGCCGCGCTCCGTCCCGCTCACAGCAGCCAGCCCGCCTCACGGGCGATACGGATGGCGTCGACCCGGTTGCGTGCGTTGAGCTTGGTCACGACCGTCGTCAGATAGTTCCGTACGGTGCCGACCGAGAGCCGCAGCTGCGTCGCTATCTCGACGACCTCGTAGCCCCCCGCGGCCAGTTGGAGCACCTCGGTCTCGCGGGCCGTCAGCGGACTGTCCGCGCCTCCCCAGGCGGCAAGGGCAAGCTCGGAGTCGATCACACGCTGGCCGCCGGCGACTTTCCGTACCGCCTGCGCGAGCTTCTGCGGCGGGGCGTCCTTCAGGAGATACCCGGAGACCTGGGCGGCCATCGCGCGCCTGAGCGTGCCGGGGCGGTCCAGGCTGGTGAGGATCAGGGTCTTGCAGTCGGGCAGCCGCTCGTGCAGCAGGGACGCCGCGCTCAGCCCGTCGAGCCCCGGAAGATCGATGTCGATGATCGCCACGTCCGGCTTCTCCGCGAGCGCCGCGGGCAGGATTTCGTCCCCGCGTTCCACGCTCGCCACGACATCCAGATCCCTCTCGAGACTCAGTAAGGCCACCAGCGCGCCTCTCACCATGTGCATGTCCTCGGCCAAAAGTACGCGGAGCACAGTCCCCCCATGATGTCGATCTGTGCAGGCACTGCCAGAGAATCCGGGGTGACAATATCAGCCAACTCCACTCGCGTAGTTGGTCAGTTACGGTTCGGGGTTCGCCATTTCCTTCAGCTGCGGCTCCGCGGTCACCGCCGTAACGGTGACTGCGTTGACCGGAGCTTCGGCGATCAGGCGGAACAGGCCCGTGGAAGCCCCGTCGTCCGGATCGCCCGGCGGCCGGTCGATGGTCAGCGTTCCGCCGATCGCGCACAGCCGCTGCTCCAGGTTGCCCAGGCCGTTGCCGCTGTGGGGGGCCGGCGGGCGGTGGTCGCGCACCAGGCCGTCGTTGACGATCGTCAGCCGGGCCGTTCCGCCGTCGATCGAGGCGCTGATGGCGCACCGGCCGGCCTTGCTGTGCCGCAGCAGATTGGTGACCGCCTCCCGCAGGACGGTCGCGAGGACCGTTCCGGCCAGCGCGTTGACGTCCTTGAGGGCGGGCGCGATGTCGACGGTGCAGTCCACCTCCGCCGAGACGAGCACCGACTGCGCGGACGACACCTCCGTGAGCAGCGACATCTCCCGGTATCCGCTGGCCACCCTGCGGACATCGGCGAGCGCCTGCCGGGAGATGGAAAGGACCTCCGTCACCTCCTGCTCCGTACGCTCGTGCTGGACGCCGAGGAGACGGTGGATCAGCTCGCTCTTGAGCACGATGGCGGAGAGGCTGTAGCCGAGCAGGTCGTGCAAGTCCTGGGAGAGGCGCAGTCGTTCGTTGACCACGGCCATTCTGGCGATCTCGGCGCGGGCGGCGTGCACCTCCTCCACGATCGCCGAGAGCCGGGAGAGGCCGTACACCACGAGCCCGGAGAGCAGCGTGCTCTGGCACATGTAGACGATGTCGATGACCGAGAGATCATTGAGGATTCCGGGGATGAGCAGGCTCAGTCCTGTCGCCGCGAAGAGCGGCCAGGCCACCCGGGTGGGCAGCAGGAGGAGAAGCGATCCTGCAAAGAATCCCGCCATGCCGCCCCAGGCGACCCCGAAGTAGACGAGGGGCAGATAGGTGACGACGGACTGTGCGCCGAGCGTCAGCATCCTGCGCCGTAAGGGAGCGCGGTCCGCCCCTCGCCTGGAGTGGGTCAACTGCAGCGCGAACGCCGCCGAGATGGTGATCAGTCCCGTCACCAGGGTGGCCGGTGTCGGGTTCGCACTCAAGAGGTTGATCACCGTGATGATCAAGTAACACGTCAGCGTCGCCAGCAAGATGGTCCGTGCCAGTTGCGGGGCAGGACCACTGTTGATTCGTATCTTTGGCGGATCGGACTGGTCGGGACGGGTCTCGCGCATCCTCGCAGTGCTCCTAAGCAACCTGGGGGGAGTGGCCCTGAGCCGCTCATCCTAAGCAGGCGAGGTGATAGGCACATTCAATTCCGATGCCGTAACTGTCAGGTCCTGGCCGGTACTTGAAAGGGAGATGTAATTCGGGGAGGCAATCAGACGAAGAGCGGGACGGGGTTGAGTTCGTCGTACGGCGTCGGTTCCGCGAGCCTTCCCAGCGAGACGGGGACATCGAAGAGCCGTCCCGGCGCATAGCGCGCCCAGAAGTGCCGAAGGCCCGGGACCAGCACCTTGACCACCGGGAGTCCGATGTCCGGCTGGGTCTGGTCGAGCACCAGGAGGTCGAGTCCGCGCCCGGTGAGGAGTTCGGTGACGGCGGTGAGGTCGTCGCGCAGATCCGTGCGGTGGGTGTAGACCCAGGAGCGTGGCGTGCACGGCGTGATGTCGTCGGCACCCCGCAGATAGGCCTGGTTCCCGACCGTCGCGGTGCGCCACCACGCCACCGCTCCGGGATGGTCGGTCCCGTACACGCCGGGCCCCGCATGCGCCCCGTGGACCGATGGCAGCAGCTGGCCCATCTCCGTGAGCGCCCTGCGCAGCGCGACGCCCGGGTCGAAGTGGGCCCCGAAGCCGAAGACGATGTCCTCGGTCGGCCCGTCGGTGCGCCGCGAGAGGGCAACGATCGCCGGGATGCCGAGATCCGTGGTCAGGTCGAGCGCCCAGATCTCGCGGCCGATCCTGCGATATCCCGCGCGGAGCCGCTCGATGTACGGCTCGTCGAAGGAGTCCAGGTCGACGGCGGGCTGACGGGTGCGGTTGTACCACCACAGGGCCACCGCGTCCCGCTCCACCAGTTCGAGGAAGCCCTGGAGCAAGGCGTCCTCGGTGCTGGATCCGGCGGCGTTGCCGTTGGAGTCGGCGGTGGGCTCATGGGCGGGGAGCTGGTCCGGGGAGAAGTAGAGCATGCTCGTCGGCAGCAGCCGGTGGGTTCCCGATGCGAGGGACCACACCGGTGTCCAGCCCACCGGACACGTCTCGTCGAACCGCTCCGGTACGTAACTGAACGGCGAGCACTCCGCGTTCCAGCGGTCGCGGTCCGCGAACTGCCGGTCGTGGTACAGCTGGCAGGCGTTGGGGTGCAGCGCCTGAGGGCCGAGCGAGCGGTAGCTGTCGCGCACCACCGGCTCGTCACCCCGCCGGGTCCCGCTGTACCGCTCGACCGCCTCGCACAGGGCGCTCACCTTGGCCTCGGTCGCGGTAAGACCCTTGCCGCCGCTGAGCGAACGAAGCCCGGCCCGCATCTGGGCGAGGCTCCCCGACTCCATGGCGAGGTTCTGGCCCGACACGTACGCCTCGGCGAACGCGGGGGTGCCCTCCGCGCGCCTGACCTCCTTGACGATTCCGGTGACCGGACCGATCAGACCGCCGTGCCGCTCCAGCATCTGCCGTGCGGTGAGCGCCCGATGGCCGCCGCCGGTGCCGTCGGCCGCCTTGGGGCGGCTCTGCGGCACGAAAGGGGACCAGCCCCGCTCGCCGACCATCCGCGGGTTTCCGCACACGGCGCACTGGGGCTGCCGCGTCGTCGGGTGCCAAGTGCTCTGGAACGTCAGGGTGTCGAGCGCCAGGATGGAGCTCTGCTCGGGACGCCGCGCCCCGGCGAGCCACTTGACCGTCTCCAGTACGGCCGTATGCGCGGCGAGCGCCCGCCCCGCGGCCAGCGAGGCGTCCGGCCTGGAGAGCGGACGGTCCAGGCCGAGGGCGCGCTGGAGCGGCAGCTCCGTCGTGCGGTGGCCGCGCAGTCTCGTGGCCACACAGGACCAGCAAGGTCCTTCCGCCGGGCGGAAGATCGGGCCGATCCAGGGTTCAGGACCGCGCAGCCGGGCCGGCATCCAGGGGCGCCGCGCGGCACGGTGGAGGGCGTCCACCTCGCGCAGCGCCGGATCGAGGTAGTCGTCCACCAGGACGATGGTGAAGTCGGCGGCGCTCTCCACCTCCGTGACGTGCAGGCCCGTGTCCAAGCACGCCTGCCGCACGGGCCGCAGCGCCGTCGCGTCCAGCGCGCTGATCCGCACGGTCGCCCGCGCCACCTCGTCGGCGGCACGGGCTCCGTCGAGGCCCGCGAGGTCCCAGTACGCCTCGCTGACCCGCTCGGAGGTGCTGGTGCGGCGGTCCGACGGCCTGAAACGCAGCAGGCCCGCATCGGTGAGCAGCCGCAGTGCCTGGGAGACCTCGTCGCCGGTCAGCGCCGGGTGGGCCGCACGGGCGATGGCGTCCGGTGTCCTGGTGCCGTCGAGAAGCGGGACAAGGATCTCGGCGTGGGGACCGTGCAGTGCCGTGATCCCGAGGTGAGACACCAAGTAGGCCGCTTCACCGGGGACGACCGCGGGGTGGAGATGGCTCTTGAACTCCACCCGCACGGTCGTGTCCGTGATCGTCGTGGTTCTCTCGTGCCCCCCGGCCACCGTCATGCCCGGGAAAGACCGGCTGTGCGCTGAGCTCCCACGGTGTGCTGCTGGGAGGAGTTGGTGAACGTGAACGCCGCATTGGTGAAGGTGAAAGCCGCGTTCGTGAAGGTGAACGAGGTGTCCGAAGAGCCCCCGTCGGCGTCGAGCCGCTCCACGACGAGGTTCGGCAGGACGGCACTCGGAGTCGTGGCGGGAACGTGAGCAGCCGATGCGATGATCTTGTCCATGGCTTGATTGCCCTTCTTCAGCGCTACGGAGTGGATTCCTCTGTGCGCTCCCTATATTTGTTCCGCCACGGGGGATAGGGCAGTGGCCGAGTCACTTGTCGCGGGTGAGCTTTTCATGGTCCTGAGGCAACGGCCGCGCGCAATGCGGGAAATGCCCCGGCGAGCGCGGCGCGCCAGTCCTGGATCGGCTCGATCCCGGCCCCGGCCCAGCGCTCGTGGCCGAGGACGCTGTAGGCGGGCCTGGGGGCGGGGCGTACGTACGCGGCGCTGGTGGTCGGACGTACCCGCTCCGGATCCGCGCCGAGGAGCCGGAAGGTCTCCCTGGCCAGCTCGAACCAGGTGCAGTCCCCGCCGCTCGTGCCGTGGTAGATGCCGGGCGGCGCCGATCCGTCGACGGCCGCCCTGCCCAGGCGTACGAGCCGGTCCGCGAGATCCACGGTCCAAGTCGGCTGGCCACGCTGGTCGTTGACGACGTCCAGGGTGTCCCGCTCCCGCTCCAGACGGATCATGGTCGCCACGAAACTCGGCCCGCCGACGCCGTAGAGCCAGGCCGTGCGCACCACGTGACCGGCCGCGGGCAGGACGTCGAGCACCGCCCGCTCGCCCGCCAGCTTCGTCCTGCCGTACGCCGTGCGGGGCGCGGGCGCCGCGTCCTCCGCGTACGGGGAAGAGGCGTCCCCGGCGAAGACGTAGTCCGTGGAGACATGGAGCAGCCGAGAGCCCGACTCCCGGCACGCCAGGGCCAGTTGGCGGGGCCCGTCGCCGTTGAGCCGCAGCGCTTCGGCCTCCTGGGCCTCCGCGTCGTCGACGGCGGTCCAGGCCGCGCAGTTCACCACGACCGACGGCTCGAGCCCGGCGATCGCGTCCCGTACGGCCCCGCCGTCGCGGATGTCGAGGGCGCGGCGGTCCAGGGCGGTCGTCTTCTCCCCGGCGGCCGAGAGCCGGGCCACGACGTCCTGGCCCAGCATCCCGCCCGCTCCGGTCACCACCCAGCCGCCGCTCACAGGGCCGCCCGCTGCTGGAGCGGTTCCCACCAGTCGCGGTTCTCGCGGTACCACGCGACCGTCTCGGCGAGCCCGGTGCTGAAGTCCTTGCGGGGCCGGTAGCCCAACTCCTCCGAGATCTTGGTGCAGTCGACGGAGTAGCGCCGGTCGTGGCCCTTGCGGTCCTCGACGTACGTCACCGAATCCCAGCCCGCCCCGCATGCTTCAAGGAGCAGGGAGACCAGCTCCTTGTTGGTCAGCTCGGTGCCGCCGCCGATGTTGTAGACGTTGCCGGCACGGCCCTGGGTGCGGACCAGATCGATGCCCTGGACGTGGTCGTCGATGTGCAGCCAGTCCCGGACGTTGAGCCCGTCGCCGTACAGCGGTACGTCCTGTCCCTGCATCAGCCGGGTGATGAACAGCGGGATGAGCTTCTCCGGGAAGTGGTGGTGCCCGTAGTTGTTGGAGCAGCGCGTCACGCGGACGTCGAGGACGTGGGTGTGGTGGTAGGAGAGGGCGAGCAGGTCGCTGGACGCCTTGGACGCGGAGTAGGGGGAGTTGGGCGCCAGCGGATGGGACTCGGGCCAGGAGCCGTACTCGATCGACCCGTACACCTCGTCGGTCGAGACGTGGACGAACACGCCCTCGTCCCCGCCGTGGTGGCGCAGCGCCGCGTCGAGCAGCGTCTGTGTCCCCGCGACGTTCGTCCGTACGAACTCGGTCGCGCCCAGGATCGAGCGGTCGACGTGCGACTCCGCGGCGAAGTGCACGATCTGGTCGTGCCCTGCGACCAGCGTGTCCACCAGTTCGGCGTCGCAGATGTCGCCCTGGACGAAGAAGAATCCGGGGTGCTCGCGCACCGGGTCGAGGTTGGCGGGATTGCCCGCGTAGGTGAGCTTGTCGAGGACGGTGATGTGCACGCCGCCCGGTCCTTCGGGGCCGAGCAGGGTGCGGACGTAGTGCGAGCCGATGAAGCCGGCGCCGCCGGTGACCAGGATCTTCGTGGGGCTCTTGGCCGGTGTCTCGGGCGTCTGGGGCGTCTGGGGCGTCTGCGGTGTCTGCGGTGTCTGTGGTGGGGTCATGACGCGATCTGCACCTTGCTGTGGTCGCCGAGTACGAGCCGGTGGGCCGCGGGAACCCGCGACGCGGGGGTGACCTCCACGCTTCGGCCGATGAGAGAGCTCTCGATGCGGCGGACGCCGTCGACCGACGAACCGCTGAGCATGATGGAGAACTCGATCTCACTGTCGGTGATCCGGCAGCTCTCCGCGATGGAGGTGGAAGGGCCGATGTACGAGTCGGTGATCACCGATCCGGCGCCGATCACGGCAGGACCCACGATCCGCGAGCCGACGATCTTCGCGCCCGCCTCGACCCTGACCTTGCCCACGATCTCGGAGGCCTCGTCCACCGAACCGTCGATGCCGCCGTCGGCGGCCTCAAGTACGGAGCGGTTGACCTCCAGCATGTCGACGACGTTCCCGGTGTCCTTCCAGTAACCGGAGATCGTCGTCGAGCGGACACCGCCGCGGTTGTCGATGAGCCACTGGATGGCATGGGTGATCTCCAGCTCGCCGCGCCAGGACGGCTTGATGGAGCGTACGGCTTCGTGGATGGCGGAAGTGAAGAGATAGACCCCCACGAGCGCCAGATCGCTGCGCGGCTGCGCGGGCTTCTCCTCCAGACCCACCACCTTGCCGGAGGCGTCGAGTTCGGCGACGCCGAAGGCGGTCGGATCGGAGACCTTGGTGAGCAGGATCTGTGCGTCGGGCCGGCTTTCGCGGAACGAACCGACCAGGTCCGCGATGCCGCCGACGATGAAGTTGTCGCCGAGATACATCACGAAGTCCTCGTCGCCGAGGAACTCCCGCGCGATCAGGACGGCATGAGCAAGGCCCAGCGGTGCCGACTGGGGGAGGTAGGTGATGTCGAGGCCGAACTTGGAGCCGTCGCCGACGGCCTCCTCGATCTCGGCGGCGGTGTCGCCGACGATGATGCCGACCTCGGTGATGCCCGCCTCCGCGATCGCCTCCAACCCGTAGAACAGCACGGGTTTGTTGGCGACGGGGACGAGTTGCTTGGCGTAGGTGTGGGTGATGGGCCGCAGGCGGGTGCCGGCCCCGCCGGAGAGTACGAGAGCCTTCATGGCCCGGACGCTAGGGTCTTGGGCTCAAGCGCCGGTGGGGGCCTGGACGGGCCGCGCCGGGGCGAGGCCCGTTCTCCATCGCGGCTCTACCGGACGCTGCCATCTTCGGTCGGGCGCGGCGCGTCCGCTGCCGCGCATCCGGCTTTCGCGAGAGAGAGGCCCTGGATGTCGCAGAACCTGTCGAAGAACTTGTCGCAGCACCACAATGAACTCCTGCAGCACTTCGTGGACATGATCAACACCCATGACGTGAGCACCATGGAGCAGCACACCCACCCCGACCACATCGATCACAACCCGGTGGTCGACGACGGCATTGAGCCCAACCGGGCTTTCTGGGCCGCGGTGTTCACCGGCTTCCCCGACATGACGGCCGACGTCCAGGACCAGGTCGCGGAGGGCGACCGGGTGGCCGCCCGCATCATCTACTCGGGCACCCATCAGGGCGAGTTCCTCGGCATACCGGCGACCGGCAAGCCCGTCTCCTTCCAGTCCATCGACATCTGGCGGGTGCAGGACGGCCTGCTCGCCGAGCACTGGGACCAGCTCGACATGGGTGACATCTTCCGGCAGCTCGGCGTGGACATGGCGGCGATGGCCCAGTGAAAGCGGTCTCGTACCGAACCTTCGGCGGGGCCGACGTCCTGGAGTACGGGGAGCTGCCCGACCCGAGACTCGGCCCCGACTCCGTCCTGGTGCGGGTGAAGGCCGCCGCGGTCAACCCGGTGGACTGGAAGGCCAGGGAGGGCTATCTCGGCACCCTGCTCGACCCGGTCTTCCCGGTCGTCCCCGGCTGGGACATGGCCGGGGTCGTCGAGCAGGCGGGCGTCGCGGTCACGGAGTACGCACCCGGCGACGAGGTCATCGGCTACGTACGCGAGGACATGCTCTCCCGTGGCACCTTCGCCGAGCTGGTCGCGGCGCCGGTGCGCTGCCTCGCCCGCAAGCCGGCGGGACTCTCCTGGGCGCAGGCCGCGGGCCTGCCGCTGGCCGGGCTCGCCGCATACCAGTCGCTGGTGCGGGCAGCTCACACCGCACACGGCGAGACGGTGCTCGTGCACGCGGCGGCCGGCGGCGTGGGCTCGCTCGCGGTGCAGATCGCCAAGGCGCTCGGCGCGCGGGTGATCGGCACGGCGTCCGAGCCGAACCACGCGTTCCTGCGGGAGCTCGGCGCCGATCCGGTGGTGTACGGCAAGGGCCTTGACGAGCGGGTCCGCGCGCTGGCCCCGGACGGCGTCGACGTGATCATCGACCCGGTGGGCAAGCAGGCGCTGCGCACGTCCAAGGGCCTGCTGAAGGACGGCGGACGCCTGGTATCGGTGGTCGACCACACGGTCGTCGCACGCGGCGGCTCCTACGTCTTCGCCCGCCCCGACGCCGCGGACTTCGCCGCGCTGACGGAACTGGTGGAGAGCGGCGCCCTGACGGTACCGATCGCGGAGGTGTTCCCCCTGGAGAAGGCGGCCCTGGCCCATGAGCTGAGCCAGGCGGGACACGCACGGGGCAAGATCGTGGTGGAGATCGGCTGAGGGTACGGAGCGTTTGCGGCGTACGAAGCACCAATGACATACGAAGCGTTCTTGGTTTCCGACAATGGCTATGGCCCCGGACCTCCGGCCGACGAAGCGTGATGGCTTCGCCGGACGGAGGTCCGGGGCCTCCCGGTGTTTGCGGGCACCGGGATCCGCGGCGGCTCGGGGGTGGGCCGCCGCGGACGATCGTGAGGTCCAGGACACTGGGCCGCGAACCATGAGGTCGGCCGCCCCGTGAGCATGGGGCCGACCTCACGGCGGTGTGGCGCGCGGCCCGGCGGGGCGCTGAGGCCGCCCGCCGACGGACGCCCACCGGCCTGTCGGTGCCCGTGGGCGCGGGTGCCTTCCTGGGCGTTGTGCTGAGCGAGGAGCCGCCCCGTGAGCAAGGGGCCGACCGCGCGGACTGCCGTGGCGTCGGCGACGCCCGCCGATGCCGCCCGCCCAGGCCCGCGCCCCCCCACCGGCGATCAGCGGCCCGCCGCCGCAGCGTCGAGCTCGGCGAGGAGTTCTGCGTGGTGCAGGATGTCGTCCGCGTGCGGGGTCGGGTCCTGGCCGTCCAGAACCGTGCGGGCGAAGACGCCGGCGATGTTGGTGAACTGGCGGTCGGGGGCGAGCGGCACATCCGTCACGGTGCCGCCGCGTTCGACGCGGGCCACCGGGACGTGGTCGTCCGGAGTGCTGAACGCCCGGTCGAGGCGGAGCGAACCCTCGCTGCCCCAGAGCGTGTAGCCGCTGCGGTAGCCGTGCTCCAGGCCGTAGGCGAGCTCCGCAGGCACGCCGGAGGACGAGGCGAGGAGTGCGGCGCCCGACGAGTCCGGCTCGCCGTCGCACGACGCCCGCCGGATGGCGCCGAGCACGCTCAGCCGCGAGCCGAGGAAGAACTGCGCGGCACGGATCGGGTACACCGCCACCTCCGGCAGCGTGCTGGCGTGCCGCACGCCCCGGGGAGCGGTGGCGTCCGGGGTTGCCGGGATCCCGAACTCGCTCTCGAACAGGCGGAGTTCGCCGATCCGGCCGTCGGCAACCAGCTTGCGTACGCTCGTGTGCTGGGAGTGGTGCAGGAACATGAAGCTCTCCATCACCACCAGACCGCGCTCCCGCGCCACGGCCACGGCCTGCCGCGCCTGCTCCAGGGTCTGTGCGAAGGGCTTCTCGCACAGCACGTGCTTGCCCGCGCGCAGGGCCCGCAGCGTCCACTCGCTGTGCAGGGCGGGCGGCAGCGGGATGTAGACCGCGTCGACGTCGTCGCGTTCGAGCAGGCGTTGGTAGGCGGCCGGCGCGGCGGCCGGGTCCTGTGCGGCGGCCGGGTCCTGTGCCGCGTCCGCACCGTCGAAGACGGGAACCCCGCCGAACCGCTGCGCGAAGGACCGCGCCCGGTCCTCCCTGCGGCTGGCCACCGCCGTGACCCGCACCAGCGGCTGGGCCGCGAGCGAGGGCAGCATCCGGCGTTCCGCGATGCCCGCGCAGCCGAGGACGCCGATGCGCAGGACGCGATCCGTGTCGTAGTGCGTCGACTTGACGACGGACATCTCAGACCTCCCCACTGTCGTACGTACCGTCCGCCGCCCAGATGCCGCGCAGCCCGGTGAGCAGCGTTCGCGCCTCGATGTTCACGTAGTTGCTGTGGCGCAACAGCGCGCCGAGCTGCCGGACCGTCAGCCAGAGGTAGTCGTCGGGCACGTCGACGGGGAAGCCGTCGGGTGCCTTGACGATGAGATAGCGGTTGTCCGCGTGGTGGAAGCGGCCGCCCTCCTCCGACTGCACGGTGTCGTACAGCACCCGGGCAGGGTCCGCCGAGAGCACCAGATCGAGATAGCGCGGCCGCAGCTCATCGGGAAGCCCGAGGACCCGCTGCGGCTGGCACTGCACCGTCGGGCCGAGCTCGGCCACGTCGAGGACGCCCGCCTCGCTCCTCGCATGGGCCAGGACATGGGGTACGCCGTCGATCTCGCGCAGCAGGAAGGCGGAGACCCCCTGCTCGGCCGGGGCGATCAACGGCTGTGTCCAGGCGGTCACTTCGCGCCCCACGGCGCTCACCTCGGCGGCGATCACGGTGAAGTGCCGTCCCGACTCGTGCCGGATGGTGTGCTCGTCGCGGTGCCACTGCGTCACGTCGTTCAGCGGTATGGAGCGCTGCACCAGGTCGCGGCGCGCCTTGATCTCGGTCAGCCTGCCCAGGATCCCGTCCATGGTGAGCTGCGCGCGGTCGGGTCCGCCGAGGTAGGGGATGGCGGAAAGCACGGTCCGCGCATCCATGTTGATCACGTTGTCTTCCAGGAGCAGCCGGTTGATCTGCCCGAGGGTCAGCCACCGGAAGTCGTCGTGCGCGGGAACGTCGCCGATCGCCTCGACCACCATGTTCCGGTTGCGCTTGCGCAGGAACCAGGAGCCCTGTTCGGACTGCAGGGAGTCGAAGAGCACGATGCTGCGGCGCGGCGGGGTGAAGTAGTCGATGTACCGCACCCGCGAACCCCGGTGCACGCCCGTGTAGTTGCTCCGGGTGGCCTGCACGGTCGGCGAGAGCTGCACCGTGTCCAGGTTTCCCGGCTCCATCTTTGCCTGCATCAGGAAGTGCAGGATGCCGTCGAACTCCTTGACGACGAGGCCGAGTACGCCGACTTCCGGCTGGTTGAGGATGGGCTGGGACCACTCGGACTCGTGGCCGTCCCAGCCGGTGCGGACCCGCAGGCCCTCCACCGCGAAGAACCGCCCGCTGTGGTGGACCAGATTCCCGGTCCGCTCCTGGAACTCCCAGCCGACCAACTCCCGGAAGGGGATGCGGTTCACCTCGTAGCGGTTGGTGCGGCGCTGGCCCGCGAACCACTCCCGGAACGCCGCGTTCGGCGTCACCGGGCTGTCGGTGGTCCGGGCCGAGTGCGCGAAGCGTCCTTCGACGCCCGTTACGTTGCCGCCTGGGGCAACGGAGGTCAAAGTCACCGGCTCGCTCCTTCTCGGGTTCACAACGGCCCCGACAGTGCCCCATGCCGATCGCTCCCGGGTCGAGGCGGGCTCGAGCGGCCTTCCCTAGCGTGCGCGCATGGCCACCCGAAGCTTGGAAATCCGCGAACAGGACCTTCCCGACGTGTACGTGGTGACGCCCAAGGCGTTCCCCGACAACAGGGGTGTCTTCCACGAGTCGTTCCGCAAGGACTACCTGGAGGAGGCGATCGGCAGGCCGTTCGTCATCGAGCAGAGCAACCTGTCGGTGTCGCACAAGGGGGTGCTGCGCGGCATCCACGGCGTCGTCGGCCCGATGAGCCAGGCGAAGCTCGTCAGCTGCGCACGGGGCTCGGCGATCGACATCGTGGTCGATCTCCGCGTCGGCTCACCGACGTTCGGCCGGCACCAGGTGTTCCACCTCGAGCAGAACTCGGCCACGAGCCTGTTCATCTCCGAAGGGCTCGGCCACTCCTTCCTCGCCCTGGAGGAAGGCACGGTCATGAACTACCACTGCTCGAAGCCGTACGTCGCCGACGCCGTCTACACCGTCCACGCGCTCGACCCGGCGCTCGCCCTGCCCTGGGGCGTCACCGGGGACCCCGTGATGTCCGGGACCGACCTGGCCGCTCCGACCGCGGAGGAAGCGGCGGCCAAGGACATCCTCCCGACGTACGAGTACTGCCTGGGCCTCTACGGACGCGGTGCGGAAGCCGCGACCCGCTCGGCCACCTCCGCGAACGCATCTGAAAGGAAGCCAGGATGACACCCGACGACAACGCACCGCCCGAGGACCGTTCCGCCGAGAAGGGAACAAAGGGGACAGTCGGGTGGGCCGTTCTTGTCACCGGCGTCGCCTCCTTCATGGCCGGACTCGACAACCTGGTGATCGTCACCGCCCTGCCCACCATCCGGGAGGAGTTGGGCGGCAGCCTCCAGGACCTGGAGTGGACGGTCAACGCCTACACGCTCTCCTTCGCCGTCCTGATGATGCTGGGTGCCGCCGTCGGTGACCGGTTCGGGCGGCGCAAGATCTTCGTCGTGGGGCTGCTGCTCTTCACCGGGGCGTCGGCCGCCGCGGCCGTCGCGCCCGGCATCAGCGAACTCGTCGCCGCCCGCGCCGTCCAGGGCGCGGGCGCCGCACTGATCATGCCCCTTTCCCTCACGCTCCTGACGGCCGCCGTTCCTGCCGCCAAGCGTGGCGCCATGCTCGGCATCTACGGCGCGATCAACGGACTCTCCATCGCCGGCGGGCCATTGGCGGGCGGCCTCATCGTCGAGCACCTCTCCTGGCAATGGATCTTCTGGGTCAATGTGCCGGTCGGCCTGATCCTCGCCCCGTTCGCGCTGCGCAAGCTCGCCGAGAGCAGGGGCCCGACGGCGCGGCTCGACGTGACGGGCACGGTCCTGGTGAGCGTCGCCCTGTTCGGCATCGTCCTCGGCCTGGTCGAGGGCAACTCGTCCGGCTGGACGTCACCGCTGGTGCTCGGCGGTCTCGTAGGCGGCGCGGCGGTCCTTGTCGCCTTCACCGTCTGGGAACTGCGCTCGCGCGAACCGATGCTGCCGATGGGCATGTTCCGCAACCGTGCGTTCAGCGCGATCAACGCGGGCGGCATCCTGATGGCCGTCGGCATGTTCGGCACGATCTTCCTGGTCACCCAGTTCATGCAGAACGTGCAGGGCTTCGGGCCGCTGGAGGCGGGCGTGCGGATGCTCGCCTGGACCGCCATGCCGGTCCTGGTGGCGCCCTTCGCGGGCATCGTCTCCGACCGCACGGGCGGCAGGCCGGTGGTCGTGCTCGGCCTGATCCTGATGACGATCGGCCTGGCCTGGTTCGCCTTGCTCCTCGAACCGGACACGGCCTTCGCAGCCCAACTCCCCGCGTTCATGCTCTGCGGCGCCGGGATGGCCTGCTTCTACGCCCCACTGATGAACCTCACCATGAGTTCAGTCCGGACCGAGGAACACGGCATAGCCTCCGGCGCCACGGCGGCGACCCGCGAGGTGGGCGCGGCCCTGGGCGTGGCGCTCCTCGCCTCGGTGTTCAGCGCCAATGGCGGCTACGCCTCCCGCCGGCACTTCGTGGACGGCCTCGTGCCCGCCCTGTGGGTGGCATCGGCGTCACTCGCCCTGGCCGCGGTGGCCATGCTGTTCACCCCGAAGGGCACCGCCACCGCACCACAGCCCACCGCGCAGGCGGCGGCCGGGGGCCCGGCGACGAAGACACAGGGCGACGCGATCCTGGCGGACGGCTGACACCTCGTCCGCCGCCCCTGTGCCACGGCCGGCCTCACCGACTCGGGTGGGGTCGGCCGTGGCCCATGGCCGTTTCCGGGGTACGCGCTCAACCTGCCGACGCAGAGGCCTCGGTGAGGTCCGTCGTGTGGGGCCCGTTCTGGGCGGCGGCGCACTCGGCCGCGTACTGCTCACGGTAGTAGCCCGGCCGCTGGAGCAGCTCGTGGTGGGTGCCGCGTTGGGTGATCCGGCCGTCGCGGAGCACCACGATCTCGTCCGCTTCCTCGAGGCCCAGGATGCGGTGGCTCACCAGGAGCAGCGAGCGGTCAGCGGTCGCGGCAAGGGCGTCGGTGAGGACGGCGCCTGCGGCCGCGGGGTCGAGCGACTCCGTGGGCTCGTCGAGGACCAGCACGGCCGGGTCGGCGAGCAACGCGGCGGCCAGGGCGAGGCGCTGGCGCTGGCCGCCCGCCAACTGGGCGGCGTCGTCCCGTACTTCGGTGTCGAGCCCGGCGGGCAGCGCCCGGACCCACGCTGCCGCGCCCGCCCGCTCAAGGGCGTCCCACAGCCGCGCCTCGTCCGCGTCCGGGCTGCCGAGCAGCAGATGCGCGCGGACGGTGCCGGTGAAGACGTAATGGTCCTGGGTAAGTCCGGAGATGAAGCGCGGCCGCAGTTCGCGACCGGGGATCCGCTCCACCGGGACCCCGTTGAGGCGTACGTGTCCGGCCGACGCCGGGACGAAGCCCAGCGCGACGGCGAGCGCCGTGCTCTTGCCCGAACCGCTCGGCCCGACCAGCGCGACCCGGTGCCCTGCGGGCAGCGAGAGCTCGAAGTCGCTCAGGGCGGGCCTGCCCGCGCCCGGGTGGACCACGGTGACGCCGGTGAATTCCAGCGTGACGGGGCCGCCCGGCACCGGCAGCGGATCGTCCGGCTCGGGCACGGCCGGCCTGGCCCGCAGAACCGCCTTCAACCGCCTCAGCGCACTGCCGAGTTCGCCGAACTTCTCGGCGGCCGCCTGTACGGGCACGGCCGTCTCAAGCGCCGTGAGCGTGGCCAGGGTGAGGACGGCGGCGGCGACGGGACCGAGGCGTCCTTCGGCCTGGGCCCGCGCCGCGAGCACCGCGACCGCGGCCGTGGTCGCCAGCTGGGTCAGCAGCCCCGCCGCGGTGACCGTGGCCCCGCGGCGTGCCGCGGAGCGTTCGAGGCGGGCGACGTCGCGGGCGGCGTCCTGTTCCCGCCGCTCGGCAGCGGCGGCCGCAGCCGCCCCGCACGCCGCGAGGTCCTCCCGCCCCTCGATGGCGTCCACGCCGCGCACGGCGAGTTCCGCGCGGGCGGCCACGAGCCGGGTCCGCACCCGGTCGAGGGCCAGGGCCGTGAGGAAGGGAAGCACCAGCACACCCACGAACAGGCCGCCGCCCAGGGCGAGTCCGGCCTCGGGAAGCTGGACCGACGCCCATGCGGTGACGCCGCCGCCGACCACGAGCGCGGCGAGCGCCGGTAGCACCACCCGTACCGTGGCGTCCTGCACCGCATCCACGTCCGCGATCAGCCGGGTCAGCAGATCGCCCCTGCGGAACGCGGGAAGACCGGCGGGGGCCAGCGGCTCCAGGACGTCGAAGAAGCGGCCGCGCACCCTGTCCATGATCCGCAGGGCGGCGTCATGCCCGGCGAGCCGCTCGGTGTAGCGCAGCGCGCCCCGGGCGATGGCGAGCGCGCGCACCGCGACCACCGCCAACGAGAGGGTGGCGAGCGGGGGTTGTTCCGACGCACGGCAGATGAGCCAGGCGGCGGTGGCGGTCAGCGCGACCGCGGCGGCCTCGCACAGCGCGGTGGCGACGGCGGCGAGGGAGAGCCGCAGCAGGGGCCCCGCCAGGCGGTGCCCGGGAGCGGAGGCTGTCACCGTACGAACCGTCCTTCCGTGGTGGCGGTGAGGGTCTGGTGTTCTGCCGCACCGTGGAGGCGGGCGGTCGGTCCGTCGGTCCGCTGTCCAGGCGGGTCGTCTCCTACGCGGATCACGGTGTCGGCGTACTCCATGACGCGGGGGCGGTGGGTGACCACCAGCGACGTCGTGCCCGGCAGGGCGCGCAGGGCGGCGAGGATCTGGTGTTCCGTCTCGCCGTCCAGGCGTGCCGTCGGTTCGTCGAGCAGCAGCAGCGCCGGGCGGCGCAGCAACGCCCGGGCCAGCGCCACGCGTTGGCGTTCGCCCGCGGAGAGCTGGAGTCCACCGTCACCGAGCCTGGTCGCCGTTCCGTCCGGGAGCGCGTGGACGAAAGCGGTCGCGCCGGCCTCCTCCAGCGCCCGCTCCACCTCGGCGTCGGTCGCGTCGGGGCGCCCCAGCCGTACGTTGTCGGCGAGCGATGCGGCGAAGAGGTGCGGGCGCTGCGGCACCACCCCGAGGTGCGCCGTCCACGCGTCGCCCGGCACGGGGGACAGGGGCGTTCCCCCGACCCGGATCTGACCGCCGAGCGGCGGGAGCAGCCCGGCGAGGGTGCGGAGCAGCGTCGTCTTGCCCGCGCCGCTCGGCCCGGTCAGCGCGTGGCAGCGCCCCGGTTCGAGCACCAGGGAGAGCCCGGTGAGCGCCGGGGTCGCGGCGGAGAATCCCACCGTCAGCCGGTCGAGGACGATCGGAACGCCGACCGGGTCGGGTGCGCCGGGGTGGCGCGGGGACGACGGCTCGGCGGGGGCAGGTGATGCCTCCCGGATCCGGCGGGCCTGCGCGAGCACGGACTTGCCGTCCTGGCTCGCGTGGAAGCGGGTGGAGAGCGTGCGCAGCGGCCGGTACGCCTCCGGGGTGAGGAGGAGGATCGCGAGCCCTGCCGAAAGCTCCATGCTCCCGGACAGGAGCCGGAATCCGACCGGCACCGCGATCAGCGCCACCGCCAGGGTGGTCATCGTCTCCAGGACGAACGAGGACAGGAACGCCTGGCGCAGGGTCGCCATGGTGACCACCCGGTGCTCGGCGGAGACCGAGCGGATCCGGCGGGCCGCGTCGTCCTGCCGTCCGAAGACGCGCAGGGTGGCGAGACCGGAGACCGCCTGCAGGAAGTGCCCGCCGAGCCGGATCAGCAGGGCCCACTGCCGTTCCGTACGCGCCTTGGTGTGCATACCGACCAGGGCGAGGAGCAGCGGCACGAAGGGCAGGGTGGCGAGGACGGTGAGCCCGGACGGCACGTCAAGGAACAGCAGGGTGCCCACGATGGCGGGCGGCACCACCAGGGCGTGCGGCAGCACGGAAACCGTGCTGGCGACATAGCCGTCGAGCGCGTCGCCGCCGCGGGTCAGCAGGGCCACCACGTCGGCCGTGGGCGGCCCGGTGCCGCGGATCCGGCCGCGGCCCGCGGCCTCGGTGAGGCCGGCGCGCAGGGTTCGCTTCACCTCGGCGGCCACCGTCGCCGGATACCAGCGGTCCCACCAGGCGAGCGCGCACCGGCCGACGACCACGCAGGCGGCCAGTGGCAGCGGGAACGAGGCGAGCGCCCGGCGGGCGCCGACGGCGAAGAGGTCCGCGAGCAGCTGGGCCAGGAGCAGCGCCTGAGCGACGGTCAGGAGCGTGGCAAGGACCGCGGAGAGCGTGCACACGGCCAGATACCGCTTGATGCCGGGGTGTACACGGAGCAACTCCGGGTCAAGCGGCCCGCCACCGCGCCCGCCGCCCCGTCCCCCCTGCGTACCGCCTTTCACGCGACCGCCCCCCCGCCTCAGTGGAATGCGGGCGCGGCCGCCCGGTCCTCGGTGGTGCGGAACAGCCACCACATTCGGATCTGTACGGCGATCACAAGGAGGAGTACCGGACCGGCGGTCCAGGTGATCAGGGCGAGGGACGTGGTGTCCGCGGCGAGGTCCTGGACCGCGGTGGCCGCTGTCCCGGAGTCCGAAGGGGTCACCAGATAGGGGTACTTGGCGGCGAACACCGCCACCGGAAGGAGACCCACGGCCGTGGCGGTGGCCGCGAACGACTGCCACGGGCTGCCCCCGGACATCCGGCGGTAGGCGGCGAACAGGGCCACCCCGGCGGCGGCGATCAGGAGCACGGCGATCCAGGGCCTGCGCAGTGCGTCGCCGTCGAAGTGCCCGGCCGCAAGGCCCGCGAGGACGGTGACCAGAGCCAGCGCTCCGCCGGCGGCCCCCAGTGGCCCGGTGATCCGCGCCGCGCGGGCCGCGCTCTCGCCGGTGGTGCGGGCGGCGGTGAAGGCCGCGCCGTGCGCGGCGAACAAGGCGACCGCCGCGAGCCCGCCGAGCTGGGACACCAGGGTCAACGAGGCGCCGCTGCCCGTCACATGGCCATCGCCGTCGATGTCGAGTCCGCCCGCGACCGCGGTCAGGAACCCTCCCCAGCCGAAGGCCGCCGCGCTGCCCGCGACGCAGATCGCCAGGTCCCAGCGGCGTCGCACCGCCAGGTCGGGGTGCCTGCTGCGCAGCATGACGGCGCTGGTGAGGGCCAGCGCGCCGCTCAGCGCGGTCAGCGCGAACGGGGCGGCGCCGACCAGGAGTTGAGTCTTGAGGCCGGGTAACGTGCCCACCAGGATGCCGACGGAGACCAGCAGCCAGGCCTCGTTGCCGAGTAAGAAGGGGCCGAGCCCGCCGAGCACCGTCCTGCGCTCCCGGTCGGTGCGGGCGGTGACCAGGAGCGTCGACCCCACTCCGTAATTGGCGCCGGCGAGCATCAGATAGCCGGTGAACAGGGCGATGAACCCGATCGTCCACAGGGTCGGGTAACTCATGGCCAGGGTGCTCCTTGTCTGGGTGAAGAGATGTCCGGGTCCGGGTCCGGACACTAGATCAGTACGCCGTCGCGCTTCTCGTCGTCGGACCCGCTGTCGCCGCCGGACCCGCCGTCGTCGTGCCCGGCCTCTTCCGGCGCCTGCTCCCAGAGGTCGGCCTGCTGCGGGCCGCGCATGGCTGTCTTGCCGAGCAGCCACCAGTCGAGGGCCAGCAGCACGGTGACAAGCAGGCCGAGCACCACCAGGGAGACGGTCAGCTGGGTCGTCGTCAGCGACGGGGTCAGGGCCTGCTGGGTGGTGAGGATGTCGTCGATGACGAACGGCTGCCTGCCGTACTCACGCAGCACCCAGCCCGCGATGTTCGCGACGAAGGGCAGCGCCATCACGAACACCAGGGTCCGCTGCAGGCCCGGCCTGGTCAGCATCCGGTCGCCGCGCAGGGAGATCAGCGTCCAGATGGCGACGACCAGCAGGATGATCCCGATGATGATCATCGAGAAGGCGCTGATCTGGACCAGCGGCCCGGACGGCAGCTCGACGCCGTCGCCGAAGCGCTTCACCAAGGCCTGCTGGAAGTCGGCGAGTTCGGCGTCCTTGCCGTCGACGAGGGCCTGCTTGATGGGCTGTTCCACCGTGACGCGCTCCAGCTGGAGCGCACCGCTGCCGCCGACCAGGACCGTTCCCCAGAGCGCGGCGTGCGCGCCCATGCGCATCGAGTGCCGCAGGAATGCGTCGGAGGCCCGGCCGCGGCGGCGAAGCAGCACCGAGACGCCGAGCATGAAGAAACCGCCGACACCGATGGCTCCGCCGATGACGTGCAGTACGGCGATCCAGGCGTTGGCGTTGGTGAACAGGGCCAGCGGGTCGTCCAGATGGAGCTCGCCGCCCCGCATCTCGTACGCGACCGGGTGCTGCATGAAGCCGTTGGCGAGGAGCGCCCAGATCGCCGACATGTAGGCGGCCGCCGCGACGATCCAGATGCAGGCCAGATGGGCCTTGGCGGGAAGCCGCTGCCAGCCGAAGATCCACAGGGCGAGGAAGGTCGACTCGACGAAGAAGGCGACCACGGTCTCCACGGCGAGCGGGGCGCCGAAGACGCTGGCCGCCATGTTCTCGAGCCCGGACCAGTTGGCGCTGAGCTGGTACTCCATGGCGATGCCCGCGGCGATGCCGACGGCGTAGTTGATGACGTAGAGCGTGCCCCAGTACTTGGTCGCCTGTTTCAGTGCCGGGTCGCCGGTGCGCACCCAGCGGGTGTGGCTGATCGCGACCATGACCACGAGCCCGAGCGTCAGCGCGACGAGCAGGTAGTGCACGCCGACCGTTAACGCGAACTGAAGGCGCGCCAGTTCCACGGTTCCCATGCCGTATTCACTCCAAGTGATCGGTCCGTCCGGCCGCCGTGGCCGCTGACTGCCATGCTAGCGACCATGCTTATCGATACTAGATTTTCTAGCAGTACTAGACATTGGGTCGGCGATAGCCCTATGGTCGACCGGTATGAGAATCCTCTTCGCCAGCGTCGGCAACTTCGGTCACGTGCACCCCCTCCTTCCCCTGGCACTGGCCGCGCGGTCGGCCGGACACGAGGTCCGGTTCGCCACGGGCGAGCAGTTCCATCCGATCCTGAGCGCCGTGGGCCTGGAGCCGGTGACGGCAGGTCGCTCCGTCCCCGACGCGTTCATCGAAGCAGCCGGCGGTCAAGCCTTCCTTGAGTCGCAGGGCGGCGACGTACACCCGAGCGAGCTGCCCCCCGAGGTGCTCACCGCCCTGGGCGTGAAGGCGTTCGGCTCGGTCCTGCCCCGCTCCATCGCCGCGGACCTCGTCGCCGTCTTCGAGAGCTTCCGGCCCGACCTCGTCATCCACGAAGTGATGAACCCGGGCGCCGGGTTCGCGGCCAGGCTCGCCGGGATCCCGGCCCTGTCGCACGGCGTGGGGCGCCTTGTCTCGGTGGGTGAGGAGGCGCTGATCCAGGAGGAACTGCGCGTCACCGCCGCCGAGTTGGGCGTCCTGGTCGCCGACGACCAGGTGCGGCTGCTCGGCCACCCGTACGTCGACGTCTGCCCGCCATCGCTGCAGGACCCCGCCTTCCTCACCTCGGGCTACCCCCGTATCGCGCAGCGCCCGGTGCCCTTCGACGAGCCGGGCGAGCTGCCCGCCGACCTGGCCGGCAGCGACCGCCCGCTGGTCTACCTCAGCCTCGGCACGGCCCTCGGTTCTGCCGCCGTGCTGCGCACCGCGATCGAGGGCCTCGCACCCCTCGACGTACGCGTCCTGGTGGCGACGGGCCCGACGGTCGGTGTCGAGGAGCTCGGCGAGCTGCCCGCCCACACGGTCGCCGTGCCGTGGGTGTCGCAGGCCGAAGTGCTGCGCCACGCCTCGGTCGTCGTCCAGCACGGCGGCAGCGGCAGCATGCTCGCGGCGCTGGCCGCCGGGCTGCCCCAGCTGTTCCTGCCGCAGGGCTCCGACCAGCCCACCAACGCCGAGGCGGTCCGCGCGCTCGGTGCGGGCGAGGTCCTCGGTCACGGTGAACTCGCCGCGGAGGCCGTCACGTTGAAGGTGAAGGCCCTGCTGTCCGACGACTCCTACCGGCAGGCGGCGCGCCGCGTCGCCGACGAGATCGCCGCCATGCCCTCCCCCGAGGACGTCGCCGCCGGTCTTTCCACCTACGCCGGCTGACCGGAATTGATCGCTCCGACGGCTCGTGGGTCCAGGCACCGCTGCCTGGGCCCACGAGCCGTCGTGCGTGTCGGCGGGTGTGAATTCGTCATGGTCAGCCCCCATAAGAACCCACATCCGGGACGGTACTTGAGCACTGTTTCAAGCCGGGACTCGAGTGAGACGCTCCGATACCTACAGAAAGACTGGAGGGTTCGAATGGAGATTCGTGTCCTGGGGTCGTTCGAGGCGGAGCTGAACGGTGTCTCGATGCTCCCGACCGCCAGCAAGCCGCGGCAGATCCTCGCGCTGCTTGCTCTTTACAGCAATCAGGTCCTCCCGGTCTCCGCGCTCATGGAGGAGATCTGGACAGCGGAGCCACCGCGCAGTGCGCTCACCACCCTGCAGACCTACATCCTGCAGCTCAGGCGCTGCATGGAGACCGCGCTCGCGGGTTCGTCCCCCGGCGGTTCGAAGGACATGCTGCTCACCCGGCACGGCGGCTATCTGCTCCAGGCCGAGCCGGGCAGCATCGATCTGCACCAGTACGACCTGCTGATGGCGGAGGGTCAGCAGGCCGCGGAGCGGCGCGACGACCTGGTGGCGTCCCGGAAGTTCGGCCAGGCGCTCGCCCTGTGGCGGGGTCCTGCACTGGTGGACGTACGCACCGGTCCTCTCCTCTCCATCGAGATGATGCGTCTCGAGGAGAGCCGCCTGGGTCTGCTCGAGCGGCGGATCGACGTCGAGCTCCGTCTCGGCCGGCACACCGAGCTGCTGACCGAGCTGACCGCGCTCACCGCACGACAGCCCCTGAACGAAGGGCTGCACGCCCAGTCGATGGTGGCCTTCTACCGCGCGGGACGCCCGTCCTCCGCGCTTGACGTCTACCAGACCCTGCGCACGAACCTGGTCTCGGAACTGGGCATCGAACCGTCGGACCGGCTCAAGCGGCTGCAGAGCGCGGTGCTCTCGGGCGACCCCAGCCTGCAGACCGACGGCGACACCGGCCGGGTGCTCGACCTGTTCGCCGGGTAGGCCGCACGAGGGGGAACGAGCACAAGGGGGCCGGGCGGAGATTGCGCCTGGAAGGACCTGGAAGGACCTGGAAGGAGGAGTGGTGCGTGTCCTGTTCGTAGCAGGCCGTTCGCCGTCCGGTCTGCTGCACATGCTGCCGCTGGCCCGAGCGCTGGTGCACAGCGGGCATCGGGTACGCGTGTGGTGCCGGGCGCAGAGCTGTGACGCGGTGGCCCGTGCGGGGCTCGTCCCCGTACTGGGAGACCCCACCGCGACGGCCACGCTCTGGCGGCCCGACCTCCTGGTCGGCGAACCGACAGGCCTCGGCGGCATGGACGCCGGGGCCATGTCCGCCGTTCCGATGGTCTGCTACCTCCCCTACCTCCCCTACCGGCCCGCGTATCCGCCGCCCGGAACGGACCTGACCCCCGACGTGTGGGTGGACCCCTGCCCTCCTTCCCTGCGCGCCGACGGCGTGCCGGGCGCCTGGTCCGTGTGCTGCGAGGCGTACGAACCGGCCGGCGACGACCCGCTCTGGCCGGCGGCGCGGTCCTCACGCCCCCGGGTCCTGATCGTCGGCGGCAGCCCGGAACCCGGCGGCTACGGAGGCCGCCAGTCGGATCTCTTCCACCGCTCGGTGGAGGGGGCGAGCGCCCTCGATCTGGACGTCCTGATCCGCTACGGCCACGACCAGCCCTGGTCCCGGCTGCTGCCCGGCTGCGCGGCCGTCGTACACCAGGGTGACGCGGGCGCGGTGTACGCGGCCGCCCTGCACGGCGTGCCGCAGCTGTCCCTCAACTCGGGCTACCCCGAGGAGCGCCGGGCAGGTGCACTCCTCGAAGAGTCGGGCATCGGCCGCTGCCTGTACGCAGCCGAACCGGACCGCCAGACCAGCGGCCTGCGCCTGCGCTTCCACATCGCGGAACTGGTACACGGCGGCCGAGCCCTGCCCGCCGCGTCCCGGCTGAGCCGGTCGATCTCCGAACTCGCCCGCGCACAGAGCCTGGTGCCCCGGCTCGAAGCCTTGGCGGGCGCCGCTCGCGATTGACGAGAGCGGGCTTCTCGACGACGGCTCCGCACGGGCGGGCAGGTCGACGCCGCCGCGTCAGTCGCGCGTTGCCCGTGATTGGCGGCGGCAGGTAGGGCGACGCCCGCTCCGTCGGGGGAAGGCCGGAGCGGGCGTCGGTCTGGGGGGTGGTCAGCCGGCGTGCTGGACCGGTTCGGGTACGGTCACGCGGTCCAGAGGGGCGTCCTCCGGCTGGGTCACCAGCTGCCGCAGCGTCTCGGAGACGGCTTCCGCCAGGGCGGCGGCTTCATCCTCGGCGAGCACGGATGTGGCGTACGAGAGGGCGAGGAGGGGGTCAACTCCCCAGCGTGACACCGTCAGTTCGGCGTCGGCCGACGCGCCGCCGAAGTGGCCCGAACTCAGCCGCACCCCGAGCCCGGCGACGTCCGTCAGGGCGGGTAGCAGGTCCTCCTGCGAGGAGAAGCCGATCTGCACGAGAGGTGTGCGGCTGCGGTCGGGTGGCACGCCCAGGCCCCGCGAGAGCGACTTCAGCGGTACGTCGGCGAACTCGATCCCCTCGCTGAACGCGCAGGCGATGCCCCGCAGGAAGTAGTCGACCGTGCCCTGGAGTTCACAGCGCACGGGCACCGTGGGAGTGCAGGGAGCCACCGTGCGCATCAGGCCGCTCGTCGGGCGCCGGGGGATCCGGGTGCCGATCAGGAGCCGGTCGGTTCCCGCGAGGCGGCCGACGGTCAGGGCCCACGCGCCGAGCAGCACTGCGGTGCGGCTGACGCCTGCACGACGTACGACGAGGTCGCAGCGGTCGCGGACCTCCGGCGGTACGGAGAACAGGAGTTGGTCGCCCACGAAGTCGAAGGTAGGGGGTCTGCCGCCGGTGCCCGGCAGCTCGACCGTGGTCGGGAAGTCCGCCAGCTGGGCAAGGCGGCGGGACGTCAAGGAGTGCACGACACCGGACGCGGCCAGTTCGCCGGCGCGTTCCAGCGCGGCGTCCGGGCTCGGCGCGGGGCTCTGCGGAACCGGCTTCCCGTCCGCCGCCCGTTCGTAGTCCTCGAACAGCTCCCGCCAGATCAGACCGACCGACCAGGTGTCCGCCACCGCCAGATGGTGCACGAAGGTCAGGACGTGGTGCTCGTCGGAGTACCGGGTGAGCGTGAACACGGCGGGCGGCCGGTCCGCGTTGCCGCCGAGCAGGCCGGCGGTCGCACGGATCGCGGCGTGCACGGACTCGACCGCGTCCTGGCCCGGCGCGGGGATATCCGCGTCCCGCACCACCAACTGCGCCTCGCCGTGCACCGGTACGCGGCGCACCGGCCCCTTGGGGGACCACGAGAAGACCGTACGCAGCCCCTCGTGCCGGGCGACAAGCGCCCGCAGCGCGGTGCGCAGCGCCGACCGGTCGAGCGGCCCTGTCAGCTCCGCGCTGGACATCTGGTACACGGTCCCGCTGCCCGTGAATTCCTCGGTGGCGAGGAGCGCGCCCTGCTCGGGCAGCGGCTCGCGCACGGAGCGTCCTGGACCGCCGCGCCGGGCGGGCGCGGGCGCCGGCACCGCGAGGGAGAGCACTTCCTCCAGGGGTGCGGGACCGAGCAGCCCGGCCAGGTCCACCAGCATGCCGAACTGGTCGTCGGCCGTCGCGAGCAGCCGCACGGCCTCGGACAGACCGCCGCCCAGCGAGATGAACGGCGCGCCCTTGGCCGCGGTCCGAATCGCGTGACGGTCGTCGGCGAGCACGTCCGCCGCGAGGTCGAGTAGTTCCTCCGTGGGAGTCCGCCGCTGCATCTGTGGAGCCCTCTCTTTGGGCGATGACTTCTGCATCGTGCCGAAAGGGACTCGAATGATGCTCGAACCCGGCTTGCCCGGAGGGCATCCCGGCATCAAGGGGCGCGACGTGACCTCACCTGACGATCAAGGCGCTGCGCCACTACGAGGACTGCGGGCTGCTCAGCCCCGGCCGGGCGGCCAACGGCTACCGCGACCACCTCGACGCACTGCGGGCGGAAGGCGTCGACCGTGTGCTCGCCCTGTCCTCGGACCGGGCCGACTACCAACAGGCGCTCGTGGACCGCCTGCACCTGCCCCACCCGATGCTCTCCGACCCCCGGCTCACGCTCGCGGACGAGCTGACACATGCCGGGGTGGCGGCCGCTCCCTCAAGTTCTCGGTACTTCGACAGGACCTACGAGGTGCTCCTCGGAGCCGCCGGCGGGGGAGCCGTCCAGGTCAGCCCGGGCGATGAGCCCGGTGCCGAGCCCGGTGCCGCCCAGGGGTCCTCGCCGTGGATGTCGAGCACCTGGTCGCGCAGCCACAGGTCGAACGGATCCTCGGAGGACGCCCAGCGCTTGGCGGTGCGGTCCGCGTCGGCCGTCTCGAAGGTGACGATGACGTGGTCCCGGTCGGGGCGCGGGTCGAGCCGGAACGTCTCGTGGCTGATGCCGAGGCGGTGCCGCGATGCCTCGTACTCCCGCAGCCGCGGCCCCTGGAGCTCCGCGGTCAGCCGGTGCCAGGCCCACGGCTTGCCGTTCCTGATCGGTACGGTGCGCACGACCGGCTCCGCGCCCTGCCGCTGACGCCCCTTCTTGCGGGCGCCCGGCATCTTCATGCCCAGTTCGGCGAGCATGTTGGAGGCCACTCCGTGCGCCCAGCGCTCGGCGATCAGACCGTCCTGGAACCGCCAGATCACGATGCCCCGTGACTCGATGGCGCGGCCGGTCGCCTCCAGGCCGAGCAGCGTCCCCAGATGCGTGCCGCGCCAGGTGTTGTGGATGACGACGAAGTCGCCCTCCGCGCTCATGTCCTCGATGGTGACCTCGAGATCGGGGAAGGCCTCGCGGAGTCCGGCGATGGTGTACTTCACGCCGATCCGGCCCTCGGGAGCGCCGGGCATCGGCTCGTGGTCGATCATGTCCTCGCGGTAGACCTCGTCCACGACGGAGAAGTCGCCCCGGTTGACGAACTCCTCGAAGACCCGCCGGATGACGGCCCTGTTGTGGGCGACGGACGGGAGGGTCTCCGGCTCTGCGGACGGTTGTGCGGGCGCGGTCAGTTGGGTGGGCACGATGGTCCCGCTCCTCTCGTGGTGCTCCGGTGTTGTTCTGGTGCTCTTCGGACGTTCCGTTCTGTTGAATCCGGTCAGGCGCTGACGGACGCGGCCCACCGGGTCCCGTACGCGACGTGGTCCCGCTCGGCCGCGCGGAAGGCCTGCGGCCACGCGTACCGAAGGAGCCGGTCGCGGGCCCAGACGCCCATCCGGTTCTCCATGGCGCCCATGCGTCCGATGCGCCGGGCGAGCTTCTGCATCGGCGCGGTGCGCTGCTGCCGCTCGCTCTCGTACGCCCGCAGCGCGGCCTGGAGTTCACCGGCGGACGCGCAGTCCACCGCGGCGAGCCGCTGCGCGAGGACGAGGGCGTCCTCGATGGCCTGGCAGGCGCCCTGCCCGATGTTGAAGCTGATGGCGTGCGCGGCGTCGCCGAGCAGCGTGACCCGGCCGCGGCCCCACACGGGGTCGGGGCTGCGGTCCACCACGTCGCTGCGGATCACCGACTCGGGGTCGGTGGCCGCGAGCACCTCGTCGACGGGTCCCGTCCAGCCGCGGTGCCGGTCGCGGAGCATGGCGAGTGTCTGCTCGGGGGTGCCCTGATCGCGGCCGCCCGCGGGCCCGTTGGCGACGCTCATCCAGTGCACGACGCCGGGTGCGATGTCGTAGTACGTGAAGCGGGTGCCGGGGCCGAACAGGGCGCGGAAGGTGCCCGGTGCGACGACGGCGGGGTCGACGCGGCCATGGCCGCGCCAGGCGATGTAGCCGGTGTAGTCGGGAGGTTCGGGGCCGAGCAGTCCGCGCCGGACGGCGGAGTGCACGCCGTCGGCGCCGATCAGCAGATCGCCGGTCTCCTCGGTTCCGTCGGCGAACCGGACGGTGACCCCGTCCTCGTGCTCGGTGTAGCCGCTGACCTCGGCACCGGTCCTGACGGGCGTTTCGAGGCAGTCGCGCAGGACGGCGTGCAGATCGGACCGCCCGATGGCCACGGTGGGCTGGCCGTAGCGGGTGGTGAACCGGCCGACGGGCCAGTCGCCGATGAGCCGCCCGCTGGAGGTGGCGAAGTGGCAGGTCTCCTGGGCCGGCGCGATCTCGCGCACCCGGTCGGCGAGACCCATGTGGTCGAGGGCGAGCATGCCGTTGGTCCAGAGGTGCAGTCCCGCGCCGCCGTCCCGCAGTTGGGGTGCCCGCTCGAAGACAAGGGATTCGATGCCCCTCTGTTGCAGAGCCACGGCGGCCGCGATGCCGCCGATGCCGCCGCCGGCGATGAGGACCCGGCGTATATGGGGTGAGGACACGTTCCGCTCCTAGAGGTCCGAAGTCTGACGTCTGAGGTCCGAAGTCCGGTGGGTGGGGCAGCCTGGGTGTGTCAGCCGTTGAGCTGTGCCATGGCGGGCGCCGGGTAGCGTTCGCCGGCCGTGATGCCGTACGGGGCGATGGCGTCGATCCGCTTCAGGGCGTCGTCGGAAAGCCGCACGGAGGCCGCGGCGACGTTCTCCTGGAGGTTCTTCACGCGCCGGGTGCCGGGGATGGGGACGACGTCCTTGCCCTGGTGGAGCACCCAGGCCAGGGCGAGGCGGGTGACCGAGGTGTCCTCGGCGGCCGCCACCTCGGCGAGCGCGTCGACGACGGTCAGGTTCGCGCGCAGGTTGTCCTCCTCGAACCGCGGGGCGATCCGCCGGAAGTCAGGCCCGGACGGCAGGTCACCGGCGCTGCGGATCGCGCCGGTCAGGAAGCCGCGGCCGAGCGGGCTGTAGGCGACGAAGCCGATGCCGAGCTCCCTGCACGCGGCAAGGACGCCGTTGACCTCGACGTCGCGAGTGAAGAGCGAGTACTCGGTCTGGACCGCGGTCAACGGGTGCACCGCGTGCGCACGCCGGATGGTGTCGGCGGAGGCCTCGGAGATCCCCAAGTGGCGTACCTTGCCTGCCTCGACCAGCTCGCCGAGTGCGCCGAAGCTCTCCTCGACCGGCACTTCGGGATCGACCCGGTGCAGGTAGTAGAGGTCGAGGCGGTCGGTGCCCAGCCGGCTGAGGCTGGCGTCGACGGCCTTGCGGATGTACTCCGGGCGGCCGTTGAGCCGACCGGTCAACTGGCCCAGTACGTCGATCTCGTTGCCGACCTTGGAGGAGAGCACCACCTCGTCGCGGCGTCCCTCAAGGGCGCGGCCGAGCAGCTGCTCATTGGTGTGCGGGCCGTACATGTCCGCGGTGTCGAGGAGGTTCACGCCGAGGTCGAGCGCCCGGTAGACGGTCCTGACCGCCTCCGCCTCGTCCGAAGTGCCGTATCCGAAGGTCATGCCCATGCAGCCGAGGCCTTGGGCGGGGACCCGCAGGCCGGTCTTGCCGAGTGTCCGCTGTTCCATTGCTGCGCCTCCAGAGCGTCTGGCGTGGATCGGTGGCTTGGACTCTAGCATTGATAACTAATCTATCGACGCTATATATGCTAACGTCGATCGCATGACTCCCAGAGAGCGTCGACTGCGTGAACAGGCGGAACGCCGGCAGCTGATCCTGACCACGGCTCGGGAACTCGCCGAGGCCGAGGGGTGGGACGCGGTGACCACCCGGCGTCTGGCCGATCACATCGAATACAGCCAGCCGGTCCTCTACCAGCACTTCAAGAACAAGGACGCGATCGTTCACGCGGTGGCCCTCGACGGCTTCGGCGAACTCGCCGCAGGACTGCGCGAAGCCCGTCTCGCGGTCGAGGACCCCGAGGAGGCCCTGCGTCGCGCCGCCCGCGCCTATCTGGACTTCGCGGCCGCCAACCCGATGCTCTACCAGGCGATGTTCACGCTCTCCGTAGGTCTCGAGTTCGCCCAGGAAGAGACTCCGCAGCAGATGATCGACGCCTTCGCGGAGATCATGTCGGCGGTCCGGCCCCTGGTGGGGGACGGCGACGCCGAGCTGCAGACCGAGGTCCTGTGGTGCGCCTGCCACGGCCTTGCCAGCCTCACCTGGGGCGAGCGGCTGCGGCCCGGCCTCGCGGACGAGCGCCTCGCCGCCCTCGTGGACAGTTTCGTGGCCAGGAGCGTCCCCCACGTCTGAGACGACGGGGCGCGGGGGACGCTCCCCGGTGACCGCGGGCAACGTCAGGCCGCCCGCGGAGTCTGTGCGTGCCAGGTCACCGAGAGCCCCGTGTAGACGTAGCGGCTCGCCTCGATGCCGAGCAGGAACAGGCGCTGCCCGGGCTGGATCCGGCCCGACACCCAGCCCGCGTCCAGCGAGAGCGGCACGGCCGCGGAGCCGGTCGCGCCCACCTCGGTGAGGTTCTCCACGATCCTGCCCTGCAGCGTCTCGTAGTCCGCGGCCGAGAGTCCGGCTTCCTCGAACTCGCTGGAGAAGTACTCCGCGTTGCCCTCCGGCAGGACGAGTGCGTCCACCTCGTCGAGCGACAAGCCGGAGCGCCGCAGCAGGTCGTGGATGGCCGTGACGAAGACCTTCGGGCCGAAGGTCGATGTGCCGGGCACGTCGATCTTCATCTCCAACAGCCGCTTGCGGCGCTGCTGTTCGGCCTGCGCGACGTCCGTACCGCCACCGATGATCTGCATGCCGGGCTTGCGCAGACCGCCCATGCAGTCGTTGACGAAGGCGAACTCGCCCTGGGCGCCCGCCGCTTCACCGGCCGGCTCGGCGCGAAGGAGTACCGCGCCCGCGCCGTCGCCGAACGTGTACAGCGTGAGCCGGTCGCGCATCCGTACGCTCTGCGGGTTCTTGCCCAGATAGATGGGCGCGAGCAGCGGCGAGATCGACTCGCTGCCGATCACCAGGGCCGTGCGCGCGGTGCCGTCGGCGAGCTGCCTGCGGGCGATGTCCAGGGCCTGCACCGCCCCCGCGCAGCCCGCACGTACCTCGATGGCCGCGCAGCGTTCGAGCCCCAGGTAGTGCTGCACCGTGGTCGCCACGTTCGGCAGCAGATGCTCCGGGCTCGCCGTCGAGACGACAAGCAGGTCGACATCGCCGGGCTCAAGACCGGCCCGGTCCAGGGCCTGCCGGGCGGCGCTCTCCGCCATCCGGCTCGTGGTGGTCAGATGCTCGCCGGTGGCCGGATCGACCATCCAGTGCCGCGTCTTGACCTGGATGCCCGCGAGTACGTCGTCGGGCAGCGGCCCGCCCAGCTTCTCCAGGGCGGCGTTGTCCAGCGGATCACCGGGCAGGTACGCCCCGGTGGAGAGGATCTTGACGAGGTGGGTGTCGCTCATCGTGCGGACTCCGAATCCAGGGTCGGGGCGGAAGCGGTCGGGGCGGGAGTGAGGACGAGGGAGGTGTGCGTGCCTCCGAGGGAGGAGCTGTTGATCAGTACGGGCCCGTCCGCCGGGGCGTCGCGCCACCCGCTCAGGGCGAGCACCGCCGACAGATGGGCGCCCGCTCCCACGGGCTCGCCCAGCTGCCGCTTCGGCGTCTCGACCCGGAGCCCGGAGCCCTCCGACACCCGGTCGATGGCGCTGAGTTCGGGCCGGTCGGCCGAGCCGATTCCCGCGGCGTTGGCCCACACCGCGGACAGCGCGGCGGGGGCGACACCGGCGGACTCCAGGGCGCCGCGCATGGCCCGCTCCACACCGTCACCTGACGGGTCCCAGCGGCCGATGCCGAGGCTGTCGGACGCGGTGGCGTGACCGGAGAGTGTCGCGTGGATCCGGGCACCGCGCTCACGCGCCGAACGCCCACGCTCCAGGACGAGCGCGAAGCCGCCCTCCGCGAGGGTGTAGCGGCGCCCGGCCGCCGGGCCGAACAGCGGGATGCGGCGGTAGGCGTCAAGGGTGCGCGGCGAGAGCACCTCCACCGCCGGAACCACGATCCGCTCCGCACGGCCGCTGCGCAGCAGGTCGAACGCGACGCCGAGCGCCGCGGCGCCCGCGGCGTGCGCCGAGGTCAGGGTGGACGTCGGCCCCCTGGTGCCCAGGGCCATCGACACCTGCCCCGCCGCGCTGTTGTAGACCGTGTTGGGGAAGATCCCGGGGTTGGCGACCTTGGGGCCTTCGGTGAGCACTGGCACGGTGAAGTCCTCGTTGCTCGCCACCGGGCCGACGCCGGTGCCGAGGACCACTCCCGTCGCGTCGAGCTCCTCCTCGCCGCTCAGACCCGCGTCCTCAAGTGCCGCCCGGCAGGCGGCCACGGCCAGTTGCGAGAGCCGGTCCATCCGGCGCCGCTGCTTGGGCGTGCCGGCCGCCGACCGGTCGAACTCGGCGCGCGCCACCCGCAGTCCGTCCTCGACGGCGCCCGGGCGGGCCCCCGCACGGAACGCCTCCCAGAGGGCCTCGACCCCTTCGCCCGCCGCAGAGAGGGCGCTGAAGCCGGTGACCACCACGTCGTCGGCGAGCGGAAGGACCGGAGTGCCTGCCGTGGCGCCAGGACGCCGGAAGGCGACCGACGCATTGGCGCCCGCGAAGGCGAAGTTGTTGGACAGGGCCGCGTCCAGGGCCATCACCCGTCCGCTGTCCGGCACGGCGTCGAGCCCGCACTGCGGGTCGACCTCGCCGAACGAGGCGGTGGGCGGGGCGATCTGGTCCCGCAGCGCCATGATCGTGACGATGCCCTCCACCGCGCCCGCGGCGCCCAGGAGATGGCCGACCATCGACTTCGTACTGCTCAGCGCGGTCTTCTCGGCGGCCTCGCCCAGGGCGGCGCGGACCGCGTTGCTCTCGGCCGAGTCGTTCTTCGGGGTGCCGGTGCCGTGCCCGTTGATGTACCTCACGTCGTCCGGCGCCAGGGCGGACGTGGTGAGCGCCTGCCGGATGGCACGGGCCGCGCCGGCGCCCTCGGGATGCGGAGCCGTCACGTGGTAGCCGTCCGCCGAGAGTCCATAGCCGAGCACCTCGGCGATGACCGGGACACCGGCGCGGCGCGCCACCTCGTCGGTCACCAGGACGAACATTCCGCTGCCCTCGCCGAGCGAGAGCCCTGAGCGGTCCTTGGAGTAGGGCGCCGCAGGTTCGGGCGACAGCGACTCCAGGCTGCTGAACCCGGCGAACGCCGTCTCCGTGAACGCGTCGCTGCCGCCCACCAGCATCGCGTCCGCACGGCCTGCCCGCAGGATCTCCAGGGCGTGCCCGAGTGCGTGCGCGCTGGACGCGCAGGCGGTGTTCACCGAGAGCACAGGGCCGCGAAGCCCGTGCGCCGCGCTCAGCGTCTCCGCCGCGGCCTGCGGCGGTACGAGGGTGTAGCGGTGCCAGTCGGGAGTCCGCCCCGACTCCTCGTCGCGCAGGATCAGTTCGGCGCTGCGCCAGCCGCCGTTGCAGGTGCCGTACGCGACGCCCCAGCGCTCGGCGGGGACGTCCCTGCCGACCACGAGGCCGGATGCGGCCATCGCCTCGGCGGCCGCGACCAGGGCGAAGTCGATCGAGGGCTCACGGTCCTTGCTGTCGGCGGACTCGGGTGTGTAGCGGTGGGCGGGTTCGGGGGCGTCGGTCACCTCACCGCCGATCCGGGTCTGGTAGCCGTCCATGGGCAGTGCGCGCACGGGCCCGATCGCGACATGTCCGGCGCGTACGCCCTCCCACAGCGCCTGCGCGGTGCCGCCCTGCGACGTGATGGCACCTACACCGACGACCATCACGGGAACGACGTCTTCAGGAACGTCATTCATGTATCTGTCCTTTCCGAGGTGCTGGGGCAGTGCGAGGGTCGGGCCCGGGGATCACCGGCTCACCGGCCGGGCTGTGTGAAGGCGAGCGCCACTGCCTGGCCCTCAAGGCCACGGGCGAGCGCCAGCGCATGGGCGGGTGCCAGGTCGCGGGCGCTGCCGTGGACGAAGTCCAGGTCGCACGCGGGGTCGAGGTCGGTGAGGTTCACCGTCGCGGGGACGGCGCCATGGTGCAGGGACAGGGCGGCGACGGTGGCGTTCAACGCCCCCGCACCGCCGATCAGATGGCCTGTCTGGGGCTTCACGGTGCTGATCGGTACGGAACGCGCCGCATCGCCGAGAGCGGTGTGCAGCGCGGCGGTCTCGCTGACGTCCCCGCTGCGCGTTGCCGAGCCGTGCGATGCCACATAGCCGAGCTCGGACGGGTTGATGCGGGCGTCGTCGAGGGCGCGCCGCACCGCGCGGGCCAGGCCGCGGCCCTCGGGGTGCGGGGTCGGCGGGGTGCCGGCCTCGTGCCCTGAGCCGAAGCCGCTCACCTCGGCGTAGATGCGGGCGCCGCGGCGCAGCGCGGACTCCTTCTCCTCCAGGACGAGGAGCGCCGCGCCCTCGCCGAGCACGGCACCGCTGCGGCTGCGGTCGTAGGGGCGGAATGCCGTGTCGCCGAGGTCGTTGCGGGTGGTCAGGACGCCGACCCGGTCCAGCTTCGACATCTGCCACCAGCTGGTGGCGTCCTCGTATCCGCCCGCGACGGCCATCCGGGCGTCCCCGCGCCGGATCGCGCGCATCGCCGCTCCGATGGCGACGGCGCCCGAGTCGGCCGTACCGGCGAAGAAGGCGTTGGCGCCGCGGATGCCGAAGGTCTGCGAGATGTGGAAGACGGCGCCCGGCTGAAGGCCCTCGACGAAGAAGAGGGGCGCCATGACGGTGTCCCCGTGCTCGCCGAGCTTGCGCATGTCCCCGGTGCCGTCCTCGCGGCGTACGGAGCGCAGCGCGCCGATGAGGTCTTCGAGGCGCCCGATCTCCTTGTTGCTGCCGAGGAACAGGCCGGTCGTGCCGCCGAGTTCACCGTCCGATGTGTCCACGCCGGCATCGGCGAGGGCGAGCCGCGCCGCCGCGAGGGCCAGTGCGTCGCCCCGGTTCAGGGTGCGCTGCTGTCGGCGGGTCGCGAAGCGCGAGACGTCGAAGTCGGCGATCTCCGCGCCGATGCGGGTCTGCAGCGGCGATGGGTCGTACGCGCTGATCGGCCCCACCCCGGAGCGGCCCTCCACCAGCGCCTTCCAGTTGGCGTCCGGGCCCTCGCCCAGCGCCGTGAGCAGCCCGATGCCGCTCACCACGACCTGGCGTTCGGTGCCGGTCATCGGTCCTCCTCCGGATGGACTGCGGCCGTGAACGGCGCGCGCGGGACGAGGATCAACTTCCCTATGTCGGCGACGAGTTGATCCTTGACGGTGATGGCGACCTTGAACTGCAGGGCGTCGTCGTCCGCGCCCGTGACCTCGGCCCGGACGCGCACCTGGTCGCCGGGGAGCACCGGATGCTTCCAGCGCGCCCGCACGGCCGACCGCAGCCGCCAGCCGCCGGCGGTGGGCGGGCAGGCGAGGGCGGCGACCTCCTCGGCGGTGCCGAGGAGCATCACGCCCGGCAGGATGGGCTGACGCGGGAAGTGCGTGGCGAAGAACGGCAGGGTGCCCGGGATGTTCCGGGTCGCCGCCGCGTGCACGCCCGTCACCGCGTCGATGTCGAGGAGATGGGCGGGCGGCGCCGGAGCGTACCGGTCAAGGGCGGGGGCGGCCGGGGCCGCGGTGGTCGGCGTCATGACGGCTGCTCCTCGTAACTCCCCACGACCAGGGCGACGTTGGTGCCCCCGAAGGCGAAGGCGTTGATCACGGCGTGCGACACATCGGCGCTGCGGGCGGTGTTCGGTACGTAGTCGAGGCCGAGCCGGCGGTCCGGCGTGTCCAGGTTGAGCGTCGGCGGCACCAGCGAGTTGCGGATCGCGCCGACCGCGGCGAGCAGGCTCAACGCCGCGCCCGCGGAGGTGAGATGGCCCGCCATCGACTTGGGCGAACTGATCATCAGCCGCTCGGCGTGGTCGCCGAACACCTTCTTCAGGGCCACCGTCTCCGACTGGTCGTTGCCTTCGGTGCTCGTGCCGTGGGCGACGACGTAGTCGACCGACTCCGGAGGAATCGACGCGTCGCTGATCGCCGCCTCCATCGCCTGGATGGCACCGGTGCCGTCCGGCGGGGAGTCCGTCACACGCCAGGCGTTGAGCGTCGATCCGTACCCGAGCACCTCCGCGAGGATCGTCGCCCCGCGCTCGCGGGCGGCCTCAAGCTCCTCCAGGGCGAACACCACGGCGCCCTCGCCGAGCACAAAGCCCGAACGGTCGGCGTCGAAGGGCCGGCTGGCCCGCTGCGGGTCGTCGTTGAACTCCCGGGTGAGCGCGCCGAGCAGGCTGAAGCCGAGGACGTCCATCCAGGTCGTCAGCGAGTCGTAGCCGCCCGCGAGCATCAGCATGGCGTCGCCCTCCTGCACGGCACGGAACGCCTCGCCGATCGCGTGGGCGGAGCCCGAACACGCCGTGCTGATGCCGTACATGGGGCCGGTCGCGTCCATCAGGCGGGCCATCGCGGCCGCCGGGATGTTCTGGTTGTACGCCAGGGTGTCGCCGGGCGCGTAGGGGATGAACGCGTCGTCGCGTCCTGTGGTGCGGCGCAGCTCGCCGATGTCCAGCATCCACTGCAGATCGGGACGGCCCACGCTGGCGCCCATCGCCACGCCGACGTCGCCGCCGTCGTAACTCCCCTTCTCCAGGCCCGCGTCGGCAAGCGCCTCGTACGCGGCCGCGAGACCGAACTCGCCCGGCCGGGACAGATGCCGCAGTCCCACCTTCCGCGGGACGCGGTCCTTCAGCCGGAAGTCTTTGACCTGGCCCGCGATGCGCACCGGGAAGCCGGTGGCGTCGAAGGTGGTCAGCTCGCCGACGCCGCTGCGCCCGGTCGCAAGACCCTCCCAGGTGGTGGGGGCGTCGTTGCCGAGCGGAGTGACCGCACCGACACCGGTGATCACCACGCGCTTCACCGCAGGGCCTCCGATCCGAGGAGCTGGCGGCCCATGCGCTCGGTGTCCGCCGGGTCCTCGAGCCGGTCGGCGTCGATCAGCGCGCACATCAGCCCTTCGACCTCGAGGACGGTGCGCCCTTCGACCCGCACGGTGCCGTCGAGCACGGCCGCGGTGTCGGACGTCGACCGGATCCGTACCTCCAGGTCGAGCGCGTCGCCCGGCACGGCGTCGCCGTGCCAGGTGGCCTCGGTCACGGTCGCAAGGGCGGCCCGCTTGCGGTAGCCGGAGCTGAGCAGGAACAGCCAGGTGCCGGCCTGCGCCAGCGCTTCAAGGACGAGATTGCCCGGCATCACAGGGCCGTCAGGCGTCTGCTTCCAGTACGTCTCGTCGGGCGAGGTGACCTTGCGGCCGGTCAGCCGGACATCCGGCTCCCATTCGCTGATCCGGTCGATCAAATGGAATCGCATCGTCGCTCTCCTAGTCAGGGGTCGGCGCCTGGGCCCGCGCTCACGCCCGGCCGAGGCCGAGCTGGGCCGACCAGCCGCCGTCTACGTGGAGCAGCTCGCCGGTGATGTACGAGGACTCCTCGCCGGCCAGGAAGGCGACCGCGGCGGATATCTGCTCCACGGTGGCCAGATCGCGCAGCGGCACCTGCCGCTTGATGCCGCGCCCGTTGTCCTTGTCGAGCAGCCCGCCGAGCAGTTCGGTGGGCGCGAACCCGGCGAGCACCGCGTTGACGCGTACGCCGAAGCGGGCGAACTCCACGGACGCGGCCCGGGTGAAGGAGTTGACCGCGCCCTTGGACGCGGCGTACGCGGACTGGCCCATCCAGCCCCGCACCCCGGCGATGGACGACAGGCTGACGATGCTGCCGTCGCGCTGGGCCATGAAGTGCCCGGCCACCGCCCGGGTGCAGTGGTAGACGCTGCCCACATTGACGTTGAGCACCCGCCACCAGGCGTCGGGGTCCTGGTCGTAGACGAGACCGTCGCCCGCCACACCCGCGTTGTTGATCAGGACGTGCAGCCCGCCGAGTTCCTCCAGCGTCCGGGCGACGAGCTGCTCGGCCTCCTTGGGGTCCGAGACGTCCGCCTGGACGGCGACGGCGCGCCCTCCAGCGGCCGTGATCTCGTCGACCACCTCGGCCGCCTCCGCCTCCCGGGCGCGGTAGTTGACCGCGACGGCGGCCCCCTCGGCGGCAAGCCGGATCGCGATGGACCGTCCGATGCCCCGGGAGCCCCCGGTGACCAGGGCGGTCCGGCCCTCAAACGTCATCTCTCCTCTTCCCCTTCTGCCTGGTCTGCCTGGTCTGGCTGGTCCGCCTGGTCCGTTGGTTCCGCGTGGCACACCAGGACGGCGTGTGCGACGGCGAGCCCGGCGTTGTGGGTGAGCGAGACCTCGATGTGGTGGAGGCCGAGCTGCTGTGCCACGGCATCCACCTCGCCGTAGAGGCGCACTCGCGGCCGTCCGCCGCGCTCGTTGAGGATCTCGATGTCGGTCCACTCCATCCGTGGACCCATCCCGGTGCCGAGCGACTTGAGCACGGCTTCCTTGGCGGCCCAGCGGGCCGCCAGATGCTCGCCGGCCCGCCGTCGGCGGTGGCAGTACGCCAGCTCCCGGGCGGTGAACACGGTTTCTTTGAGGCCGGGTTGGGAGAGCATCAGTTCCTCGACGCGCTCCACCTCGGCAAGGTCCGTACCGATCCGGACCCTCGGCAGGGCGGGGCGGCCCATGGACCGCCCCGCCCGCTGCTCAGGCAGCGGAGACGGCGAGGGAGGCACGCTCGCTCACCAGATCCGTCAGGTTGCCCACGGTGAAAAGGGTGAGCACCTCGTCGGCGGTGAGCTTCCCCCGCAGCTCCTCGACGTCGATCTGCGGCAGGGACCGCTTCAGCTGGGCCAGGCCGGTCTCGTTGATGATGTCGTCCTCGTCGGCGAACTCCTCGTCGGGGATGCCGCCCTGGAGCAGCTCGGAGATGTCCGCGACCTTGATCTTGACGTCGGACGCGCGCTCGATGCGGAAGAGGATGTCGAGCAGGTCTATCGATTCGGCGTCGAGGTCGCCAAGCAGAGTGGCTTCCGGGACGACCTCCTCGACGTCGAGGCCCAGCGCTTCGGCGACGGCATCGCGCACGATGATGCTCAGATCCTGTCCGTTGTACGGCATGTGTGGTGCCTTCCCTTTGTCGTGTGCTCTCGGATTTCAGGTGTGGATTTCTCGGTGTGGATTTCGCGGTGTGGCTTTTTCTGTGGGGGTCAGGCCGGCTGCAGAGCGGAGTGCAGGGCTGTCAGCCGCCGGGGGTCTCCGGTGGAGCGGGTGGAGGCCTCGGTGAGGGTGCGCCGGGCGAGCCCGCTGAGGACCCGGCCCGGACCGATCTCGGTGAACGCGGTCACGGGGTGCTCCGCGGCGCGCCGCAGCACCTCGACCCACCGCACGGGCCGGGTGATCTGCAGCGAAAGGAGCTCGCGCGCCTGCTCGCCGCTGTGTACGTAGTCACCGGTGACGGAACTGATCAGCGGAAGCCGCGGATCGGCGAAGGCGTGCAGCGCGAGTTCCGCGGTGAACTCCTCCTGTACGTCGCTCATCAGGGAGCAGTGGAAGGGCGCGCTGACATCGAGCCGCACCACGCGCTCCGCGCCGGCCGCGAGCGCGACCCGTCCCGCCTCGTCCACGGCGTCGGTCTCGCCCGAGAGGACCGTCTGCAGCGGCTCGTTCCAGTTGGCGACCTCGACGACCCCGACGACCGATGCCGCCTGGCAGGCCGCGCCGACGTCGTCGGCGGGGATGCCCATGACCGCGGCCATCGCGCCGGGCACCTGGGCGGCCGCCTCGGCCATCAGCTGCCCGCGCAACTGCACCAGGACGAGGGCGGATTCGTAGCTGAGCACACCGGCCGCGACAAGCGCCGGATACTCGCCGAGGCTGTGCCCGGCGACCGCTCCCGGCTGGTAGCCGGCGTCGCGCAGGATCTGCCACACGGCGAGGCTGGTCGCGGTGATCGCGGGCTGTGCGACCTCGGTGGCGGCGAGCTGGGAGCGGTCGCCGTCCGTGCAGATACGGGAGAGCGGGATCCCCAGGACGTCGTCGGCCCGGTCGAAGAGATCCCGGGCCACCGGGTACTCATCCAGGAGGTACTGCGCCATTCCCGGACGCTGGGAGCCCTGGCCGGGGAACATGCCCAGGCATCCGGTCAGCGCGTTCCGGCTGCTCTCGCCGGTCATCGGCGGTCCTTTCCGTTCGATCCGTTCGGTCCGTTCGGAGGTGCGGGACGGGACGCGGACTCCCAGCCGGCCGCGTACGCCATCACGGACGCGGACGCCGGACGGTGCCAGGGCGTGCGGCCCGACCAGCGGCCGCCGTCCGGGCGGCGCGGTGCGGGGTCGGACTCCTGGGCGGAGCACTGGGCGCGCCGGACCGCGGCGAGCACGGTGAGGACGGCGGCGAGTTCCTCGGGCGTCGGGGTGCCGCGCACCACCGAGAACCCGGTCGTCGGGGCGCTCACAGCGGCTCGTTCCCGTGTTTGCGTACGGGCTGGACGGGCCGCTTGGAACGCAGCATCTCCAGGGACTTGATGAGCACGCGGCGGGTGTCGGCGGGGTCGATGACGTCGTCGACATGGCCGCGCCGGGCCGCGACATAGGGGTTCAGGAGCTGGTTGGTGTAGTCGGCGACCAGCGTCTCGCGCAGCGCCTGAGGCTCCGGCGACGCCTTGAGCTGCTTGCGGAAGATGATGTTGGCGGCGCCGTCGGCGCCCATCACGGCGGTCTGGTTGGAGGGCCAGGCGAAGGACAGGTCCGCGCCGATCGACTTGGAGTCCATCACGATGTACGCCCCGCCGAACGCCTTGCGCATGATGATCTGCACCCGCGGCACCGTCGCCTCGCAGTACGCGTAGAGGAGCTTGGCGCCGCGCCGGATGATCGCGTTGTGCTCCTGCTCGGTGCCCGGCATGAACCCCGGCACGTCCACCAGGGTGACCAGGGGGATGCCGAACGCGTCGCAGGTGCGGACGAAGCGGGCGGCCTTCTCGGACGAGTCGATGTCGAGCACCCCGGCCAGGACCGCGGGCTGATTGCCGACGATGCCGACGGGGTTGCCGTCGAGGCGGGCAAGGGCGCAGACGATGTTGGGCGCCCAGCTCTCCTGGATCTCCAGGAAGTCGCCGTCGTCCACGATCTCGCCGATCACCGAGCGGATGTCGTAGGGCGTGCGGTCGTCCACCGGGACCAGCTTGAGGAGCTCCTCGCAGCTGCGGTCGGGGTCGTCGAACGGCTCGGTGGACGGCGGCAGTTCATGGTTGTTCGCGGGGAGGTACGAGAGGAGTTCCCGTACCGACTCGAAGCAGGTCTCCTCGTCGGGGGAGACGAAGCTGGCCACACCGGTGCGCCCGCCGTGCGTCCGGCTGCCGCCGAGCTCCTCGTGGCTCACCTTCTCGCCGGTCACCGCCTGCACCACGTCGGGCCCGGTGATGAACATGTTGGCCATGCCCTCGACCATGAACGTGAAGTCGGTCAGCGCCGGCGAGTAGACCGCGCCGCCCGCGCAGGAGCCGAGGATCACGCTGATCTGCGGGACGACGCCGGAGGAGCGGACGTTGCGGGCGAAGAGCCTGCCGAATCCCGCGAGGGCGTCGATGCCCTCCTGGATGCGCGCGCCGCCGCCGTCGTTGAGGCCGACGACCGGGGCGCCCACGGAGTCCGCGAAGTCGAGGAGCTGGTGGATCTTGCCGGCGAAGGCCGCGCCGAGCGCGCCGCCGCGGACCCGGGCGTCATGGGCGAAGACGAAGACCTTGCGGCCCTCGATCTCGCCCCAGCCGGTGACCACGCCGTCGCCTGCCGGGTGCGAGTCCTCCATGCCGAAGCCGGACGCGCGGTGCTCCGCGAAGACTCCCAGTTCGGTGAAGGTCCCCGGGTCCAGGAGCTGTTCGATGCGCTGCCGGGCGAGGAGCTTGCCCTTGGCCAGGTGCCGCCGTTCCGCGTCCGGGTCGCTGCCGAAGTGGGCGGCGGCACGGCGGGCGTGCAGTTCCTCCGTGAGCGAGGCCATGGTCGCGGCCACCGGCGGAACATCGACCGCCGTCTCCGCGGCCAATTCCGCCAGGTCGGGCAGCACGTCCTGGCGCGCAGGTGATGGAGCCATCGTGGTCCCTCTCCGTCGGTTCTTCTCTCGACGTCGACTCTCGGACACCCGAGTGGTCGGAAAGCTGGAACCGTTCTTGAGGAACGCTGGACTGCCTGGTGAGCGCCCCGAAGGGGCGCCCTAGTGCGCAGCAGGGTCGGCCCGCAAGCTCAGGGCATAGATCCGTTGCAGGTCCTGCAGCCGGTACCTGGTGCGGACCCCCGCCAAGCCGCCCTCGGCGACATGCAGCAGGTTCGCCTCGACCAGCTGCTCGCAGGCCTCCTCCACCACGGCGAAGTCCCTGCCGAGGACCGGGCAGGCCACCGACGCGTCGAACTCCGCCACCGGAAGCTCGGCCAGGCTCCGCAGCACTTCACGGGTGTCGCTGGGCAGCGAGTTGTACGACGTGGTGAGGCTGGCCCGCACGTCGAGCGAGCCGTGGGCCAGCTCGTCGAGGCGCCGTGACTCGTCTCGCATCCGTTCCACGAACCCGGCAAGGGTCCAGTGCGGGCGGGACGTGAGGCGGGCGGCGGCGGCCCGGATCGCCAGCGGCAGCCTGCCGCAGAGCCGGACCAGTTCCTTGGCGTACTCCGGCTCGGCCCCGGTCCGTTCGGCCCCGATGATTTTCTCGAGGAGCTGTCCACCCTCCGCCATGGACAGCTCCCGCAGCGGCACCACCGTGGCTCCCAGCGGCTGGCCGAGCCGCTGTCTGCTGGTCACGAGGACCGCACAGTCCGGTGCGCCGGGCAGCAGCGGCTGGGCCTGTGCGTCGTCGGCCGCGTCGTCCAGGATGACCAGGGCGCGCCGCCCGGCGAGACGGGAGCGGTAGAGCTCGACCCGCTCGTCCAGGTCGTCCGGAATCCGCTCGCGCTCCAGGCCGAGTGCCCGCAGCAGCCGCCCGAGCACGGCGAACGGGTCGGCGGGATGCAGGCCGCTGCCCCGCAGCCCGGCGAAGAGCTGCCCGCCGGGGAAGGCCGCCGAGAGGCGGTGCGCCACATGCACGGCCAGTGTGGTCTTGCCCGTACCGCCACCGCCGACGATGAGGAGGGAGTGCGGCAGCGGAGCGGAGTCGGCGCTCAACAGGCGTTGGGCGAGGGCGAGTTCGCGTCTGCGGCCGGTGAAGTCGGGGATGTCCATGGGCAGCATCCGGGGGGTCGTGCCGCCCCTGTCCTCGGACACGGCGAGCAGCGGCTGTCCCCCCGCCGTCCGCGGCGCCTTCACCGGCTCGCCCCGCAGGATCGCCTCGTACAGATCCTGGACGCGCTGGGAGGGATCGGCGCCCAGCTCTTCGGCGATCAGCCGGCGCAGCTCCTGGTAGTACTCCAGGGCTCCCACGCTGCGGCCGTCCAGGTGCAGCGCGCGCATCAGCCGCTCGCCGAGCTGTTCCGCAAGCGGGTCGGCGAGCAGCGCCGTGCGCAGGTCCGGCAGGACCCCCGCGGGGCGGCCCAAGTACATCTCGGTGTCGGCGAGTTGGGCCAGTGCCTCGTGGTGGAGCTGGCGGAGGTTCTGCCGTACGCCGGTGGCCCACTCGCTGTGCAGATCGGACAGCGGGTCGCCGTGCCAGGCGGCGAGCGCCTGCCGGAGCAGCGCGCTGCGGCGCGACGCGCTGAGCGTCGGATGGCGCGCCTCGGCGAGCAGCCTGCGGAACCGCACCAGGTCCACCTGCCCGGGGTCGGTCTCCACGCGATAGCCGCCGGGCAGCCGGATCAGCCGGACCGGCTCGGATCGGCTGCCCTGCTGCTGCGCCAGGGCCCTGCGGAGGCGGGTGATGTAGGTGTGCACGACATTGCGTACGCCCGTCGGCGGAGCGTCCCCCCAGACCCTGTTGACCAGGGACTCCAGCGACACCGGGCGTTCGGGTTCGATCAACAGGGCGCCCAGGACGCCGCGTTGGCGCGGGGGACCGATGTCGATGCGTACGCCGTCGGCCCACAGCTCTATCGGTCCGATGATGCGGAACTCCATGGACAGAACCTCTCGACTGACGGTCGCCGTACACGCGTGCGGCACCCGTCAGTCGAACAGAGGGACATCGAGCTGGGCTCGGGCCGCGACGGACGGGCGCAAGGGGCGCGCTGGACCGCCATCTGTCCCATAACCCCCTTGACCGGAAGTGTGTCCGCCCTTGAGTTGGGCGCGAGGCGTGCTCCCTACCGTCCTTGCGCAGGCCGGATCGCCGGCCGGATCTGGAGGACAGTGGCATGAGCAACGACCAGCACGGCGGATTCGAACTGCCCGGCACGTCCCGCCCGTTGCCCGACGAGGACCTGCGCAAGAAGCGCGAGGCCGTCGTGATCGAGCACACCATCGCCGAGGTGGCCTGGGACATCGACGGCGTCCTCGCCACGTTCCCGCGGGGCGGCGTCTACAAGATCATCCCCTTCGAGGAGGCGCCCCTCGTCGGCGAAGAGGCGATCAAGGGCTACTTCGCCGACATGCGCACCTCGTTCCCCGACCTGGACCACGACGTCTTCTCGGTCTCCCACACGGCCGACGCGATCGTCATGGAGGCCCAGATCAACGGCACCCAGGTCGCCGACTGGCGCGGCATCCCCAACAAGGGCAAGCGGATGTCGCTGCCCGTGGCGGTCTTCTTCCACTTCGACGGCGACGTCCTGCTCGACGAGACGATCTACTACGACCACGCCACCGCGATACGTCAGCTGACCTGACGACCCGCGAGACCCGCGAACGGAGCCTTGCCGCTACCCCCTGGACCGGCGGAGGCCGGGCGTCCCCCCGCCCCGGCCTCCGCCCTCGCGCGCGCCGCGACTCGACCGCCGCCGTAGTGCGGCTCAAGCGGGGACGACGACACTCCTTGCTCCGACGGAAGGTGACGATCCATGTTCTCCGCTCTCGGCTCCGTTCTCCATGCCCGGCGCCGGGTCGGCCTTCTCCTGGCCGTACTCGCCGCCGTACTCGCGGCGGTGCTCGGCGGCACCGTCCAGAGCAAGCTGACCAACGGCCTCTCCGACTACGACGACCCCACCGGGCAGCACGCCGCCGCCCGCGAAGTGATCGAGAAGGCCACCGGGATCGATCCGCAGCAGGGCTATGCCCTCGTGGTGCGGACGGACGGCCGGATCGCCCCCGAGGGGGAGCGGCCTCGCGCGGTCGCCGCGGCGGTCGAACTGCTCGACGACCGCCCCGAGGTCAAGCAGGTCGTCGACTACAAGAGCGCGGGCGACCCCGCGCTGATCTCCAAGGACTCCCGGTCGACCGTGCTCGTGGGCGCCCTGCGCCCCATGACGGAGGCCGAGTCGAAGACCGCGGAGAAGGACCTCCAGGACGCCATCGCGGCCGATCCGGCGCTGCGCGGCCGGGCCGACCTCGGCGGCTCCACGATCAGCATGGTCCAGGTCGGCGAGGTGACCACCAAGGACCTCTCGCTGGCCGAGGGGCTCGCCCTGCCGGTCATCCTCGTCCTGCTGTTCTTCATCTTCCGCGGCGGCGTCGCCGCGCTTGTGCCGGTCGTCGGTGCCGTCTTCACGCTGCTGTTCACCATGGCGGGACTGCGGAGCGTCATGTTCTTCGACGACGTGTCGACCGGCGCCCTCAACCTGGCCTTCGCCCTCGCCCTGGGCCTGGCAGTCGACTTCGGTCTGCTGATTGTCTCCCGCTACCGGGACGAGCTGGACGCCCACCCGGAAGGCGCCGTCGCCCTGCGCCGCACCATGGCGACCGCGGGCCGGACCGTGCTGTTCAGCGGGCTCACCGTCGCCGCCGCGCTGGCCGCGCTCCTGGTGTTCCCGCAGCCGTACGTACGCTCCATGGGCTACGCGGGCGTGATCACCGCGATCTCCGCCGTCGTCTTCGCGCTGCTCGGCCTGCCGGTGCTGCTCGCCCTGCTCGGCCACCGCATCAACGCGCTCGCCCCGCGCCGCTGGCAGCGCGACGCCGCGGCCGGCGACTCCGCCGTGCGCCGTTGGCGCAAGATCGCCGACGGAGTGATGCGCAGGCCCGTCGTGGTCGCCGTCGGGGCCGTCGCCGTCCTCCTTGTGATCGCCTCGCCGATCCTCGGCATCCGCTTCACCGGAGCCGACGCGTCGACACTGCCCACCAGCATCAGCGCGGGCAAGGTCGCGGAGAGCCTGGAGAAGGACTTCGAGAAGCCCACCACCGCCCCGATGCGCATCGTGCTCGACACCGCCGAGGGCGGCGCCGCCCTGGAGGGGTACGTGGGCCGGCTCAAGGACGTCGAGGGCGTCAAGGCCGTCGCCGAACCCGTCCGGCTCGACAGCGCCCACTGGGAGATCGACGCGGTGCTCGGCGGAGCGCCCATGGACACCGCCGCCAAGGACACCGCGGACCGCGTACGGCAGTTGGACGCGCCCGCACACGCCCGCTTCACCGGCGTCACCGCGGACTTCCTCTCCCAGAAGGACGGGATCCGCGACCGGCTGCCGCTGGCGATCGGTGTGCTCGCGATCGTGACCCTGCTGCTGCTCTTCGCCTTCACCGGCTCGCTGATCCTGCCGTTCAAGGCCCTGCTCCTGAACACCCTGTCCACCGCGGCCGCCCTCGGCTTCCTGGTGTGGGTCTTCCAGGACGGCAACCTGGGCTACGCGGCGCACAGCGGGATCGAGACCACCACTCCCGTCCTCGTCTTCGCGCTGGCCTTCGGGCTCTCCACGGACTACAACGTCTTCCTGCTCGGCCGGATCAAGGAGGTCCGCGCCAAGGGAGCCGACGACCGCACGGCGATCGCCGAAGGCCTGGCCCTCACCGGCCGCACCGTCACCTCGGCCGCGCTCCTGTTCTGCGTCGCGGTCGGAGCGCTCGCCTTCACCCGGCTCGTCTTCGTCCAGGAACTCGGCCTCGGCACCGCCTTCGCCGTCCTCGCGGACGCCACCATCGTCCGGGCGCTCCTGGTGCCCGCGCTGATGGCGCTGCTCGGCAAGGCCAACTGGTGGGCCCCGGGCCCGCTGCGGAAGCTGCACCACGCGCTGCGGCTCGACCGCATGGAGGCGGACGAGACCGCGGCCGAGCCCCGGCCTGTCACGCCGCGCGTGCCCGAGGAGCCGTCGCGGGTGTGAGCAGGACAGCCGACCACAGTGCCGTACGGGCGTCCTCGCGCGCCCGTACGGCACTGTGCGACACCCCGGTCAAGGCGGACTGCGGCCGGGCTCAGAGGGGAGTGCAGCGGTATTGCAGCGCGCTGGGGCAGCCTGACGCCTGGCTTCGTTGCGGCGCGTACGAGCGCCGAAAGACATGGGGGAAAGAGATGACAGCACGAGTGGAAGAGGCCGTCGCCCTGCCCGGCGCGACATCGGCAGAACCATCGGCGCCGCCGCCCGGAGCGGCGCGCCCCGCCTGCTACGGGCGGCTCCGCGGCAGGGAGGGTGAACTGGCCCTCCTTGCCCGGCTTCTGGCCGACCCGGAGGAGCGGCTCGTCACCCTGACAGGGCCCGTCGGCGTCGGCAAGAGCCACCTCGCGCACGCGGCGCTGAACGCCGCCGCGCGCCCCGCCGAAGCGACCGTGGTCATCGACCTCGCCGACGCCCGTGACGAGGCGAGCGTGTGGGCCGCCGCGGGCACCGAGCCGGGCCACGACGGCATCGGGGACCGCGACCTGCTGCTCGTCCTGGACAACTGCGACCGCGTCGCCGAGCACATCGCCCTCGGCATCTCCTCGCTGCTGCGCACCTGCCCCCGCCTGAAGGTCCTGGTCACCAGCCGGATGTCCCTCGACATCCGGGCCGAGCGGATCGTCCCGGTGGCGCCCCTGCCCACCGGAGCGGGCTCCCCGGCCGTGCAGCTCTTCAGCGACCTCGTACGCCCCTACTACCTCGCCGGTCTCACCGGCGCCCACGGCCGGCGCACCGTCGCCGAGATCTGCGCGGAGCTCGACGGGATCCCGCTGTCCATCGCCATCGCCGCAGAGGCCGTCGGCACACAGAGCCCCGACGCCATACTCGACGGGCTTCGCCGCGGCCGGCACAGCGGGACCCACCGGCTGCGGGACGCGCCCGCCCGGCACCGCAGCGTCGAGAGCGCCCTGTCCTGGGCCGAGGAGACGCTGACCGCCGAGGACCGCAGGCTGCTGTGCGGCCTCTCCGTCTTCGAGAGCGTCTTCGACATGGCCGCCGTGCGGTGCGCGGGCGGACTCGGCCCGCAGGAAGCCGTCAGCGGCGTCGAATCGCTCGTCCACAAAAGCCTGTTGATGAGCGTCGTCGGCGACGACGGCACCCCCAGGTTCCGGCTGCCGCACATCGCGCGGGCCCACTACCGCGCCGAACTGGCGCGGGACGCGGGGGAGTACGAGCAGGCGTACGACGGACTGATCCGCAGCTGCCTCGACTTCGCCGCGACGACGGCCGCCCGGCTGCGGGCCGGCGAGGGCAGGGCCCAGCTGGTGGCGGAGGCCGGCGAGCGCCTTCCCGACCTGCGCGCGGCCGTAGCCCGGCTCCGCTCGCGCGGCGATCACACCCGCGTACTCGGCCTGCTTGTGCACCTGGAGGAGCCGCTGCTCGTGCACGGGCTCGCGCCGGACGCCGCCGACGACATCGAGGAGTGCGCAGGACAGTCGTGGGCCGCGGACGACGACCCCTTCCTGGTCACCGAGGCGCTCCTGTCCGTCGCCCGCTGGGCGCTCGGCCGCGGCGACATGGGGCGCGCCGACGCGGTGCTCCGGCGGGCCGGCTCTGCCGCCGCCGGACTCCCCGGAATCCGGGCGCGGGTGAAGAGCCTCACCGGTGAACTCCTGCGCCGACGCGGCGAGTCGACCGCGGCGGTGGCGCTCATCGACTCCGCTCTCCAGGAGCTCGACGCCACGGGTGACCTGTACGGCGCCGCGACGGCCCGCCGCACCCAGTCCCTGCTCCGTGCCGCACAGGGCGACCCGGACGCCGAAGCGCCCATCCTCACCGCCCTGGAAGACCTGCGCACGGTGCCGGAAGCGGTGTCGTCGCCCTGGGCGGTCCCCGAATCCGTGAGCGTCGTCCAGGCCTCGCTGCTCACCGCCCTCGCCCGGGTCCGCCGCGTCATCGGCCGAGCGCCACAGGCGTACGAGGCGAGCCGCGACGCGATGCGGCTGCTGCTCGGCGCGGGCGGCCCCGGCGAGGTGGCCGAGGTCCTGGAGACGGTGGCCACCGTGGCGGGCGTTGCCACCGCGGAGGAGCGCCATGCCGTCGCCCGGGTGCTCGCCGACGCGCAGGACCTGCGCAGGCGCCATGGTCTCGTCCCGGACGACGAGGCCGCCCTGGATGCTGTCGGCGGCCGCCTTCGCGAGGCCCTTGACGCGGCCGAGCTGCACCAACTCCGCCTGAGCGCCCACCAGATATCGCTGCGGGACGCCCTGATCGCCGGCCTGTTCGCGCCGCGGCCCGAGTGCGGTGACCCGTCGGAACGGCCGGACGCCGGGCCCGCACCGGCAGCCGCACCGGCCGGTCTCACCGCCCGGCAGCACCAGATCGCCCTCCTCGTCGCGGAGGGACTGACCAACCGTCAAATAGCGCGCAGGCTCCAGATATCGGAGTGGACGGTGATCAACCACCTGCGCGTGGTGATGCAGAAACTCGACTGCACATCCCGGGTCCACGTCGCGCGAGCCATGGGGTAGGCCGCCATGCCCTCCTTAGGCGGTGCCGTCGTGGCTGGTCCCGGACCTTCGGGCGCGCACATCTGGATCGGCAGGACAGGCGACGAAGCGGCCCCCGGCGACCTCGCGCTGCTCGACCCGGGCGAGCGGCGCCGCATGGAACGCTTCACCGATGCGTGCCGCCGCGCCTGGTACGCGGGCGCGCACGCCGCGTTCCGGCGGATCGTCGGCGCCAGCCTCGGGGTCGAGCCCGGCGACGTCGGCTGGGGGACCCGGCGCTGCCCCGGCTGCGGCAGCGACCAGCACGGCCCGCCCTACGTGCGGCGGCCCGACGCCGACTGGGAGGTGAGCATGTCGCGCTGCGAGGAGTGGTGGATGCTCGCCCTCTCCAAGGGCGACCCGGTCGGAGTCGACATCGAACGCCGCCAGGGCCATGAGGCCGAAGCCGTGTTCCGCCGCTGCCTCACCGAGGCGGAACAGGCGCATGTGGCCTCGTACGGAGAGGACAGCGAGGCACGCCAGGAGGCCCTGATGCGCTGCTGGGTGCGCAAGGAGGCCGTGGTCAAGTCCTGGGGCCTCGGCCTGGGGACCGACCTCGCGCGCGTGGACGTACGCCCGGACCGTGAACTCGCGGTGGTGGCCCACCGGGCCCCGGAGGAGCGGACGTACTGGGTCGTGCGGGACGTGGCGGCGCCCCGGGGATGCCTGGCGGCACTGGCCAGGCCCGTCGGCGCCGTGGGCCCGGTGACGGTGCATCTCTCGGCGGAGCTGCTCGCGGGCTGAGCATCCCCCTGCGTGTGGGCCGCACGTGTCCGGGCTCGTCCGGCGACTGACAGGCAATTGCCAGACCGGCTGCTATATCCCCCGCAACGGCCGGCTGGCAGATTTCCAGAAGTCCTCGTTCGCGCGCAATCTGTTCTGCGCGTACACCCGAAAGGAGCCACGCGGGCATGCACGAAAACATACCCTTCCCGGAATTCCAAGAGGTGGCCGCGGAAGCGGAGGCGGCCCTGCGGGAACTGGATCTGGCCGATCTCTCCGCCGCCGGAATTCTCCAGCCCGTCGAGAACTACTACCTCATCGGAACGTACCCTCCGCTCAAGGCGATGGAAGAAATACGCGGCGAGGACTTCCTCTCCGGGGTCGGCCGGAACTGCAGCGTCTACCTCCACATCCCGTTCTGCGAACAGCGCTGCACCTTCTGCCACTTCGCGAAGGAGATCCTGCCGCAGCAGACCCGCGTCGAGCGCTATCTGCAGGCCCTCGTCAAGGAGATGGAGATCGCCCGCGGGCACATCGGGCGCCCGACCGCGCGCACCGTGTACTTCGGCGGCGGCACGCCCTCCTACCTCTCCGCGGACCAGATCCGCCGGGTCTTCGGCGCACTCCACGAGACGATCGACATCGCGCCGGACGCCGAGATCACCTATGAGCTGCACCCTTCGGTCATCGACGCCCCCGACTACGAGGAGCGCCTCGACGCCCTCGCGGCCGCCGGCGTGAACCGCTGGGTCTTCGGCGTCCAGTCGATGGACGACCGCATCCTCGCCAAGCTCAACCGCGGCCACACCGCGGCCGACGTCCAGCGCCTGTTGAAGATGCTGGACGACCGCGACGCGACGAACGTGTCCGTGGACCTGATCTTCGGCCTTCCCTACCAGACGATGGAGAACTGGTACTCCTCCATACGGTCGTTGGTGGAATGCGGCGTGGAGAAGTTCAACATCTTCCCCCTCATGTTCAAGCAGGCCGACCCCATTTCCGCGCACTACCGCAAGAACCCCGAGATCTTCCCCGACGCCCGCGGGCGGCTCCTCATGCACTTCGCGACCGAGGCGATCATGAAGCGTCTCGGATTCCGGCGCGGGCCCCTCTTCTACTACGCGCGGGCCGACACGCATTCCCAGCAGCAGGAGGACAAGTACGACTCCATCGAGGACATCAACCTGCTGCCCTTCGGTGTTTCGGGCTTCGGATATGTCGACCAGGTGCAGTACTACAACGACTGCTCGCTCGACGGCTACATGGCGTCCGTCGAGAGCGGGAAGCTGCCCGTCTGGCGCGGTTCGCGGCTGCCGGAGGAGGAGCGGATGCGCCGCACCCTGATGTTCTCGCTGCGCTCCGGCGGCGTGGATCGCGACGCCTACGCCGCGCGCTTCGGCGCCGACCCCCTCGAACGCTTCCGGGCCGACCTCGCCCCCTTCATCGACCGCGGACTCCTGGAGCTCGACGGCCGGGTGATCCGGGCGACCGACCGCGGGGCCCCGTTCGTCGACAGCATCGCGCTCCACCTGGTCAGCGACGACGTACGCGGACGTATCCGGGAGGCCAACTCCCGCATTGTGGACGTCAAGCGTGATCCGCTGGACCGCTACGACTACTCGCCGATCGAGCGTGACCCGGTCGCCGCGACCGTGCCCGCACGCCGGGCGGGCCGCACGGCGCTGCCCGTGGTCCTGTGAGCGGCGGCCGCTGCCCTGTTACGGGCATGGCAGGAGGGACGGGGGCGGGCGTCGCCGAGCGGTTCGACCCGTTCGGCGACGCCTACCAGCAGGACCCGCCGGCCGCGCTCGCCGAGGCCCGCCGCCACCAACCCGTCTTCCACTCCCCGCTGTTGGACATGTGGGTGGTGACCCGTTATCACGACATCAAGGCGGCGCTGCACGACAGCCGCCGCTTCTCCGCGGCCAACGCGCTCGACCCGATCACCCCGCTCGGCACCGAGGCCCGCGAACTCCTGAACGGCTACGGCTTCGCCCCGGGGCCCGTCCTCGTCAACGAGGACCCGCCCCGGCACCTGCCACGAAGGAAGCTGCTCGCCCCGCCCCTCGCCGCCCCCGAGATCGAGCCGCTCGAAGGCCGGATCCGGGCCCTGGTCACCGGATACATCGACGCGTTCGCCGACCGCGGGCGCGCTGATCTGATCCAGGACCTGGTGTGGGAGGTCCCCGCGGTCGTCGGCCTGCTGGTCGCCGGTGTCCCCGACGAGTACGTGGCACAGGCCCGCGGCTATGCCGTGAAGATGGGCCTGTTCACCTGGGGCCGCCCGACCGGCGAGCACCAGATGGAGATCGCCGACCAGGTGGGCCGCTGGTGGACCCTCGCCGGTGAACTCGTGGACCTGCTGCGGCGCGAGAAGGGCACGGGATGGATCCCGCACGCCATCGAGATGCAGCGCGAACACCCCGACGTCATCAGCGACAACCAGCTGCAGAACATGATGATGAGCGGTCTCGTCGCCGCGCACGAGACCACCACCAACGCCACCGCCAACGCCCTCAAGTGCCTGCTGACACAGCGGGACGCGTGGGCCGCGCTGTGCGCCGACCCGTCGGCCGTGCCCAACGCGGTCGAGGAGTCCCTGCGCCACTCGACCTCGGTCCTGTGCTGGCGCCGGCGCACGAACACCGCCGTCACGCTCGGCGGCGTCGACATCCCCGCACAGAGCCCGGTCCTGCTCATGATCGGATCCGGCAACCACGACGCGGACGTCTTCCCGGACCCGGAGCGCTTCGACATCCACCGCCCCAATGCCAAGCGGCACTTGAGCTTCGGCATCGGCAGCCACGCGTGCCTCGGCGCACCGCTTGCTCGCCTGGAGATGCGGATCATCCTGGAGGAGCTGACCCGGCGCCTCCCAGGTCTCCGGCTGGCCCCGGGTACCACCTTCACGTACCCGCCCAACGCCTCGTTCCACGGCCCGCTGCAGCTGCCCGTCGAGTGGGATTGACCCGTCGACCGCACCAAAGCCCTCCGCCCCGGCTCATAGAGCCGGGGCGGAGGGCTTTGGTGACGGGACGGCTAGTTCAACGACGCGGCCTTGGCGCGCCACCTGACTGCCGCCGCACCCGCGAAGTCGCCGGCGTGCGCGAAGCCCGCAAGGATCAGCAGGCTGCCGTCCTTGACGCGGCCCTCACGGACCGCGTGGTCGAGCGTGATCGGCACGGCGGCACCGAAGAGGTTGCCGAACCGGTCGAAGGTGTCCAGGTGCCGCTCCGCGTCGATGGAGAGCCGCTCCTGCCACTGCTTGAGGAACACCCGGTTCGGCTGATTGGTGATCAGCAGATCCAGCTCGGAGGTCTTGAGCCCGAGGCTGTCGCAGACCTTGCCGACCGCCTCGGGGACGAGGCGGTTGCCGCGCTCCAGGATGTCGGCGATCCGGCCGGGGGTGAACCCGGTGTGCACCTGGCTCGTACCCGGCTCCCAGTACTTGCGCCCGTCGTCGAGCGTCAGCGTGCAATCGGCGGTGTACTGCCCGTTGTTGAGGGTCTCGACGCCGAGGATCGGCGACTCGTCGGACGCGGCCACATAGGCCACGGCGCAGCCGTCGCCCGGCACCACCGACTCCGGGAGCCTGCGCACGTCGGGCTGGGTCATGATGGTGCCCGCACAGTTCTGCACATTGCACAGCAGCGCCGAGCGTGCCTGCCCGGACCCGATCAGGGCCCGGGCGATGCGCAGCATGTGGACGAACGACGCGCAGCCTCCGTTGTGCGCGTCGATCACCCAGTCGGCCTTGATCCCGAGCCGGTGGGCGACCTCCGCGCCCGCGCCGCTGAAGAACACCTCGGGAAGCAGCACATTCGTGATCACTACGTCGATGCCGCGGGCTTCGTCGGGTCCGATGCGGTCGAGCAGGGTGCGCCCCGCCTTCTCGATCATGTCCGCGGGCGTCTCGTCCCGCGAGACGTGGTGCCGGTGGCGCGGGGCCTTGAACATCGGGTGGCCCCACTGGTGCGACGTACCGTCCTGGACCTCCAGGAAGTAGTCCGCATCCACCGGCTCTCCGGGCAGATAGGAGGCGAGGTCGAGCAGGCTGACCGTCCTCACGCGGAACCCCCGTATCGGTGCTCCAGAATCTTCTTCAGGTTGTCCGCCTCCAGCTTGTGCCCGGCGTAGAAGAGCCCCCACAGGTCGCCCACCCAGGGGCGCTCCGGGGTGGAGGCAAGCTCCGGGTTCGGGTTCTTGTCGTAGTACGGGTGACGGCAGTTGGTCCAGATCAGGACCGTGCCGGACTTCCCGAGGACGGGCTCCGCGGGAACGATGCGGTGCAGATAGTTCATCCACAGCTCCTGGCCCTGGTCCCAGGCGGCGCGCATGTCGACGGTGAGCGCCTTGGGGTCGCCGTCGATCCGCAGATAGATCTTGGTCTCGTCGTCCAGGAGGGTGTCCCGGCCGACGTAGAGGCCGGGGGTGTCCGTGGGGGCGAAGTCCCGTGTGCTGTACGTGTATTCGTTGAGGCTGCGCACATCGGTGAGGTAGTCGTAGACGGCGCGGGGCGGGGCGTCGATGTACTGGTGCACCGTGCAGTAGTCGCCGTACACCTCGTCGTACGTGTACGACTCCTTGGTGATCTCCTCGGCGAGCGCGAAGGCCTCCTCGCGGGAGTTCGTCTCCCAGCGCAGCAGGCCGGGGACGTCCGCGATGGCCGGCGGGATGGCGGGCGGCGGGACATAGGCGGACGTGGTCATGATGCGACTCCTTCGTTGGGGTTCTCGTTGGGGTTGAGTTCCTTCGCGCGGGCCCGGATGCGGTCCTGGAAGGGCTGGTACTGAGGTATTTCGGAGAGCGGGACGTCGACGCAGATCAGCGACGGCGACCCGGTGTCACGGGCGCGCAGCAGTGCCGCGCGCAGCTCTTGTGTGGTGCCCGCGCTCACCGCGTCGAGGCCGGGGAACATCGCGGCGATGCCCTCGGCGATCCACGCGGGACGGAAGGCGTTGTACGTGTACTCGCCGGAGTAGAAGAGGAGTTCGCGCACATAGCAGGCGCCGTGGGCGTTGTTGTTGTAGATCACGAAGGTGACGGGCAGATCGTGCTCGACCGCCGTGTGGACCTCCATGCCGTGCATCAGGAACGCCCCGTCACCGGCCAGGACGTAGCTGCGCCGCCCGGTGGCGAACGCCGCCCCGATCCCGGCACCGAAGCTGTGCCCCATGCCTCCCATGCCGAGCGCCAGGATGTACCGGCCGCCGGCAGGGGTGCCGATGGTGTTCAGGACGGAGGTTCCGGTGTTGCCCGCGTCGGACACCACGGTGGCGCCTTCGGGCAGCACGGAGGCGACGGTCAGTGAGACGTCCTGCATGGTCAGGGGGCCGTCACTGGGGGATGGTGCGGGGGCGCGGCCCACCCCGGTGAGCGGTGGCGGTGTCGAGCCGGCAGCCTCCAACAGTGCGGTGAGCGCGGCCAGTTCGGCGCTCAGCGGCCCAGTGAGCCGGAGCAGCTCGCCGCTCTCGTGCAGGAACGGCTCGCGGCCGTCGATGACGATCACCGGGACGCTCTTCAGATGGTCCCGAAGGCCGCCCCCCGCCATCTGCGGCAGCCGGGTGCCGGCCAGGACGACCGCCGATGCCCGCTCCACCCGCTCCCTGACCTCGGGGCGGCCCAGCGGTCCGACCACCCCCAGGCTCAGCGGGCCGGTCTCGTCGAACACGTCCCTGGCGTCCGGGGCCACCGCGACCGGCGCGCCCAGCACCTCGGCGAGCCGCGCCAGGCCGTCCCGGGCGTCGGCACGGGCCACGCCCTCACCCGCGACGATCACGACCCCGTCCCGCTCGGCCGCCGAACGCAACACCTCGGCGGCCCGCGTGAGTTCAGTGCCGGAGGCCGCCGACCGCCCGTGCGTCGCGGCGGCCGGTGCCGAAAGATCCGCACGGGACAGCGCGGCCTGCTGCACATCCTTGGGGAGCAGCAGTACCGCGGGCCCGGGGGCCGCGGCGTCGGTCGCCGCCGCCAGGGCGCGGGGCAGCAGCTCGGTGATGGCCCGCGGGTCGTCGACCCGGGCACAGAAGACGCCGAGCTCGGAGAAGAGACGTACCGCGTCGATCGTCGAGGCCCGGCCGCTGGTCTCCTGGAACGACCCGTGCCCGTCGAGCGCGGCCGGCGGCTGCCCGACGAGCACGAGAGCCGGTACGTACGACGCCCTCAGCTCGGCAAGGCCGGGCACCAGGTTCATGGCGCCCGCGCCGGACGTGGTGGCGACCGCGGCGATCCGCTGCGATGAGCGGTGGTAGCCGTCGGCCATGGTCGCCGCGGAGAACTCGTGCTTGGCGACCACGCCCCGCACTGCGGTACCCGAGTCGTTGATCGCGTCGTACAGATCCTCGATGTTGGCGCCATCGACCCCGAAGACGTGCCGGACTTCGTGATGGACCAGGAAGTCCACGATGAAGTCGACCACGCGGTAAGTGCCGTTCATGGTCGCCCCTCCTTAAGTAATGCCGCCATGGCGCTATTTGAAGGGCGTACGGAGCGGGCGGGCCAGAGACATGTCTCTGCCAGAGGGCCTGCCGGGAGCCGTGGCAGGAATGTGCCAGGCGGGCTGTCATGCGCTCCGCACGGCCGGTGCCTTGGATGAGGAGGTGTCTCAGTCACGAGGCCCAGGAAGCCCACCAGAGAAGGGGAATTCCCGTGATCACAGTTGACACGGTGTGCCGGCTCATCGAGAAGAAGCTGGGAAGCAAGGCCGCGGCGGTGACGCTCGACGCGGACACGGTCTTCGACTCCGTGGGTCTCTCGAGCCTGCAGATCGCCGACATCGTCTACACGATCGAGGACGACGCGGGCATCGAACTCGACTCCGCCGACGCCGCCAATGTGAAGACCGTCGGGGACCTCGTGGAACTCGTCACGGCTGCCAGGGCCGCCCGCGCCGGGGCCTGATCGCCATGAATCCAGGGGCCACCGCCGAGGCCATCAGGCATCACTACGACATCTCGAACGACTTCTACGGTCTGTGGCTCGACGACTCCCTCACGTACACCTGTGCGCTGTGGGAGGACGCCGACACCGATGGGTCAGGCGGCGTGCGCGAGACCCTGGAAGGCGCCCAGGCCCGCAAGCTCGACCACCTCATCGAAGGGGCGCGTGCCGTCGGCGCACGCCGCGTGCTCGACGTGGGCTGCGGCTGGGGAAGCCTGCTGAAGCGTCTTGTGCAGATCTACGGCGTGGAGCATGCCGTGGGTCTCACCCTCAGCGACAGCCAGGCCGATCTGATCCGCGCGGCCGGACTGCCCAACACCGAGCTGCGGGTGGAGAACTGGCTGGACCACCAGCCGGACGGCGGCTACGACGCGATCATCTCCATCGGCGCGTTCGAGCACTTCGCGAAGACCGGGCTTTCCCGTGCCGCCCGCATCGCGGCGTACCGCGAATTCTTCGAACGCTGCTATGCCTGGCTGCCGCCCCGGGGCCGGATCGCGCTGCAGACCAACATCAAGGGCAACAACACCGTGATGGACAAGGCCACCGTGCGTGAGCTGATGTTCATCATCGAGACGATTTTCCCGGAGTCCGAGATACCGGCGCTCTCCGAGGTGATCGAGGCCGGCGAGAAACTCTTCGACGTCGTCTCCCTGCGCAACGACCCGGACCACTACAGCCGTACGTGCGCGGAATGGCTGCGTCGGCTCACCGAGAACCGGGAACAGGCCGTGCGGAGCGCGGGCGAGGAGAACGTCGCGAACTACGAGCGGTATCTGGGCGCGAGCGTCAGGCACTTCCGCAATCGCCACCTGGGCCTCGCACGGATCATTCTCGAAAAGGGGCGTTAGATGAGCGCCCCTCCGACACAGCTGCCCAGCTCCCCGAAACACGTCGTCTACTGGCACGAGACCGAACACGTCACGCCCGAACCGCCATTGCGGCAGGACGCCGAATGCGACGTCTGCATCATCGGCGGCGGTTACACGGGCCTGTGGACCGCGCTCTTCCTCCAGGAGGCCGAGCCCGCGCTCGACATCCGTATCGTCGAGGCCGAGCACTCAGGCCACGGGGCGTCGGGCCGTGCGGACGGCTTCGTCACGCCGACCGTCGGCAAGGACATCCGGGCCCTGGTCAAGGAGTTCGGCACCCGGCGCACCCTGGAGGCGTCCCAGGCCGTCGGCAGGTCGATCCTGGAGATCGGCCGCTTCACCCGGCGCAACAAGATCGACGCCGAGTACGAGGCCAACGACTACCTGATGGTCGCCACCGACCCCGGCCAGCTCAAACGACTGTGCGAGGACCGGGAGTTGGCCGCCGAGATCGCGGGGCGCGCACAACCCGAGATCCTGACCGCGGCCCAGGCGCGGGAGTTCATCGGCTCACCCGCGATCCTGGGCGCCCTGCGGACCGGTGGCGCCCAGGTCAACCCCTTCAAGCTGGCCCGCGGTCTGGCACGCGTGGCCAAGGAGCGGGGCATCACGATCCACGACGGCACCCCGGCCCTGCGGGTCGAGCCCGGTGTCCGCCCCACCGTCGTCACCCCGGGCGGCAGGATCACCGCGGACAAGGTGGTGGTCGCCGCCAACGCACGGCAGTTCACCTTCCGGCAGTTCCGCGGCAGGACCGTGCCCGTGTGGAGTTACGCGATGGTGAGCGATCCCCTCACCGACGCGCAGCTGGGCCGTATCGACTGGGCGGGACGCGAGGGCCTGGTCGAGGCGAAGACCATGCTCACCTGCGCCCGGTTCACCGCCGACAACCGGCTGCTGTGGGCGGGCGGCACCCCGCTCTACTTCTACGGCCGCGACATGAGCGAGCACCGTATGTACGAGCCGCGCGTCTACCGCGAACTGCTCCGCGAGTTCCACCGGTTCTTCCCGATGTGGCACGACGTCGCGTTCCGCTACGCCTATGGCGGCGTCATCGACATGACCCGCGACTACGCCCCGCACTTCGGCTCGCTGCCCGGCGGCAACATCCTTTACGGATACGGCTTCTGTGGCAACGGCATCGCCGCAACGCACACCGGCGGCAAGGTCCTGCGGGACCTGGTGCTCGGCAAGGACACCGACTGGACCCGGCTCCTGTACGTGGACGACGCACGGCGCGGGCAGCGCACCTACCCGCCCGAGCCGCTGCTCTACGCGGGCGCCCGCGCCACCACCCGCCTTTTGCAGTGGAAGGAGTCGAGAGCATGAGCGTGCGCCGAACCGTCCTGCTGACCGGAGCCTCCGGGGTGGTGGGCCAGGCCGTTCTGCGCGAGGCGCGGAGCGGCGACGTCCGGATCATCGCCCTCTGCCGGGACGCGTCCGCCGGGGTGCCCGAAGGAGGCGACGCCGTGGTGCACGGCGACCTCTCCCGGGACCGCTTCGGCCTCGACGAGGAGAGCCACGCGGCGCTGGCCCGCGAGGTGGACACCGTCATCCACTCGGCGGGGCTCACCGAATGGGGCCTGCCGGCCGACCGCTATCTGCCGGTCAACGTCGAAGGCACCCGGCAGGTGGCCGACTTCGCCCTGCGCGCCGGGGCGACCGTCCACTTCATGAGCACGGCGTTCGTCGCGGCACTCGCGGTGAACGCCCCGCACCGGCTCGGCGCAGACAACGTAACGGCGAACTATGTCCGCTCCAAGCTGCGCGCGGAACAACTCCTGCGCGACAGCGGTCTCCCGCACACCGTGTTCCGCCCCACGAACCTCATCGGCGACTCGCTGACCGGCTGGACGTCGCGCGGCCAGATCGTGCAGCTGATGTCGGACTGGATCTGCCGCGGGCGCGCGCCCTTCATCCCCGTCCACGAAGGCAACCGCATCGACGTCGTACCGCAGGACCTGCTCGCCAAGGCGGTGCTCGGAGCCGTCCAACTAGGGGATGACCAGGGCGAGTTCTGGGTCACGTACGGCGATCGGGCCATGGACATGACGGCGGCGCTCGAGGTGTGCGCCAAGCACGCCGCGAACCTCGGACGGGCCCTGACCCCGCCGCCGGTCGTCGACCCGGACGGCATCGACCCGGACCGGCTGCGCGAACTGCCGCCGCTTGCCCGGTCGTACCTGACGGTCCTGCGCGACGTCAGCGAGACGACGCGGTGCAGCGGCGGCGTGCTGCCGACTTCGCTGCCCGAGCTGAGCGAACGCCACGGCCTCGCCCCCGTCGCCGACACCGACGCGTACCGGCGGACGCTCGAGTACGCATCCACCCACCTCGGTTAGTCCCGTAGTCCCGTAGTCCCGTAGTCCCGAAAGGACAGCAGCGTGAACCAGGACGTGAACCAGGACTGGAAGCCGCCCCGGCTCGACGGGAAGATCGCGGTGGTCACCGGCGCAAGCAGGGGAGTGGGCCGCGGCATCGCGCTCGCCCTGGGCAGCGCGGGCGCGACGGTCTACGTCACCGGCCGCAGCACCCGCTCCGAAGGCCGCACCGAAGACCTGCCCGGCACCGTCGACGACACCGCCGACGAGGTCACCGCCCGCTCGGGCACCGGCATCGCCGTGCGCTGCGACCACACGTCGCCGTCGGACAACCAGGCACTCGCGGACCTGATCCGGGAGCGCCACGGCCGCCTCGACCTCCTTGTGAACAACGCCTGGGGCGGCTACGAACGGTCCGGCGAGGTCCGCTTCGACGCCCCGTTCTGGGACCAGCCCATGTGGCGCTACGACCTGTGCGACGGCTCCCTGCGCGCCCAGTACGACGTCACGCGGGTCCTGGCCGGACTGATGCTGCCGCAGCGTGCGGGACTGATCGTCGGCATCGGATTCACCGACGGTGACATCTACCTGGGCCAGGCGGCGTACGACGTCTTCAAGTCGGCGTCCGACAGGCTCAGCCGGGCCTTCGCCGCCGACCTGCGCAAGCACGCCGTCGCGGCGCTCTCCCTGCACCCCGGCTTCGTCCGCACCGAGCGCGTCGAGGCCGCCTGGGAGGCACTCGGATCCGGGCCCGCGGCGGTGGTCCACTCGCCCGAGTACGTGGGCCGAGCGGTCGTCGAACTGGCCGCCGATCCAAAGGTGTTGGAGCGCTCCGGGCAGGTCGTCTCCACCGGTGACCTCGCCGCCGAGTACGGCTTCAGCGACATCGACGGGCGGCAGCCTCCTGCCTTCCGTCTCGAAGGGCGGATGACGCTCGCCACCCGGATGGACCGGCTCAACCGGGCCGTCGCCGCGGGAAGTGTCGCCGCGGGAAGAAGGGAAGAGGAGAAATGAACGGCAAAGAACACCGTTGGTTCGTGCTCGCGGCATCCGTCATTCCGCTGATCGCGCTGCCCGCCGCCATGGTCCTGCTGTGGAACAGCGTCTTCGCCTGGACCGACCTGGTGGTCCTCGTGGTCATGTACGCCATCTCGGGCCTGGGGATATCCGTCGGCTACCACCGGCTGCTCACCCACCGCGCGTTCGAGACGCGCGGGCCGATCCGGGTCGCCCTTGCCACGGCCGGAGTCCTCGCCGGGCAGGGCCCGCCGATCATCTGGGCATCGCACCACCGCAAGCACCACCGGGTCGCCGACAAGGAGGGCGACCCGCACAGCCCGCACCTGGACTTCGAACCGGGCTTCAAGGGCGCGATCGCCGGCATGTGGCACGCGCACCTCGGCTGGCTCTTCGACGAGAACCTCGCGTCCGACCCCATGCGCTACTGCCCGGACCTGGTGCGCGAGAAGCCCCTGCGCTGGCTGAGCGAGCACTTCGCCGCTGTCGTCGCGGCGGGCGTGGTCCTGGCGGGCCTGCTCTCCTTCGCCCTGTCCGGCGGCTCCCTCCAGGCATTTCTGACCGGCATGCTCTGGGGCGGACTCGTCCGCATCTTCCTCATCAACCACGTGACGTACGCGGTCAATTCGATCGGCCACTACTTCGGCCGCCGCCGCTTCTCCACGACCGACGAGTCCCGCAACGTCGCCTGGCTCGCCCTGCCGTCCTTCGGTGAGGCCTGGCACAACAACCACCACGCCTTCCCCCGTTCCGCACGGCACGGCATGAAGTGGTACGAGGCCGACCTCAGCGCCGTCTTCATCTGGGGCCTGGAGAAGACCGGCCTGGCCTGGAAGGTCATCCGCATCGACCCCGAGCGGATGACGATGCGGGAGGCAGGGATCAGCCGGGTCAGCGGCAGCGCCGTCGGCGAACAGGAACTCCTGGCAGGACAACAGAAGATCGTGCCCCTTGCGGAACGCTCGGGAGGCACCGGCGACCTCTCTCTCGTGGATGTGGAGTGATCACGGCCATGGGCAACACGCACACTGAGATACGCACTCACATACGCCTCTGGGACTCCCTGATCCACGGATCGACGCACGGCGCGCTGCACCACTGGGACGGCGACCGCTACGCCCGCACCACCTGGCGCGAGGTCGTCGCCGACGCGCACGGCATGGCCGCGACACTGCGGGCGGCCGGCGTACGCCCCGGCACCCGCGTCGCCACCGTCCTGACCAACTCCGCCGACTGCGTACGAGGATTGCTCGCCGTCTGGCTCGCGGGCGGCGCCGTCGCCTCACTGCCGCTGCCGTCCCGGGGCCAGACCCTGGGCGAGTACGGCCGCATGCTCGAATCCCTCACCGCACGCCTCGACCCGACGCTGGTCCTGGTGGACGCGCAGCTCGAGCCCCTCGTCCCCGAAGGGCTCCGCGCCGACCTGCCCGTACTGAGCTGGTCCGCGCTGCACGGCCCGGGCCGCATCGACCCGAGCCCGCCGGGCCTCGACGACGTCGCGTACATCCAGTACTCGTCGGGCAGCACCGGCGGGGCGAAAGGCTGCACCCTCACTCCTCGCGCCATCGCCGCCCAGTTGGGCCTGATCCTCGACATGACGGGCGGCAGGCCGGGCGCCGAGGTCATCGCCTCCTGGATGCCGCTCTCGCACGACATGGGCGTCTTCGGCCTGATGCTCTACTCCTGGGCCTTCGACTACGACTTCGTACTCTCCACCCCCGAGCGCTTCGGCATGGCCCCCCGCTCGTGGTTCCGGGACATGGCGGAGTTCGGGGCGACCATGACCGGGGGCACCACCACGGCGCTGTACCTCGCGTCCCGGGCACAGGGGCGCTCGGCCCTGCCCCGCGAACTCGCCCTGCGGGTCTGCGTGGTGGGCGCGGAGCGCGTGGACGCGGAGGTGCTTGCCGGTGTGAGCGACACCTTCGCCGCATCCGGCCTCTCACCGTCCGCCTTCATGCCCGCCTACGGCATGGCGGAGGCGACGCTCGCCGTCAGCGCGACGGGGTGGGCCGACGCACCCCGCGTACGCGGCTTCGACGCGTCCGCCCTCATCGAGGGCAAGATCGTCGACCTCGCCGACGACGACCCAGGAGCGGTCCGCCTCGTCTCCAACGGGGCGCCGCTGCCCGGCGTCGGCGTGACGATGGAGCACCCCGAAGAGGTCTCGCAGCTCCTGGTCACATCGCCCAGCCTGGCCACCGGCTACCACGCGGACCCGGAGCGGACCGCCGAGCGCTTCCGTGACGGAGTGCTGCGCACCGGGGACCACGGTTTCGTCCGCGACGGAGAGGTGTACTTCGTGGGCCGCGCCGACGATCTGGTCTCCGTCGGCGGCCGCAATGTCTATACGAGCGAGATCGAGGCGGCGGTCGAGGCGCTGGGCCCTGTGCGCAAGGGCTGCTCGGCACTGGTGGACGTGGCGGGTACGGGCGCCGGCGTGGCTGGTGCGGGCCCCTCCGAGCTGGTCCTCCTCCTCGAACCCGCCCGCAAGAGCGACGACTTCGAACTGATCGCGGACCGCGCCGCCGAACTGGCCAGGGAGAAATCCGGGATCGCGCTGTCCGAATGCGTCTTCGTCGAGCGCGGCTGCCTGCCCAGGACGCCGAGCGGAAAGATCCAGCGGTTCCGCTGCCGCTCGATGCTCACGGGGGACATGTCACGCCTAAAGATCATCTCCCGTGTGCGGCTGGGCTGACGCGGGCCGGGAAAGGAAAGAACACACCATGAGCCAGAGCCAGTTACTGCCCACGGACTACTTCTCCGACACGGAGGTCATCGGCCGCGAGGACCATCTGCGGCTGCACCTCAACGAGAACCCGTACGGCCCGCCGCCGGGCGCGATAGCCGCGGTGCACAACGAGGCGGACAACCACCTCAACTGCTACCCCGACAGCGAGTGCCGAGAGCTGCTCGCGGCACTGGCGGCCCACTTCGACGTACCCGTCGACAACGTCGCTGTCGGCAACGGCACCGACGAACTGGTCCTCCTCACCTCCATGACGTTCCTGCGCTCGCCCGGGTCCTCGGTGGCCGTCACCGAAACGACCTTCCCCGGGTATCTCCTCTCGGCGAGGTCGGTGGGCGCCGAGCCGCGCACCGTGCCCCTGCGGGACGCGTCGGTGCCGGCCGAGGGGATCGCCGCCGCACTGCGCGACGGCGTGGACCTGGCCTGGGTCTGCAACCCGCTCAATCCGACGGGCACGGCCCTCTCGGGGGCCGACATCACCCACCTGATCGACACGGCCGAGGAGACGGGCTCGGTACTCGTCCTGGACGAGGCATACATGGACTTCGCGGGCCCCGAGCACGACATCGCCCTGGCCGCGGTCCGGTCGGGCCGCCGGATCCTGGTGACCCGGACGTTCTCCAAGGCATGGGGCCTGGCGTCGGTACGGGTGGGCGTGGTGATGGGCCCGAGCGACTTGGTGGCCCGCATCAAGCAAACAGGATCGGCACTGCCGTTCAACGTCACGCGGTCGGCGCAGCGGGCGGTGCTGAGCGCCCTGGCACGCCCCGAGTACGTAGACCGGGTCCGCGAGGCGAACCGCGAGGCACGCGACCTGCTCTGCACATCCCTGGAGGCCCTGGGCGTGGATTACGTCCCCTCGGTCACCAACTTCGTCTTCCTGACGACCCCGGACGGCCACCCCGACCTGGCGGCCCGCCTGGCGACGGAACACCGGATCCTGGTCAGGGACCTGACGGCGTTCGGCCTGCCGGGGAAGCTGCGCATCTCGGTGGGGACGGCGGCGGACGTCGAACGGCTGACGACGGCGCTGACGGAAGAGCTGCGACGGCGCTGACCACCAAGCCGCGAGCCGCCAAGCCGTGGGCCACCAAGCCGCGAGCCGCCAAGCCGCGGGCCACCGAGATCTGCCGATTCCGTCCCAAGTCGCCCCATACCAAGGCAGGATGGCCACGACTGCGCTGCTCTCGCCGCCTCGTGTTCTACCCCGTCCACCCCTTCCCCCAAGGATTCGAATGATGAACCGGAACCAGCCCATCGCCTCTCTGCCCAAGGGACACCAGACCATGGTGCTTGCGCACCGGGCCATGGTGCGGGACCTGGACCGCATCGCGAGCTCGGCGGACAGCCTGACCCGGTCGGCGGACCCCGCGCGCGCCGCGGCCCTGCGGGACTACAGCGACAAGATCTACCAAGTGATCGAGCACCACCACGAGGGCGAGGACACGTTCCTCTGGCCCCGCCTGCGCGAACTCGGCGCGGACGATTCGGCGCTGGCCCTGATGGTCACCGAGCACGAGGAGCTGACGGACCTGCTGCACGCCTGGCACCAGGCCTGCGAACGCCTGGGAACGGACTCCGAGGCGGCCGCGGAGGTGGCGAAACGCACGGTGGAGGTACGCGATCACCTCGCCCGCCACACAACGGACGAGGAGGAGGAACTCCTCGGCCGCCTGGCCCCGGCCCTGGGCGACCGCCTCTGGAAGCAGTACGGAACACACATGCGCAAGACGGCACCGGGCTGGACCCTGCGCTTCATGCCGGCCTGGCTGGCGTCGGTGGCGGGCCCCGAAGACAGGGGCGGAGTCCCCGCCGCACCGGTGGCCCTGCTGTTCCGCGGCTGGCTCCAGAAGACCCAGCTGGCGGCGTTCGGCGAGGCGTCCTGACGTACGGGTCGAAACGGCCCAACTCCCGAGCTATACATGGGGAATGGCAACCTTCGTACTCATCCACGGCGGCGGCGACAGCGGCTGGGCCTGGCATCTCCTCGAAGCCGAGCTGCGCGCCCGGGGCCACGAGACCGTCGCCCCGGACCTGCCGTCGGACCAGCCGTCAGCGGGGCTCGGCGACTACGCCGATGCGGTCGTCGAGGCCGTCGGCGAGAGGCAGAATCCCCTGGTCGTCGTCGGACATTCCTACGGAGCCTTCACCGCGCCGCTGGTGGCCGAGCGGCTCCGGGCCGGCGTGCTGGTCCTGCTGGCCGGAATGATCCCGGCGCCGGGCGAACGGCCGGACGACTGGTGGGAGACGACAGGCTGCAACGAAGCCCGTGAAACGGCGGGCCTGGCGGCCATCGAGGACCCCTTCGAGAGCTTCTACCACGACGTTCCGCGCGGCCTGGCCGAGGAGTCCATGCGCAGGGAGCGGGAGGAATCCTCCCGGGCGGGCAACGAGCCCTGGCCGCTCCCGGCCTGGCCGAACGTACCCACGAAGTTCATCATCTGCAAGGACGACCATTTCTTCCCGCCCGAGTTCTTCCGCGACCTCGCACGAGCGCGCCTCGGCATCACGCCCGACGAGATCGGCGGCGGTCACTGCGTCGCGCTCAGCAGGCCGAAGGAACTGGCGGACCTGCTGGCCGGGTACGTCAAGGGGTGACCGCCGGCTGACGACGCTCAGTCCGTGGGGAGGGGGGATTCCACCGGCAGTCGCCCGATCCTGGACACCGGCCCGAGATGGCCGATCTTGTCGGGGTTCGACACGGAGTGGATCGCCCGGACCACACCGTCGGAGATATCGAGTTCGACCACACCGGCGACGAGCCCTTCGGCGTCGTACGTCACCGCGCCCGGTCGCCCGTTGACCCGGGCCGGCCGGAGGGCGGCGCCGAGCTTCCTGACCCGGCGGACCCCGCCGACGAACAGCTGTCCGACGCGCCGCGGCTCGGTCACCGGGTTCCTGGTCGCCCGCGCCTTGCCGCCGCCGTCCCCGTGGAACACCACCTCGGGCGCGAGCATGCCGAGCAGCGCGTCCAGGTCACCGCCCTCGGCGGCCGCGAAGAACCTACGGGCGAGCTCCTCACCCTCCGCCCGCCGCGCCGGGGACGGCGCGCTGTCGACGTCCTGCTCCCCGGCGGCGATGCGCCGCCTGGCCCGGGCGAAGATCTGCCGGCAGTTCGCCTCGGACTTGCCGGTACTCCGCGCGACGTCCGGATAGCCGTACCCGAACACCTCGCGCAGCATGAACACCGCGCGCTCCACGGGGGAGAGGGTCTCAAGAAGCACGAGAAACGCCATCGACAACGAGTCGGCGAGCTCGGCGTGCTCGGCAGGCCCGGGCTGCTCGGCGGTCACGACGACAGGCTCGGGCAGCCAGTTCCCCACGTAGGTCTCGCGCCGCACCCGCGCCGAACTCAGGTAGTTGATCCCGAGCCGCGTCACCGCGGTGGTCAAGTACGCCTTCGGGGCGGTGATCGAGGTACCTGCCTGGTGCGCCCGGGTCAGCCCGAGGAAGGCGTCCTGCACGATGTCCTCGGCGTCGCCCACCGACCCGGTCATCCCGTAGGCGATGGAGAACATCAACGCCCGATAGCCACCCGCACCCGCGTCGGCCCCATCCACCACATCCGTTGATCCCGGCACGGCCCCCAACCCCTCCTCGGCGAGATACACGTCACACCCTCTGTCGTCACAGCTTGCCGGGGTGCCCTGTCTTAGAGGAGCAACAGCGAACAACTGGCCCGACAACCCTGCAAGGACAAAGCCATGAACCTCGCCCTGTGGATCGTTACCGGACTGCTCGCCGTCGCCTACCTGCTCGGCGGCGGCTTCAAGATGATCACGCCGAAGGAGAAGATAGCCGCCAGTGGGGCCAGCGCGAGGTGGGTCGAAGATTTCAGCGACGGCGGCGTCAAGGCCATCGGGGCCGTAGAGGTCCTGGCCGCAGTCGGCCTGATCCTGCCCGCGGTGCTCGACATCGCCCCGATCCTGGTGCCGCTGGCCGCCCTCGGCCTGGTGCTGCTGATGATCGGGGCGGCGACAGTCCGCATCCGACGCCACGAGAACAAGCTGGTGGCGGTGGACCTGATCTATGTGGCCCTGGCCGCGTTCGTGGCCTGGGGCCGCTTCGGCCCCGAGTCCTTCGTGGGCTGACCGGGGGGGCACCGAGGCCTGACCCGGCGGCGGCATCGAGAACTGTCCGGGCGCCTTCGCGCAAAAGCGCCCCCGGCAGGACTCGAACCTGCGGCCAAGGCTGCCGTCGGCCGGGGCCAGGGCGTTCGACTGCGGTGTCACCGGAAAACCACGCCGTGAGGTATTTAGGTACTATGGCTACGGAGGTGTTGACGATGACGACGGCGGCGAAGTCGGTACGCCAGTCCCCGCTGAAGGTGGACCCGGCGACGGACAAATTGATCAGCCAGGGCGCTCATTTCCTGGGACTGACGAAGAAGGACCTGGTGGCCGAGGCGGTCCGGGTGTATCTGGAGCAGCGCCGCGAGGATCTGCGGTCCGGCATGGTGGAGGCGCTCAGTGTGCTGGATGGCTCGCTGAAATCGGATGTGATGCTGCTGACCGGGCTGACCGCGGAGGAGATCGACGCGGTCGGGGGAATCGAGGAATGAGCGGACCCGGCCCGCTGCGCCCGGCCCGCCCGACGCTGCGCTGCTTACGCGAGGATTTGTGCCTTGAGGTGCCGCCGGTCACGGTGCCGCTGGACGAGATCGACCACCCGGTGCTGGCCAAGGCGTCCGAGCAGTTCGCGGACGAGGACGGCAAGCACGAACGCATCCGGTCCGTGGACGACCAGGTGCTGTTCAAGGTCAAGGTGCAGCGATGGCGCGGCGCGGTATGGCTGGACGCCGACCTGCCGTGGTTGGTCGCGGCGGGTCGGCGCGAAGACGGCTCGGGCGATGACTTCTACGCAGCCCTGGAGGCCGACGGCCGCGCCGTCCGCGCTCGGTACAACGCGGAACATTCCGACGGGCTGAAGACCGCGACGCACACCGCTCACCTCCTGCCTGCACGCGAGGACCACGTCCGGTACCGCGCCGAGGCCGGTGTCCGCTTCGTGCGCCGCCTGCGGGCAACTCTGCTTGACCTGGCGCACGCCACGCTGCGCGACGGCCGTGAGCACACACGCGAGTTCGACACCTTCACCCTTGGCCTCCAGGTGCGTGCGGACGACGGCCACGAGACCTACCTCGCCGTCCGGATCACCGGCTCCGTACCGCCGAACCTGACCGTGCTGATCCTGCGCAACGTCCCCGGTTGCGAGGCTGAGGGCTGGTATCCGGAGTACGCCCTGCCCGAGCGGGACTTGCTCCCGGCCGAACAGGCGTGGTCCAACCTCATGGACCCACGTGCGGCTGCCCAAGTGCTGGACGAGGAGCGGTAGCCGACATCGGTCGGCTCGAACTGCAACCACGATGTATGTGCGCCCCCGGCAGGACTCGAACCTGCGGCCAAGCGCTTAGAAGGCGCCTGCTCTATCCACTGAGCTACGGGGGCCGGGTGGTGGCCGGTGGCCTGGAGCCCGGGTGGGACGAGCCGTGACCTTGCCGGGGACAAGGATAGGGCTCCGGGGTCCTTGTCCCTGGCGCTTCGCCTCCGCGGCACTATGTGGAGGTTCGGTGAAGCGGTCCTGATAATCGCAGGCAGGTACGAATCCTGCATCGCTTTTGGCGTCTCACGCCCCGGGTGTTGTGCACTCGTTATGCCTGCGCCCCAGTCGCCCCTTCCGTCCCGTGTGTCCGATCGGCGCGCAGAGACATCCATATGCTTCAGAAAGCTGCCAAAATTGGGCATTCTTCGCATGTGGTGACCTTGGACGTACGGCCTCAACTGCTCGACGCACTCTCCGCCCTGCGCGAGCGTGTCGCCGCCGCACGCTTTCCGCTCCCCCTCGCGGGGGCGCCACGCGCGCGTGCCAACCGCGACGAGCTACTCGCGCAGCTCGACGACTACTTGGTGCCCCGGTTGCGGGCCCCCGAAGCACCGCTGCTCGCGGTGATCGGGGGGTCCACCGGGGCGGGGAAATCGACCCTCCTGAACTCTCTGGTCGGGCGGCAGGTCAGCCGGGCCGGGGTGCTGCGGCCGACCACCCGCACGCCCGTCCTCGTATGCCATCCGGAGGACCATCACTGGTTCGCGGGGATGCGCGTACTGCCCGACCTCACGCGCGTGTGGGTGCCCCGGCCGGAACCCGCCGACGGAGCCGACGGGGAGGACGAGGCGGACGGTGACGGCGACGATCTCCTCGCGCCGCTCGGGGCGGACGGCGAGCGCGCGCTGCGCATCGAGACCGTGGAGACCCTGCCCAAGGGGCTCGCGCTCCTCGACGCGCCCGACGTCGACTCGCTCATCTCCGAGAACCGCATCCTCGCCGCCGAGCTGATCTCCGCGGCCGACGTCTGGGTCATGGTGACGACCGCGGCCCGGTACGCCGACGCAGTGCCCTGGCATCTGCTGCGTACCGCCAAGGAGCATGACGCGACGCTCGTCACCGTCCTCGACCGGGTGCCGCACCAGTTGGTGACCGAGGTGTCGCGCCGGTACGCGGCGCTGCTCACCAAGGCGGGACTGGGCGACCTGCCGCTGTTCACCGTGCCCGAGCTGCCCGAGTCCACCGGCGGCGGCGGGCTCCTTCCGGTCACCGCCGTCGCGTCCCTGCGCGCCTGGCTCACCCACCGGTCGCAGGAGCCCAGGGCCCGTGTGCAGGCGATCGCACGGACCGCGCGCGGCGTCATCCAGTCCCTCGACGTACGGCTGCCCGAGCTCGCCGGAGCCGTTGCCGCGCAGTACGCGGCCGCCCTGCGGCTCACCTCCGCCGTCGACGAGGCGTACGAGAGCGAGCACGCACGCGTGCGGGGGCGGTTGCAGGACGGGGCCGTGCTCGCCGGGGACGCACTGAAGCGGTGGCGCAGCTACCCCCTGGACTGCGGTGCCGGCGAGCTCCTCGACGCCGTCGGCGAGAGCCTGGAGACGCTGCTGCTGTGCGCGGTGACCGCCGCCGACGAGCGGATCGACGACGCGTGGCGGCGCGAGCCTGCCGCCGCCGCCCCCGGGCTCATGGACCGCGTCCGTGTCCCCGAGAGCGCGGAGGACCGCATCGGCATGGCGGTGCGGCGCTGGCGGCGCGTCCTTGAGGAGTACGCCGAGGAAGAGGTCCGCGGGCTCGACAGGCTGGAGAAGAACCTTGTCCCCGACCCCGAGTCGGTGGCCGCCCTGCTCGCCATCGCCCTGCTCGGCGGGCGCCGCGCCCGTCCGGCGGGCGAGACGCTCGCCGAGCGGATCGGCGCCCATGGCGCGCTCCGGCTGCGGGACCGGGGCGGGCGCCTGCTCACCAGCTACCTCGACACCGTCCTCGGCGCGGAACGGGAGCGACGCCTCGCCCCGCTCGACGCCCTCGACGTGAACCCCGAACCCCAGGCCGACCTGATCGCCGCGCTGTCCGTACTGCAGAAGGAGAGGTGACCGCGGTGACTGCCGTCACGGATCACACCGAGCACGATGGGCGTTCCGAAAAGGGGCCGGAGGATTCGGGGACTCCGGGGGCTTCGGAGACTTCGGGGGCTTCCGGGACGACTTCCGGGGACGCGGGACGCGGCTCCGAAGGCGTGTGGGACGACGGGCTCATCGCCCGCCGCGGCCCCGAGCGGGGGGCGGACAGTTCCACCGAGGGGTACGTCCCTACGGACACGGGGTCCGGAACCGGCTCGTCCGCGGCTCAGGCTGCCCCCGGCACCTCGACCGCGTACGACGGGCATTTGCGCGCCCGGCTCGACGCCCTGCGGGAACTCGTCGGGCTCTCCCGCACCCGCCTCGACAGCGCCACCCTCGCCGAGGCGGGCCGGGTGCTCGACGAGGCGGTGGCCCGGCGCAGGCTCTCCGACCGGCACACCGTCGTCGCCGTCGCGGGAGCCACCGGCAGCGGCAAGTCGACGCTGTTCAACGCCCTTGCCGGGGTGACGATCTCGGAGGCAGGGGTGCGCAGGCCGACCACCGCGGCGCCCATCGGCTGCAGCTGGACCGACGGTGCTGCGGCGCTCCTCGACCGGCTCGGCATCCCGGGGCGGCTGCGCAGGCGCCCGCTCCAGGGTCCCGACACGAAGACGCTGCAGGGGCTCGTCCTGATCGACCTGCCGGACCACGACTCGGCGGTCGGTGAGCACCGCGAGCACGTGGACCGGATCCTCGGACTCGTCGACGCGGTCATCTGGGTCGTCGACCCCGAGAAGTACGCCGACGCCATGCTGCACGAGCGCTATCTGCGGCCCATGGCGGGCCACGCCGAGGTCACCTTCGTCGTGCTCAACCAGGTGGACCGGCTGCCCGGCGACGCCGCCGACCAGGTGCTCGACGATCTGCGGCGACTGCTCGACGAGGACGGCATCGCACTCGGCGAGCACGGCGAACCCGGCGCCACCGTGCTCGCGCTGTCCGCCCTGACCGGCGAAGGAATCGGTGAACTGCGCGAGTCCCTCGGCCAGTTCACCCAGGAGCGGACCGCCGCCGCCCGGCGGATCGAGGCCGACCTGAACGCCGCGGCCGACCGGCTGTGGCCGGTGTACGTCGGTTCATCCGGAGGGCGGGGCGCGCGGCGCGTCGGGCTCAGCGAAGAGGCGCGCGACGAGTTCACCGACCGGCTCGCGGACGCGGTGGGCGCGGCGGCCGCCGGGCAGGCGGCCGAACGGGCCTGGCGGCGCAACGCGGGCAAGGCGTGCGGCACGCCGTGGCTGCGGCTCTGGCGTTGGTACGAGGCGCATCGCTCGCCGCGGTACGTCGGCTGGCCGGTGCCGGACCCCCCGCCGGACGAGGAGGCCACGGCCCGCCAACGGGTCGAGCACGCCGTGCGCACGGTGGCCGACGAGGCGGCGTCGGGGCTGCCCACGCCCTGGGGGCAGGCCGTGCGGGAGGCGGCCGTGCGCGGGGCGGAGGGGTTGCCGGAGGCGCTGGACGAGCTGACCGCGAAGGCCGGGGTGCCGAGGGGGCGGCCGCCGCGGCCCGGCTGGTGGCCGGTCGCGGTGTTCGCGCAGGCGGCAATGACGATGCTCCAAGTCCTCGGCGGGCTCTGGCTGGTGGCACAGATCATCGGGGTCGCCTCGCCGAACCTGGGGGTGCCGGTGCTGCTGATGCTGGCCGGCATCGCGGGCGGCCCCGGCGTGGAGTGGGCGAGCCGGATGGCGGCGCGGGGACCGGCGCGGCGCTACGGCCTGGACGCGGAACGAAGACTGCGGGAGGCGGCCGCCGGGTGCGGGCGGGCGCGGGTGCTCGATCCGGTGGCGGCGGAGCTGCTGCGGTACCGGGAGGTGCGGGAGCAGTACGTGCGGGTCATGGGGGCGGCCGTGGGGTGAGGGAGTTATCCACAACTGGCGGGTAGACCACAGGGCTCAGCGAGCTGCTCCCGACGCGTGCACTCTGAGATCACAGCCGCGCAGGCGGAGCAGCCGCGCGGGCGGAGTGGACGAGGGAGGGGTTCGGATCATGAACGAGACCTTGGTGACGGTGGTGGGGAACGTCGCGACGACGCCCGTGTTCCGGGAGCTGGCCTCCGGGCCGGTGTCACGGTTCCGGCTCGCGGTGACCACGCGGTACTACGACGGGGTCCAGAAGGTCTGGGTCGACGGGCACACCAACTTCTTCACGGTGTGGGCGAACCGAGCGCTCGGGACGAATGTGCAGGCGTCCCTGACGATCGGTGAACCGGTCATCGTGCAGGGGCGGTTGAAGGTGCGCGACGAGGAGCGGGGCGGTCAGCACTGGACGTCGGCGGACATCGACGCGACGACCGTCGGCCACGATCTCTCGCGCGGCACGGCGGCGTTCCGGCGCGTGCTCAAGGCGAACGCCGCGCTCACGAATCCGGCGTCGACGCGCGAGGCGGAGCCCGAACCGGTGGGGTGATGGTCCGTCAGCGCGGGGGCGACCGATGTGCGGCTTATCGGCGAATGGGTGCCGTTGATTTGTCGATAAGCCCAGCCCAGTAGGGGTGTTGGCGATAACGATTCCGAGTCGGATCGGTTATCGAATGGCACTACTGGGGATCGTGGTCCGCCGCGTACCTAGGATGCCGGACGTAGCTCACGGGGCAGTTGGCAGTGGATGCCACGCAGGTGGCAGGTGATTCTGCCCCTTTCAATCTGCTGGCGGGACCACCCCCCTCGATGTGAACGGGTCCCGTCCGGAGGGGAATTCTGTGTCTTTTGCGCGTTCTGTTTTCTCTGCGGGCTCCGCGTGCACCGAGCCGTCCTCGCGCAGACGGGGCACGTCCCGCGTCGCCGCGCTGACCTTGGCGACCGGCCTCCTGGCGGCGGGCGCGATAGCCGGCGCGGGTGCGGCCGCGGCCGACGAGGTTCCGCAGCACCAGGGTGGCGCCACCGCGACGCTGGGCGGGCTCCAGACGTACGACCAGGCCGTCATCCGTGACGGCGGCACGAGCCAGCAGGTCCCCGCCGGACTCTTCGAGATGTCGGTGGACGGCGGCGGCACCCTGCAGAGCTACTGCATCGACATCCACAACCCGACGCAGAAGGACGCCAAGTACCAGGAGACCCCCTGGAGCGGCACTTCGCTGAACGGCAACAAGGACGCGGGCCGGATCCGCTGGATCCTGCAGAACTCCTACCCGCAGGTGAACGACCTGGCCGCGCTCGCGCAGAAGGCCGGCGCGCGCACGCTCACCGAGCAGGAAGCGGCGGCCGGCACTCAGGTGGCGATCTGGCGCTACTCGGACGGCGCCGACGTGGACGCGGTCGACCCGCAGGCCGAGAAGCTCGCGGACTACCTCCACAAGAGCGCCCGCGCCGCGGCGGAGCCCAAGGCGTCCCTGACGCTCGACCCGCCCGCGGTCTCCGGACGCGCGGGGGAGCGGCTCGGCCCGGTCACCGTGCGCACCGACGCGGACGCCGTGTCTGTCACGCCGCCCGCCGACTCCGCGGTCAGCGGCGTCAAGATCGTCGGCAAGAACGGCAAGCCCGTCACGTCCGCCGCCAATGGCAGCCAGCTGTTCTTCGACGTCCCCAAGGACACCCCGGACGGCTCGGCGGCGCTCACCGTCCAGGCGTCGACGACGGTGCCGGTCGGCCGGGCCTTCGCGTCCGAGACCAGGAGCCAGACGCAGATCCTCGCGGGCTCCAGCGAGTCCACGGTCTCCGCGACGGCGAACGCGTCCTGGGCGAAGAAGGGCGCGATACCCGCCCTGTCGGCGGAGAAGAACTGCGCCAAGAGCGGCGTGGACATCACGGCGAGCAACAAGGGCGACCAGCCCTTCACTTTCCGCCTGATGGGCTTCAAGCACACCATCGAGGCGGGTACGTCGCGGACGGTGACGATCCCGTTGCAGGAGGACCAGCCCTACGACTTCACGATCAAGGGGCCGAACGGCTTCGAGAAGCGCTTCAAGGGCGTACTCGACTGCCGCACCGAGGGCAGCACGATCGGCAACAAGACCCAGCCCCTCCCCGACCCGAGCCCGGCGTCGGCGGGCGGCGGCACCGGTGGCGACGACCTCGCGGCGACCGGCGGCTCCAGCGCGACGCCGATGATCGCCGGGATAGCGGTGGTCATGGTGGTCCTTGGCGGCGCGGCGATGTTCCTCCTGCGCAAGAAGAAGGACCCGGCACAGGCGCCGACCGACGAGCAGTAGGCGCGCGGTAGTTGGGGCGCGTCGCGAGGGTTGCGGCGCGCCCTCTGCGCTGGCTGACAGGGGTCGGGTTCCGCTGTCAGGCGCTGTCAGTGCGCTGTGGGTGTGGTGTCAGGACCGCCCGGCAGAGTCTTGCTCATCAACGAACGGCAAGTACCCGCCGGGAAAGCCCGGCAGGGGCCGCTCACACCAAGGAGCACACACACCATGTCCGTCACCTTCACCGACCAGGACAAGCTCGCCCTCCGCACCGCCGCCTACGGCGCCATCTCCCTGCTGGCCGCCGCCGACGCCGCCGGCTCACCCCACAAGATCGCCACCCAGGGCTCCATCGCCCTGGCCTCCGCGACGGGCCCCGTCGGCTACGTCCTCGCCGAGAACTCCAAGATCGGCGACCTCGGCGGCAAGTCGGTCGCCGAACTCGCAGACACGGTCCTGCCCGCGCTGACGGCCGCCGCGACCCTCCTCAAGAAGCAGGACCCGGTCCAGGCCGACAACTTCCGCGGCATCATCACCATCGCCCTCGAAACCGCAGCCCAGGCCCGCAAGGGCGGCCCCAGCCCCACCATGACCGACATGAGCCACAAGATCACCGCAGCCATCGACGCCGCGTGACGGGAACGGGCGGGCCGGGACTGGACGGACCGACAACGACAGACGGTGACAGTTCACTTACCGTCGGGTGCCAGGAACGTCCAGGTCACGGCCCCCGCCCAGTACTGGTTTCCCCCGGTAGGTAGCCGTCAGGCAAGATGGGGTGTATCTGCCCACTCACTGATTGCCGGACGGTTTCTCTTGGCTGAGTACATCTACACCATGCGCAAGACGCGCAAGGCGCACGGCGACAAGGTGATCCTCGATGACGTCACCTTGAGCTTCCTTCCTGGCGCGAAGATCGGTGTCGTGGGCCCCAACGGCGCCGGTAAGTCCACGGTGCTGAAGATCATGGCCGGTCTTGAGCAGCCGTCCAACGGTGACGCCTTCCTCTCGCCCGGTTACAGCGTCGGCATCCTCATGCAGGAGCCGCACCTGGACGAGTCGAAGACCGTTCTGGAGAACGTCCAGGACGGCGCCGCCGAGATCATGGGCAAGCTCAAGCGCTTCAACGAGGTCGCCGAGCTCATGGCGACCGACTACTCCGACGCGCTCATGGAAGAGATGGGCAAGCTTCAGGAGGATCTCGATCACGCCAATGCGTGGGATCTTGATGCCCAGCTCGAGCAGGCCATGGACGCGCTCGGCTGCCCGCCCGGCGACTGGCCCGTCACCAACCTCTCCGGTGGCGAGAAGCGCCGCGTCGCGCTCTGCAAGCTGCTCATCGAGGCGCCCGACCTGCTGCTCCTCGACGAGCCCACCAACCACCTCGACGCCGAGTCGGTGAACTGGCTGGAGCAGCACCTCGCGAAGTACGCCGGTGCCGTCGTCGCGGTCACCCACGACCGGTACTTCCTCGACAACGTCGCCGAGTGGATCCTCGAGCTCGACCGCGGCCGCGCCCACCCCTACGAGGGCAACTACTCCACGTACCTGGAGAAGAAGGCCGCGCGTCTCAAGGTCGAGGGCCGCAAGGACGAGAAGCGCGCCAAGCGGCTCAAGGAAGAGCTTGAGTGGGTGCGGTCCAACGCCAAGGGGCGTCAGGCCAAGTCCAAGGCGCGTCTGGCGCGCTACGAGGAGATGGCCGCCGAGGCGGACAAGATGCGGAAGCTGGACTTCGAGGAGATCCAGATTCCGCCGGGGCCGCGGCTCGGCTCGATTGTCGTCGAGGTCGAGAATCTGTCGAAGGCCTTTGGTGACAAGGTCCTCGTCGATGATCTGAGCTTCTCGCTGCCGCGCAACGGCATCGTCGGCATCATCGGTCCGAACGGTGCGGGCAAGACCACGCTGTTCAAGATGATCCAGGGCCTGGAGACGCCGGACTCCGGCAGTATCAAGGTCGGCGACACGGTCAAGGTGTCGTACGTCGACCAGGGCCGCGCCAACATCGACCCGAAGAAGACGCTCTGGGCCGTCGTGAGCGACGAGCTCGACTACATCAATGTCGGGCAGGTCGAGATGCCCTCGCGGGCGTATGTGAGTGCGTTCGGGTTCAAGGGGCCGGACCAGCAGAAGCCTGCCGGGGTGCTCTCCGGTGGTGAGCGCAACCGCCTCAACCTGGCGCTGACCCTCAAGGAGGGCGGCAACCTGCTCCTCCTCGACGAGCCGACGAACGACCTGGACGTCGAGACCCTGTCGTCGCTGGAGAACGCGCTTCTGGACTTCCCGGGTGCCGCGGTCGTGATCTCCCACGACCGGTGGTTCCTGGACCGAGTGGCCACGCACATCCTGGCCTACGAGGGTGACTCCAAGTGGTACTGGTTCGAGGGCAACTTCGAGTCGTACGAGAAGAACAAGATCGACCGCTTGGGTGCCGACGCCGTGCGTCCGCACCGTGCCACCTATAAGAAGCTCACCCGAGGCTGAGACTGAGGCTGAGACTGACATGAGTCGGCATATCTACAGTTGCCCCCTCCGGTGGTCGGACATGGATGCCTTCGGGCACGTCAACAACGCTGTCTTCGTGCGGTACTTGGAAGAGGCGCGGATCGACTTCATGTTCCGGCTCGCACCGGGGGACGGCAGCCCGTCGTTCTCGGGCGGGTCCGTCGTGGCCCGTCATGAGATCGACTACGTACGGCCGTTGGTCCACCGGCACTCGCCGGTCACCATCGAGTCGTGGGTGACGAAGATAGGCGCTGCCTCGCTCACCATCGCGTACGAGGTCAAGGACCCCGAGCAGGTGTATGTGCGGGCGTCGACGATCGTCGTCCCGTTCAACCTGGAGGCGCAGCGGCCGCGGCGGATCACCGCCGAGGAGCGTGCGGTGCTCGAGGGGTACATGGACGACAGCGCCGGTGGTGCGGAGGCGCTCGTCGCATGACGGCGCAGCTGCACTTCGCCGACGCCGGGGAGGCGGCGGACCTCGCCGCCTTCCTGGCGCGGCTCATCCACTACGACAAGGCCGCGGCGGTGCGGCTGCAGGCGGCGGGGGATGCCCTCGCCGTGTTCGGGCGGCCGCCGTCGTTCGAGGTGCTCGCGATTCGTACGGCGCGGCTTGCGAAGCCGTACGAGTACGGGCTCGACACCTCGCTGGACGTCACCGTCTCGGCGGGTGAGCTTCTGGAGTCCGTGGATCCCGAGGGCTCGGCGGCCGTGCCGCAGGCCGTGACGGGGCCGCCGTGGGCCGGAGTGCTTCCGCCGCGGGGCGGCTGGCAGCCGGAGGCGGGGCTTCCGGGGATGGATGCCGTGCGGGGGCTCGTGGCGGCTGCCGTTGCCGAATTCAAGGCTCGGGTGGAGGAGTTGCCGGCGGAGCGGCGGGTCCGGGCCGAGCTGGATCAGGTGGGGCGGGAGATCTGGTCCCGGTCCATCGGGGATACGGGGCTTCCCGTGCGCGCTGCGCATGCGGCGCAAGCCTTGGGCTTTTTGCGGGGGGAGTCACTGGACCTGCTGTCCAGCGGGGCCTGGCTTCGGTTGCGTACGTCTTATGGGTCTGTTGCTGTGCGGCGGGCGGGTGTTGGGGGGCTTTCCGTCTCCCCTGTGTAGGCGGTACTGGGCACAACGCGGGCGGCCTGATCGCGTGCGGCGCGGACGGGTCTGTTCGGCTCAGGTCTCGTTGTCGTCCGGCCATACCCCGATGTGGTCCCGTTCCAGCTCAAGGGCCACCCTGTCCCGCATTCCCAAGGCCTGCGTGTAATCCGCCGGGAGCTGTAGGCGGCCCGCGCGGTCCAGCATCGCGTACTCGCGGGAGATCACTGATTCCTGGCCCGTGGTCTCGTCCACCTCTGTGCGGCGCAGGACCTCCGTCGATGTGCGGCCGTCCCGGATGGCGACCGTGCGGCGGACCTCGGAGGCCACCGCCTGGTCGTGGGTGACGATGACGATCGTGGTGCCGAGGCGTTCGTTCGCCGTGCGGAAGGCCGCGAATATCTGCTCCGCGGTGTGCGAGTCCAGTTCGCCGGTGGGTTCGTCGGCGAGGAGGACCGAGGGGTTGTTGGCGAGGGCCACCGCGATTGCCACGCGCTGCTGCTGGCCGCCGGACAACTGCCGTGGGTGCCGGTCTCGGCAGTCCGCCACGTCCAGCAACTCCAGGAGTTCCGTGGCCCGTTGAGATTTCTGGGTTCGACGGAAGCGACCGCCGCCCCGCAACTGCATCGGCAGCGCCACGTTCTGAGCCGCCGTCAGGTACGGCAGCAGATTGCGTCCCGTCTGCTGCCATACGAAGCCGACCACGTCCCTGCGGTAGCCGAGGCGTTCCTTTGCGCCCATCGTGAGGAGGTCGCGGCCCGCGACCCGCGCCGCGCCCGCGGTCGGCTCGTCGAGTCCGGCGAGGATGTTCATCAGTGTTGATTTTCCGCTGCCCGAAGCGCCTACCAGGGCCATCAACTCGCCCTCGCGGACCAGGAGATCGAGCCCCTGTAGCGCCTGCACCTCGACGCCGTCCGTGGAGAAGACGCGGACCAGGCGGTCGCAGGTGATCAGCGCGTCATGGCCGTACGCGGGCCGGTCGCGGTGGGCGGTGGCCCGCGCCTCCAGGTCCGCGAGCGACGCGGGGGATGTGTTGGTCGTCATCGGGTGTCTCCCGTTCTCAGTTCGGCGGCGGTCGTGTGCCGCGACGTCCACCAGGCCTGTACGAAGGCGACGCCCGCCGTCAGAACCACCACGCTCGCGGCGGGCAGCAGCAGCGACCAGGGATCGGCTTGCAGTGTCACCTCGCCGAGGCCGGAACGCGGGCCGCCTGCCGCGAGGGCGACTCGGGCCAGGTCGATGCCCGGCGCCAGGAGGCCGATCGCAGCCAGGCCCACCAGCGCACCGCCGCACGCCGCGAGCAGCGCCTGCGGCAGGGACTCCAGGACCAGTAGCCGGCGCCCCTGCCCCGTGCTCAGGCCCATCGTGCGCAGCCTGGCGAGGAGGGCCGCGCGCCGCGGCGCGGAGTGCAGCAGGGACAGCAGTACGGCGAGTACGGCGTATCCGGCGCCCGCCGCGACCGCCGCCGTGTAGATGCGCTCGGCGCCCGACTGGAGGGGAGAGTCGGTGAGTTCGGCCCGTTCGGCGGTGCGGAAGTGCGCCTCGAGGCCGTCGCCCGCGGCCCGCGCCGACCTGGCGAGCGCCGCCGCGTCGATCCGCTGCCCCGGGGCGCCGGTCGCCAGGAGCGCGGTGCTCGGCGGCCGTTCGAGATGCCGCCGGTCGATCAGCAGGAACGCGCTGCCCGATGGGAGCGCCGGAGTGCTGTCCCGGACGGCACCGACCGCCGCCCGGAAGGATCCGGTGGGCGTACGGAAGGAGTGCGGGCCCTTGCCGAGCCGCCGGGCGACCTCGGGCGACGCGACGGCGGGAAGTACGGCGCGGGGGTCGCCGCCCGCCGCCAACTCGGCCTCGCCGACCGGCCCGAGGCCCGTCGAGCGGGTCAGCCGGGAGTAGGCCGCAGGGTCGACCGCGACCAGGGGCGCGGTCGACTGGTCCGGCAGCCGCAGATACCAGTCGATGTGGACGGAGGTCACATCGCCGATGCCCGGCGTCCGGCGTATCTCGGCGGCGAGGGAGGCGGGCAGCGTGCCGTCGCCGCGGTCCACGCGGACGTCCGCGCCGACCTCGAGCAGCGCCGTGCGGTCGCGGGCGTCGGCGACCCCGGTCAGGACGGAGCCGCCGAACGCCGCCGTCGTCAGGGCGAGCAACAGGCCGAGCAGCGGCAGCGCCTGGGTGGCGGACGCGCGGCCCGCGCTCGCCATCGACAGGAAGCCGAGCGCGCCGCGGCGGCGGGCAAGGGGGCGCGCGAAGAGGCGCAGGGGCAGCGGATAGAGCCGTACGAGAAGCAGTGCGGCGATGCCGCCGACCAGCAGCGGTGCCGCGCTCACCAGACCGCCGCCCGATGCGCCGTCGGTACCGGATCGCCGCAGCGTCACCACCGCGCCCACGGCCAGGACGAGCAGCACCAGTTCAGCCACCGTGCGGCGGCGCGACGGCCGGGCCGTCAGGAGATCGACGCGGCCCTCGTGCGCCCGCGGCCTGCGGTGCGTGAACGCCGCACGCACCGGCAGCGCGGCACAGCCGAGCACGCACACCCCGGCGGCCCCGGCCACCGAAGGCAAGGCGCGCGCGTCCGGCACGACGAGCACCGCGAGCAGCAGCCCGAGCGCGGCGGCGGGCACCGCGACCACCGAGGTCTCGGCGAGCAGCCGCCCCGCGACGCCGCGTACGGAGCCGCCGCGGGAGCGAAGCAGGTCGAGCTCGTCGTGGCGTCGTACGGCGGCCAGGGAGCAGGTCATCAGGAGGACGACGGCGGCGACCCCGCCGACTCCGTACGCGGCCACCGCGACGATCGGCGACACGGCGTCGCGCAGCCCGTCGTACCCGGTGAGGACCTTGTCGAGCTCGGTGGAGACCAGGGCGTCCGGGCCGGTGGAGCGGCGCAGTTCGGTGCGGAGCGGCCCCGCTTCGAGCGAGGCGACGCGCGCCTTCAGGGCCGGCAGGTCGCGGGCGGTCAGGGCGGTGAAGTCCGGGGCGACCCGCCAGTACTGCTGCGGGACCTGGTCGACGGCGGGCAGGAAGGCGCCCGCGCCGGGCGCGAGGAGCAGGGCGGCGTGCCAACGCTTCTTCGGCTCCTGGGAGTTGTTGCCCGGCACGTCGATCAGGGACGGGGTGCGAAGCACCGGATCGTAGGACCAGTAGGCGGACTCGGGGTGCCGCGGCTCGATGATCCCGGTGATCCGTACGGTCACGCGCTCGCCGGTCAGGGAGTCGATGCGGACGGTCGAGCCCGGCCCGAGCTTCATGACGCGGGCGGTCCGGGCGGTCACGGCGGCCTCGACCCGGCGGCTGTCCGCCGTCACGTCCGCCTTCGGCAGCCTGCCGTCACGCACACGCGCGTGGACGTCGACACCGGACTGCGCGGCCAGCGTGAACTGCGGTGGGATCTCGTCCGGTTGGGGCAGGGTACGGTCAAGTCCCGCGGGCGGCTTGACGGTTCTGACGCCGTACGTGGACTGCCCGCCGTCCACCCGGATCGGCCGGGGCATGGCCGCCACGACCTTGCGGTACTGCCCGCGCAGGACCGAGTCCCGCATCGCATCCTTCCGCTCGGGCTGATCCCATTCGAGGCCGGGCGCGGGCGCGGTGAGCTCGATGCCGCTCCGCGCGGCCCCGGCGTCGGCGATCGCACTCCGTACCCCTTCGCTCTCGTACGCGTCGACCGCGCGCGGAAAGACGGCGGCGAGGAACGCGGTGGCGAACACCAGCAGGGCGAGCGCGACGGCGGGCGCGGGGGCGGCGCGGAGCCGGGTGCGGGTCCAGGGGGCGACGGGGGGCACGGGGCGCGCGGGCAGGCCTTTACGACGCACGTCAGTTCCCTCCCTCGTGCCGCAGCGACACCGTCGGGTCGCCGCGGCTCAGGGACAGGGCGGCGGTGATCGCGAAGGGGACGGCCGCGATGCCTGCGAGGAGCGTGGCCGCCTGGGGGAGCGGCAGTTCCACCAGGACCGGCGGTACGGGACGGCCCGCGTCTCCGGTGAGGACTATCAGAGGGACCACGGCCCGCGTCAGGAACGCGCCTATGGCCACGCCGACCAGCAGGGCGACGGCGAGCAGGAAGCCCTGCTCCGCGGCGATCATGCGGGCCAGTTGACGGCGTGGTGCGCCCAGCGCGCGCAGGACCGCGAACTCCGCCGAGCGCTCGCGCAGCGACCCCGCCGCGCTCACCGCGAAGCCCACCGCCGCGAGCAGGGCCGCCGCCACCGCCACGGCGAGCAGCGCCGACTGCGGGCCCGCGCCCAGCGGGTCGTCGCGCAGCTCCGCGGCGATCTCGTCGCGGACCAGGACCTGTTCGGGGTCGATGTCGGGGCGGGCGCGCAGGGCGGCGGCCGCATCGGCGGAGGCTCCGGGGCGGGTGGTGAGCCACCACTCAGTGGGTGCCGGCGGCCGCCCGCCGTTCGCCCGGAGCGCGGCGTTCACGCCCGGCAGGTCGAGGAGGAGCGCGCCGCCGTCGGTCCCGGTATCGGCCGTCTCCTTCTGCGCGCCGGTCGTCGGCAGCTCCGGGACCGCCTCGACGATGGTCACGCGCAACGAGCTGCCGGTCACCGGCACATCGATCCGGGAGCCAACGGCCGCCCCGCTGGAACGCAGGAACTGCTCGGTGGCGACCGCCCCCGTCTGCCGGGACCGCAGGGCGTCGCTCAGTGCCGCACGGTCGGCGCGGTCCTCCCTGATCAGCAGCTCCGGCAGCGCCCGCGCACCGTCGAGGGCGAGCACCGTCGCCTGCCGGTCGTCGGCGAGGTCCATCGTGGAGCGCACGGCGGGAGCGGCATCCCGGACACCCGGAAGCGACCCGTACACCTCGGCCTGCCGCTCCTCCGGTACGCGACTGCCGAGCACCCTGAGCTGCGTACCGGCCCGGAAGTCCGCCTGGTCCTCCTGCGAGCGGTCCCAGGAGGCGCCCTGGCCGATCGCGAGGAGGCCGAGCGCCACCGCGAGCACCAGGAGCAGCACGGGTCCAGCGCCGCGCAGCGGTCTGCGGCTCAGCTGCCAGCCGGCCAGCGCACCCGGAAGGCCGCGCCCCCGCGCCGCCCTGCGCTCGGCAAGTCGCGCGGCGGGCGGCAGCAGCCGCAGCGTCACGACCGTGCCGGCCAGGAGCGCGAGGGCGGGCGCGGCCACAAGGAGCGGGTCGATGCCGAGGCCGCCCGCCCCGTCACCGCTCAGCGCGCCCGCACCGGACGTCCTGCTGTCCAGTTGCCAGTACGCCACCGCCGCGATGACCAGGAGCCCCACGTCGGCGCCCGCCCGCAGCGGGGCGGGCAGCGCGGCGGACCGGCCGCCCCGCAGCGGCCCGACGCCGGAGGAGAGGGCGGGCGCGACCACCGCGAGCGCACAGCCCAGGGCCGTGGCCACGCCGATCAGCCACACCTCCGTACCCGTCGATGTCCCCGTCGACGTGTCGAGCCGCACCCCCGTCCTCGCCAGTGCGCCGTGGCCCGCGAGCAGCCCGGTCAGCGGGCCCGCGAGCAGCGGCGCGAGCAGCGCGGCGGGCAGGGCGAGCAGCAGGGCCTCGACCGTCGCGAGCCGGGCGACCTTGCCGCGCGAGCCGCCGCGCGCGAGGAGCAGCGCCGTCTCACCGCCGCGTTCCGTGCCGAGCAGCCGGGCCACGAGCAGCAGCGCGTACCCGGCGAGCATGATCAGCTGAAGGGCGACGATCAGGAGCGTCGAACGGGACACCAGAAGCGCCCGCTCGGCCCGGTCGAGCACCTCGGGCAGCGACGTGCTCGCGCTCGGACTGCCGCCCAGGGACGCCGACTTGGCGAGTGCGCCAGGACCGTCCTGCGCCGCCGAGCGCAGCGCGCCGACCCGGTCCGTGGTCACCGCGTCGAAGTCGGCCGTCGCCAGCCACTGCGTACGGCCCGCCGAGACGTGCCCCAGGTCCTTCGGATCGGCGAGCAGCGGCCCGTACGTCAGGAAGACGCTCTCGCGCACCCCGCGGCCGCCCAGCTCGTCCAACTGCCAGTACGGGTCCGTGGGATCGGCGGGGCGGTACACGCCGGTCACCTTGACGGTCACCTTCGGCCCGGTGAGCCGGTCGGTGAGGGGGAGCGGGGCGGAGTCCGGGCCGAGCTTCAGCCGGGCGGCGGCCGCCTCGGGGAGCGCCACCTCGATGGGGCCTTTGTCGTACGAGGAGGGCCAACTCCCCTTCGTCAGACGGATCCTGGAGCGGTCGAGCGCCGCGAAGTGTGTGAGATCGGGGTCGCCGCCCTTCCGCGCCCCCTTCCGCGCGCCCGACAGCGCGCCCGGCAGCGCGTACGGCCCCGAACGGGCCAGCGAGCGAATACCCACCGGCAGCCCGTCGAAGGTGCGCCGCGCGCCCTCGCGCACCGCCCGTTCCGCCGACTCGCGTGCGCCGGGCGCCACTTGGGCCCCCACGGCGAGCGAGGCCTGCGCCGCGGAGCGGGTGCGGAGACTGTGCCGCAGCGCCGCGTCGCCGATCGAGCCGGAGAACGCGGTGAGGGTGGCCAGGACCGCCGTGGTGAGAAGCACGGCGAGCAGCGCGGCGGCGAGCAGCAGCCGGTGCGCGCGCACGCGCAGAAATATGAACCCCGTCACGCCCGCCGCCCCCCGTGCCCCGCGCTGTACGCCGTACGTCCCCCGAAGTCTGCAGGGATACTTTCAGAGTGCAGACACTTGGGGAAGGGGTGCGGGGGGCGTCAGCCCTCGGAGTTGACCATGGACGCCGCCGCGTACGTCAGGTAGTTCCACAGCGTCCGCTCGTGCTCCTCGGAGAGCTTCAGCTCCTCCACGGCGGCCCGCATGTGCTTCAGCCAGGCGTCGTGCGCGGCCCGGTCGACGGTGAACGGGGCGTGCCGCATCCGCAGCCGGGGGTGGCCGCGATTGTCGCTGTAGGTGCGCGGGCCGCCCCAGTACTGCATCAGGAACAGCGCGAGGCGCTCCTCGGCCGGGCCCAGATCCTCCTCCGGGTACATCGGCCGCAGCAGCGGGTCCTCCGAAACCCCCTGGTAGAAGAGGTGCACCAGGCGCCTGAAGGTCTCCTCGCCGCCGACCTGTTCGTAGAAGGTCTGCTCCTGAAGCGTGCCGCGCGGGATCTCATTCACATGGTCCATGCTCTCAGACGGGGCGGCCGAGTACGGAAGACTTAGGTCCTGCCCCGCACAGGGCCCCGCACAGGGCCCCGCACAGGGGGGGCCTGCCGCTCGCATCGCGGGCCGTACGGCAGCACAGTGGCTGTATGGGATCCGACGCCGAGCCCCCGCTCGCCGCGCGGGCCAGGGCCGCCCTGGTGCGCGAGATCGAGGCGAGCGGTGCCTGCGTGAGGGATCCGGCCCTGCTGACGGCGTTCCGGCAGGTCCCGCGCCATCTGTTCGTGCCGTACTACTACGTGGCGGCAACGGGCGGCGGCTATGAACGCCTCTGGGGCGAGGACCCCGACCCCGTGCGCAGGGCGCGCTGGCTGGACGGCGCGTACGCGGACTCACCGCTCGCCACCCGCGTACGCGACGGAGAGCTGCTCTCGTCCAGCAGCCAGCCGTCCCTGATGGCGAAGATGCTGGAGGAGCTGGAGCTGCCGCCGGACGGCTGCGACGTCCTGGAGATCGGCGCCGGCACCGGCTACAACGCCGCCCTGCTCGCCCACCGGCTCGGCGAGGAGCACATCACCACCGTCGACCTCGACCCGGAGATCACCGAGTCCGCACGGCGGCATCTGGCGGCCGCCGGCTACCACCCGGCCGTGGTCACCGGCGACGGCGCCGCGGGCTGCCCCGAGCACGCCCCGTACGACCGGATCATCGCGACCTGCACCCTGGCCTCGGTGCCGCGCGCCTGGCTCGCCCAGTGCCGTCCCGGAGCCAGGATCCTCGCGCCCCTCGCCACCGGCCTGATCATGCTGACGGTGCGGGACGCCGAGCACGCCGAGGGGCGCTTCCTGCACACTCCCGCGTACTTCGTGCCGCTGCGGGGCGGCAGCACAAGGGCCCCGCGGGAGCAGCCGCTGGGAGGGCTGCCCCGCAGGGCCCTGCAGAACGAGCTGTTCCGCTTCTTGCTCGAGCTGACCGCGGGAACTCTCGACCCCTACGAGGCCCTCGCCCTGTGGAAGCGCGAGGACCGGCCGGTGCGCGAGCGGTTCGGGGTCAGCGTCAGCGGGCCGCACGAGTGGGCCTGGCTCGACGACCCCGAAGGGCCGTACGCCTGGCCACTCGCGTAAGCCCCGAGCCGGGACTCAGCCGTGCCTGATCGTGATCGTCGTCCAGGCGCCGACATGCACCTGGTCGCCGTCCTGGAGCTGCACGGGGACGAACGGCTGGATGGGCTCCTCGCCGTTGTTGACCGTCGTGCCGTTGGTCGAGTTCTGGTCGACGACCGCCCAGGTGCCGTCCGGCTGCTGGACCAGGACCGCGTGCTGGTGCGAAACGCCCGGGTCCTCCGGCGGCACCGACAGGTCGATGTCCGGGGTGTCGCCCGTGGAGTGGCGGCGGCGGCCGATCGTGATCTGGTTGCCGACCAGCGGACGCTGCTGCTCGGGCGAGTACGCGGGCAGGTTCAGGCCCGATGCCTCGGGGCCGCTGCGGTGCATCATCGCCATGAAGTACTCGCGGTCGGGGCCGATCGTCGCCGTCCAGGAGACGGTGCCGACACCGGGCCCGGGGACCGACTGGAAACCCTGCGGCGGCTGCGGCGCCTGCGTCTGGGGAGCCTGCTGGCCGTGGCCCGGCTGCTGCTGACCCCAGTCGCCCTGCTCCGGGGCCTGCGGTGCGGCCGGAGCGCCGGGGCCGGGGGCCGCCGACGAGGGCGGCGAGAGCACCCAGTCGTCGCCGAACGACGGGCCGGGAGCACCGGGTCCCGGCGGAGGCGGCGGAGTGCCGGTCTCCTGCGGGAACGCGGGCGGCGCGGGCGGACCCTGCTGCTGGAACGGCTGCGGGGGCTGGCCGGAGGGGTCGCCGCTGTACGGCGGGGGGACCTGACCGGGAGCGCCGCCGTTGCCGTTGCCGAACGGCGGGATCGGCTCGGCGGGGCGGTTCATCTGCGAGGGCCGCGAGCCCTGGTACCCGAAGGGGTCCTGGCCCGGCTGGGTTCCCGCGGGCGGCGCCGGCGGGCCCTGCTGCTGGAACTGCTGGGCCGGGTTCACCGGCGGGTGCGGGGCGGCCGGGGTGTACGAGGTCGCCGTGTTCGTCAGGAAGTTCCAGCGGCACTCCTCGCAGAACGGCGCCATCGCCTCGCGGGGCGTGCGGCACTGCGGGCACAGCTCGGCCTCGGCACCCTGGTCCGGCACGGCGGCCAGATGCGGGCGTCCGGGGCCGGGCTGCGGGAAGCCGGGGTCCTGGCCGGGTCCTGGCGGATAGCCGGCGTCCTGGCCGGGGCCCGGCGGCGGATAGCCGTAGCCGGGAGCGGCCGGGGGCGGCGGCGGGGGAGGCGGCGGTACGGCACCGGCCATGCGGTGACCGCAGACCTCGCACCAGTCGTCGGAACCCGACTGGTGTCCGTTCGGGCAGGTCGGCATGTCGGCGCTTCCCCCTCTCCTTCTCCGGCCCAAGGGCCGTACGTGCTGTTGGTGGGGCTGATGGCTAAGAGCTGATGCTGCTACTTCTTCACGCGAACGGTCTTCGTGGACCGCGTCTCGAGAGTCATCTCGTCGGCCTCGGCGACCCTCGCCTTCAATCGAACAGTACCTGCCACGGCATCCACCACGTCGACCACCTTCGAAAGCAGCTTCGCGGTGTCCTCGTTCCCCGAGGCGCTCGCGAGCTGAACGGCGCGGCCCAGTTTGGCCGTTGCTCCGTCGACATCTCCCGATTTGCGCGCATCGAGGCCCTGCTGGATCACTTGTGCCAGTTCCGCCTGGCCCGTGTAGTGCGCCACCTGCGGATTGATCGACGTCGACGCGGCCATGTCGTCCGTCCACACAGCCCGCACCAGGCCCTGCGAGAGCGTCTGCGCGCTGCCGTCCGGCTGCGGCACGATCAGCGAGACGCGGGCGGCGAGCATCTCCTGTCCCAGCTCGGCGTTCGGCACCTCGACACAGATGTGGTAGTCGCGGGACTCGTCGCCCCAGGACCCGGTGGGATAGTCCCCGGCGCGCGGTCCGGCCTCCGTGCGGCGGTCGGTCAACTCCTCGACCGTGGGCGCCACTTGCTTGACGAACTTGATCTCCACGCCCATCGGCGTCCACAGTCGCAGACTGACGTCGGCGACCTCCTTGCCCATCGCCGCCTCCATCATCTGCGTGAAGTCGGCGGACAGGCCCGAGGGGTCGGCGACGATGTCGGCCGTGCCGAGCAGCGCGGAGGCGATGCCCGTGACCTCCTTCACCTCCCAGTCCGTGCCGACGCCGCGGGCGTCGCAGGTGAAGCGGCCCGCGCAGGAGTCGAGCGCGGCCTTCAGGTCCCCGGGTGACTCGTGTTCATTGCGGCCGTCGGTCAGCAGGATTCCGTGCCGGATCGATACGTCGGCCGATGCGAGCAGCCGGTCGGCCAGGCGCAGCCAGGTGCCGATCGCCGTGCCGCCGCCCGCGCTGAGCTTGCGAAGCGCCTGCTTGGCCTGCCCCCGGGTCGCCGAGCTCGCCACCGCGAGACGGCCGTCCCCCGGGTAGACCTCCTTGGCGACATGCGTGCCGCCGATCACCGCGAAGTGGACTCCGTCACGTACGGCGTCGATCGCGGCGGACGTGGCGTCCCGGGCACCGCGCATCTTCGTCGGCGGGTAGTCCATCGACCCCGAGCAGTCGACCATGATCGCCACGGCCGCGTCCGGGGTCTGCCCCGCCGAGTACAGGTGCGGGGCGCTGACCGCCGACCCGACCGTGCCACCGCCGGTCGAGGTCACCGTGGCGATCGCGTTGACCTCGCGGCCGCCCTCCGGGAGGTACTCGTTCTGATACACGTCGACCGAGAACTGCGGCACGTTCGACTTCGAGAAGTTGGCCATGGATCCCTGCTCCCCCTAGACGTCCCACCCGCTTCCCCAAGCCGGTGGGTGACAAGTGCGTGTGCCCCGAGGCCCGTTGCCGGGGCCTTCGCTAGGCCGATCCTGCCCCTTGCGGCATGACACGGAACGGCAGAATGGCCACTGTTACGTTGTCGTGGCCCCCGCCGTCCAGTGCGTGACCGACCAGGACCTGGGCGCTGTGCAGCGGCCGTTCGGCGGAATCGGCGGGTACGGCGCGTGCCATCTCCTCCACCGCCTCCGCGTAGTTCCACAGTCCGTCCGTGCACACCACCACTACACCCGCACGGTCCGGCTTGAAGGAAGCGGTGTGCGGCTCCAGTTCGTACGCGTCGGCGCCGAGCCAGCCCGTGATGGCGTGCGCGCGCTCGTCCGCGTACGCCTCCGCCTCGTTCATCAGACCCGCGGCCACCATCTGGGCCGCCCAGGAGTCGTCCTCGGTGAGCCGGACCGTCGGACCACTGCGGTCGTCGGGCACCCAGTAGGCACGGCTGTCGCCGACCCAGCCGACGACGAGCAGGCCACCGGCGACGATCGAGCCGACGAGCGTGCACGCGGGCGCGTTCTGGTGCGGGGAGTGCTCCCTGGCCTGAGTGGGCTCCGCCGCAAGGGCGTTGACCGCGTCGGACGCCGAGAGGATCGCGTCGTGCATGGCCTGCTGCGGATGCGTGCCGCGCGGCAGTGCGTCGAGCAGCGACTCGTTGGCCGCGCGTGACGCGGCGAGGGAGGCCTCGTCGGGGCGGGTCGCCGAGGAGACGCCGTCGCAGACGATCGCGACGACGGCGGGCGAACCGTCCGGCAGCGCGGCAGAGGAGATCGCGAACGCGTCCTCGTTGCGGTGGTGGCGCAGACCCCGGTCGCTGACCGCGGCCACCGCGTCGAGCTCCTGCTCCATGTGGTCGCGCTCGCGGGGCTGGGCGTGCCCGCAGTTCTCGCAGTAGCCGTCCGGGTCGACGCGGCCCGAGCGGCAGGCCACGCAGAGCTTGGTGCCGGCAGGCGGTGTCGGCTCCGGCAGCGCCGTACGGGGATCGGCGGGCTCGGGGCGAGCGCCCGGGGCCGGCAGGGGGTACTCGTCCGGCTCGGCGGGGCCCTCGGCGCGGGCGACCCGCGCGTCCACCGAGAGCTCCGCACCCGCCGAGTCCGTGCCCGGCAGGTCGGTCGGCAGATGCGCCGGCACCGGCATGTCCGAGCTGTCCACGTCCGGGGCGACGGGCCAGTCGGCGGACGAGGCGTCGGACGCCTGGGGCGAGGGGGACGCCTGAGGTGCGGGCGACGCCTGGGCCGCCGCGGGGCCCGCGCCGTTGATGGCGATCGTGGGATGGTCGCCCGCGTCGGCGGCGCCCACCGGCTGCGCCGACAGGTCGTACCCGCAGGCGCCACAGAAAAGGTCACCCGCCTCCAGCGGCTCTTCGCAGCCGGGGCACGTGGAACCGGCGGCCCCGGCAGTCTGCTGGTGCATCTGCGACATCTTCACACCCACGTCCGGGGGCGGAATCGGTTGGCCCGTTCCACCAGTTCGATCCTCTCCTCGCCACCCTGGGCGAGCCGGGCAAGCGTTCGGTACGAGCGCTCGAGGCCGAAGCGGAGTCCGCGCTCGTCGAGGTCGCTGCCAAGGAGCACGGTCCGCGAGCCGGACGACGCCGTAGGCGGCGCGGCGGCGTGACCAGAGTGACTACCGGAGAGTACCCAGTCCAGCGCCGTGCCGAGGACCTCGGTCGACAGACGCTCCCGGCGCACCGCGTCGAGACCGAAGCCCGCAAGGGCCTCCACCTGCCCCGCGGCCGCCGTCAGATCGCCGAGGAAGTCGGGCAGAGCGCCGCCGGGCGGCGGCGCGGTGTCCTGCGCCAGACGTTGCCGCAGCCTCGCCCGGACCGCGGCCACCCGGGCCGCCGTGTAGTGGATCGAGGCCTCCGGCACCGACTCCAGGGTGCTCACGGCGCCCCGCCGGTCGCCCGCCGCCAGCTGCACGCGGGCCAGGCCGAACGCCGCGCTGACATAGCTCGGGTCGGTGGTCCACACCAGGCGGTAGTACTCGGCCGCGTTGTCCAGCTGCCCCAGGACCTCCGCGCAGACACCGAGGGCCAGCTTGGGCGCGGGCTCGCCGGGGAACGCGTCGTACACGGCGTCGAAGGACAGCGCCGCCGTCTCGTGGTCACCGGTCGCCAGTGAGGCGATGCCCCGGTACCAGACCACCCGCCAGTCGTCCGGATGCTGCACTTCGAGCTCCGCCAACGCCTGGGCTGCCGAGTCCAGTTCACCCATGGACAGCCGGGCGCGAAGGCCGCGCAGCCGCAGCTCCACCGATTCGGCGGGCGCGGCCCGCAGCGCGGTGATCAGCTCGGCGGGCGCTGAGGCCATGAGCCCGGCGAGGAAGCCCGCGTTCGGGTCGTTCGGGTCGACGCGGGGCACCGGAAGGGCGAGCGACGTCGCCGGCGCGTCGAGGTGGCGGACGATCCGGGCGGGCGGTGCGGCCGGGACCGGCGGCGGTGGACCGCCGTTGCCCGCGGTCAGCTCGGGTCGGCCACCGCGCCGCTGCACGGGCAGCGCACGCGCCCCGAGGCTCGATACGTCCCCGGTGAGCTCGGTGAACAACTCCGTGTCCGTGACCTTCACTTCGGGCCCGAACAGCGTGGAGAGCGCGGGCCTCGGCCGCCCCGTCTGCAACGCGACGACCTCCCGCAGGACGCCCGTGAGCTGCTCCGCCATCTCCTGTGCGGAGGCGAACCTGCGGGCCGGGTCCGGGTCGGTGGCGCGCACCAACAGCCGGTAGAACGACTCGTACTTGCGGAAGACCTCGATGTTGTCGGGGTCCGGCAGGGAGTCCACGAACACGTTCGTATAGCCCTGGAAGTCGAAGGTGAGCACCGCGAGGGTGCGCGCCACCGTGTAGAGGTCCGAGGCCACCGAAGGGCCCGCCTCGGCGACTTCGGGGCCCTGATAGCCGACCGTGCCGTAGATCGCCGATTCCTCGTCGTCCATCCGGCGGACCGCGCCCATGTCGATCAGCTTGAGCTGGTCCTCGGTCTGGATCGCGTTGTCGACCTTGAAGTCGCAGTACAGAAGATTGCGGCTGTGCAGATGCCCGAGCGCCTCGAGCGCCTCGATGCCGAACGCACAGGCCTGCTCCACCGGCAGCGGATCGCGCTTCCCCTCCGCGGTGCGGCGGCCGTTGGCGATCTCCTTCAGGGACTTTCCGCCGACGTACTCCATGACGATGTAGCCGTCCATGGAGCCCGTGCGCTGGTCGAGGTGCTCGACGAAGTTGTAGATGCGGACGATGTTGCTGTGCTCGATCTCGGCGAGGAAGCGGCGCTCGGAGATCGCCGCGGCCATCGCGTCCTGGTCGCCCGTGTCGAGCAGGCCCTTGAGGACCACCCAACGGTCGGACACCGCACGGTCGATGGCCAGATAGACCCAGCCGAGGCCGCCGTGCGCCAGACAGCCCACGACCTCGTACTGACCGTGCACGATGTCGCCCTGGTTCAGCTTCGGCACGAACGAGTACGGGTGACCGCACTTGGTGCAGAAGCCCTCCGTGCGACCCGGCCGGTCACCGCGGGCGCGGCCCACCGGCGCCCCGCAGTCCGAGCGCGAGCAGAACCGCTTCCGCTCGGGCACCTCCGGGTTCTCCTGCACCGCCTGGCGCGGGTCGGGGCGCGGCACCTCCGGCACCTGCACCAGGCCGACTCCCAGCCTGCCGCGCCCGGACGAACCGGCCGCAGAGCCCGAGCTGCGCACCGAGACCGAACGCGACGACGCAGTACTGCCGGACAGGGAACGCGAGAGCCGCCCCGACACCGAGCGGCGTGAGGACTGGGAGCGCGACGAACGCGACGAGGCACGCGAACTCGACCTGGAGCTGCTGCTGTTGGAACCCTTGCCGCCGCCCGTGATGCCGGTCGGGGGCGATGACACCATGCCGTTCGGCGAGACGACCGGGGCCAGGCCACAGGTGTCGCAGTACAGCTCGCCGCCGCCCATGTCCTCGTACGACCCCGCGCATCCGGGTCGCTGGCACTTCCGCTGCTCACTCATGCTTCCCCCCTCCGGTCGGTGGGACCGCCCTGTTGCGGCACCCTCGGTGCAAGGACTTCGGCGGCCGCCTGCTGATAGCGCAGGACCGCCTGCTCGGCGACGCGCAGGTCACAGGGCGCGCTCCACAGCATCCGGCGCGCCGCGTCGTACCGCTCGACCAGGAGCGGGTCCTCCGCGTGGCCGAGCCGGGCGACCTTCGCCTTGTAGGCGTCGAGGCGGCCGCGCAGCTCGGCGCGGACCGCGAGGGGCTGGGTGACGGCCGTCAACGACTCGCGGGCGCGAAGGAGTTCGTCCTCGGCCTTCTGCTCCAGGGACTCCAGGAGCGGGGAGAGGCGGTGCCACTGGGCGTGCCTGCGGTAGTCGGACGCCATGGCCAGCTGCTCCTGCAGCACCGTCGGCGGGCCGCTCACCGCGGGCACCTCGGAGGCGGCGATCTTGGCGAGGACCTCCCCGCGCGCGGACCGCGCCTCGGCGAGCGTGCGGTCCGCGCGGGAGAGCACGTCGCGCAGCCTGCCGAGCCGCAGCTCCGCGTCCTGCCGGACGGTGAGCACCGCGTCGATCTCCCGGCGTACGTCCTCCAGGGCGCGCGCCTCGCGGTCGTACCGCTCGGTGTGCGGGCGGCCGCCGCCGGGGGCCGAACTGCCCGTCGCGGGCTGCCAGAAGGCCAGCGGATCGGTCACCACCTGCTCGCGAAGCAGCGTCAGCTCCGCGGTGATCCGCTCCAGGTCGTCGCCCGCCGGATGCTCGCCGGGCCGCACGCCCACGGAGTGCGCGAGCTGGCGGGTGCGCTGCAGCTCCGCCGCCAGGAGGTCGATCCGGGCGGGCAGCGCCGACCACACCGCGTCGGCGGCGACGACCATGTCGAGCGAGTGCGCGTACAGGTCGTTCATCCGCGCGACGAGGTCGGCGAGCGTGAAGCGTTCGGTGAGCTTGGCGGGGCCGGTGATCGACGACGACGGCGCGGGGGCGGCGCCGCCGGCGACCGTGACGCTCTCCCCGCGCAGCAGCTCGGTGAGCTCCGTCAGGTCGTCACGGTTGGGCCAGCGTCTGCGGGCCCGGATGTCGCGGGCGGTGCGCAGCGCACCCGCGTACGCGTCGAAGTACGCCCAGAGCAGGGTGATCTGCCGCTCTGTGGCCGTCCAGCGCTCCTGGGTGGTGCCGGTCAGGCCCGCACCCTCCAGGAGCCGGCGGCCCGCGTGATCCTGCAGGGCGAGGAGCGAGGTCTCGATCGCCTCGTGCTCGGCGTCGAGCCGCGCCAGCGCACGGTCCACCTCGTCCCGGTCCATCACAGGACCGGGGGGTCCCGCGACGCTCATCGATCACCTCTCCGCTCTGCGTTGCCGTGCACTTGGGGTCAGTCGGTGTACGTAGGTGCGGGCGGTCCCGCCGATGTGCCGAGGGCGGGCTCGAGCCAGTCGTCGTACGACTTCTGCCAGCCGTTGTCCTTGTCCTTGCGGTAGTCCTCAAGGACTTGGTTGACCCGCCGCACCAGATCGTCCGCGCCTTTCTCCGGCTTCTTCATCGCCACGCCGTAGTACTCCGTGTTGAGCGGCGCGTCGCCCTTCAGCTCGACCGTCGGGTCCTGGGCGGCCTGGCTCGCGGCGAGCGCGCTGTCCGTCACGACGGCGTCCACCTCACCGAGCTGGAGCCTTACCAGGCAGTCGAGTTGGTTCGGAACCGTAGTCCCGATGTCGGCATCGAGGCCCTTCTTCTTGAGTTCCTCGAGCTTGGTGAGCGCGGTCGAACCCTTCGCGGAGCAGACCCTCTTGCCGTCGAGCGAGTCGTCGAACCCGGTGATGTCCGACGACTTGGGGGCGAGGACCTGCTGACCGGTCTTGAAGTAGGCGGTGGAGAACGCCACTTCCTTCTCGCGCTCGCAGGTGATCGTCATCGTCCGTACGACCATGTCGACCTGGCCGCTCTGGATCGCCTTGACACGCTGGTTGGTCGGGATGGCGCGGAAGAGCACGGCGTCGCGGTCGCCGAGGATCTCCTCGGCGATCTTGTGCGCCAGGTCGATGTCGAAGCCTTCGAGCGTCGCCGTCTTCTTGTTCGGGTCGCGATAGCCCCAGCGGTAGCTGTTCTGGTCGACGCCGATGATCAGCTTCTTGACCTTGCGGGCCCGGATCGCGTCGATCGTCGGGCCGTCCTCGTCGTCCGGCGACAGGCTGGCCTCCGGCTTCTCGCACTCCTCGACGCGCGCGGGAGCGGCAGCCGATGAGCCCTGGCCCGCGCGGCGCGCACCGTCGTCGCCGTCACCGGCCGCGCCACCCGCCTCCGGCAGCACGAGCACGAGGGAGCCCGTGAGGGCACAGGCCACCGCCATGGCGGCAGCTCCGCCCCAGCCGCGCAGCCTCGCACGTCCTCGCGTACGCATCGTCCGCTCGCCCCCTCTCACCGGTACTCCGACAGCCTGCGCCCGATGCCGAGCACGGCACCGGCGGCGGCGAGCACCGCGAGTACGGCGGCACCGACCGGAAGGCCCGCCATCGCGCTCCTGCCGTCATCGGCCGCCTGCTTGAACTCGCGCTGCTCGTGGGCGAGCGCGACCTCAAGGGCGTCGTCGACGTTGTCGAAGCACTCGCCGGTCGGCTCGTCCTTCTTGTCGCCGACGATCTTGTCGAGCGCGCCCTTGTAGTTGCCCGCGTCATCGATGTCCCGCGCGGTCTTGTGGCGGTCCTTCCAGACCGACACGTTCTTCGCGGCGTCCTTGACGGGGTTCTTGCCCGCGTCGTCGTCGGCGATGGCCACGGCCTTGCCGAGCAGCCCGGTGTCGGCGCTGCCGAGCCGCTTCATCGACGCCTGGTAGTCGACGTCGAACTTGTCCTTGATCTCCGCGTCGTCGCCCGTGCCGACCTCGACGGTCTCGGCGCCCCGGCTGACCAGTGTCAGGTTCTCGTTGCCGCGGGCCTTGAGCGAGTCGATGCGGGCGTCGTTCAGGACGTTCAGGGACTTCACGCCGTGGTCGTACGAATCGCTGAGCCCCGACCGCGCGAAGGTGTGCCCGGCGAGGAGCCAGAGCAGCACGACCGCGGATGCGGTCGTCGCGGCGACCAGGCCGTGGTTGAACACGCGGTTCGTCCGCTGGTAGTTGCGCCGCTGGGCCAAGACGAGTGCGGCGAGCGCGAGGAGACCGAGGGCGATGGCGAACCACGGGTACGGCTTCGCGTCGTCGTAGTCGGCGCTCAGCCGCTGGTTCTCCGCGGTGTAGAGCTTCTCCGCGGCCGGGAGCATCTGCTTCTGCATCTTGTCGTTGGCGTAGCGCAGATAGGCGCCGCCGAGCGGGAGGCCCTGGCGGTTGCTCGCGCGGGCGCGCTCGATCAGGCCGGTGTACTCCGGAAGCAGCTTGTTCAGCTTGGCCACGGACGTCGCCGCCGAAGAGCCGGAGCCCGCGTTCGACGCGGCGTTCGCCAGCTTCTCCGAAGCGGTCTTGATGTCGCGCTTGTACCGGTCGCGCACGTCGGCCGGTTCCTGGCCGCCCGCCAGGAAGCCGCTGGAGGCCGCCGTGTTGGCGTCCGCGAGGGAGCGGTAGATGGCCGCGGCGTCGGCGCTCAGCGGCTGGCTGCGGTTCAGCACGCTGTTCGCGGCGTCCGAACGGCTGGTCATCTGCCAGGTGGTGACCGCGCCGAACGCCACGACGAGCAGCGCGAGCACGGCGCCGATGATGCGCAGCTTGCCCGGCTCCGTCGTCGCGGCCGCGCGCAGCCGGTCCCGGCCCTCGATCCACGCGGGCCTGCGCGGGGGTGCGGGAGCCGTCGGCTGCGCGGCCGGCGCAGCGTGCGCGGAGCCCGTTTGAGGCGGGACGGCGGGCATCGTCGGCGCTGCCTGTCCTGGCGGCGCGGCGCTGCCGTTCGGCGGGTATGTCACCTTGACCTCGACCTCCCCCTCGGTCATCGGACGGTCACCTCCGCCCGCCGTGCGCGGCGCGGGAGGAAGTGCACGGCCGCAAGTATTGCCGCAGGGACTGACATCCGCACAGGCATTGACTGGATCTTGTTCGGATCAGCCTGCCCGGACGACCGTCCCTCGATCGACGCGAAGATCGCGCACCACCCCTGCCCTTGAATACGCGATTCAGGACGGTTCGGTTCCCTGCCCTGCCAATGTGCTCTCGCCAGGGCGAGGGTGTCGCCACGTTGCGCGGCGCGGACCAGGCGGGCTGTCTCCTCATCGGCGAGCGCGCGCAGGGAGAGCTGGGCGACGGTCACCTTGCGGAGGAGGCGGGGCTGCGATTCGTTCCCCCGGGTTCGTAGAACCGCCGCACCCGCTCCAACGCCCCCGCCGGCGCCCCCACATGGTCAAGCCCCAGCAGCGCCGCCCCCAGTACGGGGCGTACGGACACCACACGGGGGACCGCCTTCGGGGCGCGTGAGGCCAGCAATGAGCTGATGCCGTCGTCCAGTTGGGCATGCCCCGCAGCCAGCACGCTGCCGCCGAGGAGCACCGGCGTCTCCTCCTCCAGGAGGTCGAGGCGGGTCAGGGCGACGCTCGCCATCGCCACCACCTCCTCCGCGAGCCGGTCCACAATGGCCCGTGCCACCGTGTCCCCCTCCACCGCCGTGGCGAAGAGGACCGGCGTCAGCTCGTGCCGCCGCAGCTCGTCTATCCGGGACAGGTGCAGAGCCTCGATCAAGGCGTACATGGACGGCAGTCCGAAGTGCGCCGGAAGGGTGCGCGCGAGCGACGTGGGGCCGCCGCGTCCGTCCTCCGCGCGGGCCGCGTGCCACAGGGCCTCCTCCGCGAGGCCCCAGCCGCCGCCCCAGTCACCGGAGATCCGCCCGATCGCGGGGAAGCGGGCCGTGCGGCCGTCCGGGCGCATGCCCACGCAGTTGATGCCCGCGCCGCACACCACGGCGACCCCGCGCGGCTCGGCGACCCCCGCCCGCAGGATCGCGAAGGTGTCGTTGCGTACGGTCACACTCGCGCCCCAGCCGCGCGCGTCGAGCGCGGCCGCCAACTGCTCCTCCTCCACCGGGAGATCGGCGTTCGCCAGGCACGCCGAGACATGGTCGGCGCCGGAGGCCCCGGCGCTCGCGAACACCTCGCGCACCGCCGACTCCAGGACGTCCACCGCGGTCTCGACGCCCACCACCGGCGGCTGGAACCCGCCGCCGCGCGCCGCCGCGACGACCGTGCCGCTCGCTGCGACCAACGCGACGTCGGTCTTGCTGTTGCCCGCGTCGATCGCGAGAACCGACCCGGATACGGAACCGCTCATGCCCACGCGAGGTGCTCCCGGTTGTGCGCGACCAGCTGATCGGTGAGCTGCTCGGCGTACTCGAACTGGCCGATCAGGGGGTGGGCGAGAAGCGCGCGGTAGACACGGTCACGGCCGCCGCGCAGCGCCGCCTCCAGGGCCAGGTCCTCGTACGCGGTGACGTTGGCGATCAACCCGGCGTACAACGGGTCGAGTTCGGGCACGGCGAGCGGCGTCGCGCCCTTCGTGCCGACAGCGGCCTGCACCTCGATGACCGCGTCGTCCGGCAGGAACGGCAGCGTGCCGCCGTTGTAGGTGTTCACCACCTGGTACGGGCTGCCTCCGCCGGCGAGCAGCGCCGCCGCCAGGTCCACCGCGGCCTCCGAGTAGAAGGCCCCGCCCCGCTCGGCGAGCAGTTCCGGCTTCTCGTCGAGGGCCGGATCGCCGTACATCCTCAGCAATTCACTCTCCATCGCGGCGACTTCGGAGGCCCGCGACGGCTTCGTACGCAGTTCGCGTACGACCTCGTCGTGGGCGTAGAAGTAGCGCAGGTAGTAGGAGGGGACGACACCGAGGCGGTCGAGGACGTGGCGCGGCAGGCGCAGGTCCGCCGCGATCGCGTCGCCGTGCTCGGCGAGCAGCCTGGGGAGTACGTTCTCGCCTTCGGGGCCGCCGAGGCGTACCGCCGTCTCCCAGGTGAGGTGGTTCAGGCCCACGTGGTCGAGGTGGACGTCGGCGGGGGTCACGTCGAGGAGCTTCGCGAACTTCCGCTGGAAGCCGATCGCCACGTTGCAGAGGCCGACCGCCCTGTGTCCGGCCTGGAGGAGGGCGCGGGTGACGATACCCACCGGGTTGGTGAAGTCGATGATCCAGGCGTGAGGATTCGTACGCCGTACGCGTTCGGCGATGTCCAGGACCACCGGGACCGTCCGCAGCGCCTTGGCGAGGCCGCCCGCGCCCGTCGTCTCCTGGCCGACGCAGCCGCACTCCAGCGGCCAGGTCTCGTCCTGGCCGCGCGCGGCCTGACCGCCGACGCGCAGCTGGAGCAGGACCGCGTCGGCGCCCTCCACGCCCGCGTCCAGGTCGGCGGTGGTGACGATCCGGCCCGGGTGGCCCTGCTTGGCGAAGATCCGCCGGGCAAGGCCGCCGACCAGGTCGAGGCGGTCGGCCGCCGGGTCGACGAGGACCAGCTCCTCGATGGGGAGCGTGTCCCTCAACCGGGCGAATCCGTCGATGAGTTCGGGGGTGTAGGTGGATCCTCCGCCCACCACGGCGAGTTTCATGGTCAGCCCTTCACTCCGGTCAGCGTGACACCCTCGACGAACGCCTTCTGTGCGAAGAAGAACACGAGGATCACAGGGGCCATGACCAGCAGGGTCGCGGCCATGGTCAGATTCCAGTCGGTGTGGTGCGCGCCCTTGAACGACTCCAGGCCGTACGAAAGGGTCCAGGCGCCCGGGTTCTCGGACGCGTAGATCTGCGGCCCGAAGTAGTCGTTCCAGGCGTAGAAGAACTGGAAAAGGGCGACGGCGGCGATGCCGGGCTTGGCCATCGGCAGGACGACCCTGAGCAGGGTCCTGAGCTCGCCGCAGCCGTCGACCTTCGCGGCGTCGATGTACTCGTTCGGGATGGTCATCAGGAACTGCCGCAGCAGGAAGATGGAGAACGCGTCGCCGAACGCCATCGGGATGATCAGCGGCCAGAGCGTGCCGGACAGATCGAGTTGCTTGGCCCAGAACAGGTACATCGGGATGACGATGACCTGCGGCGGCAGCATCATCATCGAGATGACCAGCATCAGGGAGAGATTGCGGCCCTTGAAGCGGAACTTGGCGAGCGCGTACGCCACGGGCAGCGAGGACACCACCGTCAGGAGGGTGCCAAGTCCCGCGTACAGCAAGGTGTTTCGCCACCAGGTCAGGAAGCCCGGGGTGTCGAAGACCTTGCTGTAGTTCGACCACTCCCAGGTGTCCGGGGTCAGATCCCGGGTGAGGGCCTGCTGGTCGCTCATCAGCGAGGTGAGGAGGACGAAGACGAACGGCAGCACGAAGAACAGCGCCACGGCGACGCCGAGCGTGTGCACGGCGATCCAGTTCAGGAGGGCCTTGCGGCGTGCGGTGCGGGCGGCGGGAGTGATGACGCCCCCGCTCAACTCAGGCTTACGTTCCAGTAGTTGGACCATGATGGTCAGTCACCTGCCTGGATGAGGCCGCCGCGCCGCCGCATGAGAAGCGCGGTGAACGCCATGGCCAGGGCGAAGAGCACGAGCGCGATCACACAGGCGGAGCCGTAGTCGAAGCGCTGGAAGCCGAGGTTGTAGACGAGCTGCGGCAGGGTCAGCGTCGACTTGTCCGGGTAGCCGGGCTCGAACTGCTGCCCGGAGCCGCCGATCACGCCGGACGCGACCTTCCCCGCGACCAGGGGTTGTGTGTAGTACTGCATGGTCTGGATCACGCCCGTGACCACCGCGAACATCACGATCGGCGAGATGTTCGGCAGCGTCACGAAGCGGAACCGCTGCCATGAGGACGCGCCGTCCAGTTCGGCGGCCTCGTACTGCTCCTTCGGTACGTCGAGCAGCGCTGCCATGAAGATGACCATGAGGTCGCCGATGCCCCAGAGGGCGAGCATCGTGAGGGCGGGCTTGGACCAGGCGGCGTCGTTGAACCAGCCCGGGGTGGGAAGACCGAGATCGCCGAGCAGCGAATTGACGGGCCCCGTACCGGGGTTGAGTAGGAAGGCAAAGGCCATGGTCGCGGCGACAGGCGGCGCAAGATAGGGCAGATAGAAGAGAGTCCGGAAGACACCCGCACCAGTCTTGATCTTGGTGATGAGAAGCCCGATCCCGATGCCGAAGACGACCCGGCAGGAGACCATGACGACGACCAGCCACAGCGTGTTGCGCAGCGCTGGCCAGAACAGCGGGTAGTCCGCGAAGACGTAGGACCAGTTGTCCGTTCCCGTCCAGGTCGGCGGCTTGAAGCCGTCGTAGTGCATGAACGAGAAATAGACGGTCGAGATCAGCGGATAGGCGAAGAAGACCGCGAAGCCGATCAGCCAGGGAGACATGAAGGCGGCGGTCCGCAGCGCCGAGCGCCGCCGCTTCGAGCGCAACGTATACGTACTCATCGGACGACGGCTACTTCGCCTGCTCGATGTCTGTGTCGATCTCGTCGGCGGTCTTCTCCAGACCGGCCTTCAGATCCTTCTGCTTGCCCTTCTCGAAGTCGAATCCGAGGTTCTGGAGGGAGACGAGGTAGGGACCTCCGTTGATCGAAGCGGGAGTCGTCGTCGAGTCCGGGTTCTCGGCGATGTCCAGGAACGTCTTGAAGCGCGGGTCGTACTTCAGCTTCGGCGACTTCAGGGCGGCGTGTGTGGACGGCACATTGTGGATGGCGTTGGCGAAGTCCACGACGGCGTCCGTGTTCGTGGTCATGTATTTGACCAGCTCCCACGAGGCGTTCTGCTTCTTGCTCGTGGCGGCGATACCGGCGATGGTGCCGATGACATAGCCCTTGCCATACGTCTCCTTCTGGTCATCGGGAACGGGCAGCGGGGCGACGCCGATGTCGAATCCGACCTTGGCCTCCTTCGCCATGCCGAGCCGCCACTCGCCGTCCATCTGCATCGCGACCTGGCCGGTGTGGAAGGGATGCTTGGCACCCCACTCGTCACCGAACGTCGACCGGTACTTCTCCAGCTGCTGATAGCCGCCGAGTTCATCGACAAGCTTCTTCTGATACGTGAATCCGTCGACGAAGGCCGGATCCTTGGCGACGTTCGACTTGCCGTCCTTGTCGAAGTACGTGGGGGACCACTGGGCGAAGTAGTGCTCGGTCTTCGACTCATAGCCGTGATAGTTCGGCATGAACCCGAGCTGCTCGTAGGAGTCACCCTTCGCCTTGGTCAACTTCTTGGCGACGGAGGTGAATTCGGACCAGGTCTTCGGCGGGCTCTTGATGCCGGCCTTCTTGAACTCGTCCTTGTTGTAGTAGAGGCCGTACGCGTCGCTGAGGAGCGGGGCGGCGCAGCGGTTGCCCTCGAACTGCGTGTACTCGTTCATGGTCTTCGGGAAGGTCTTCTCCGGATCGATCCCGTCCTTCTTGAAGAACGGGTCGAGGTCGACCCACGCGCCCGAAGAGCAGAACTTGCCGACGTTGTTGGTGGTGAAGGAGGAGACGACGTCCGGGGCCTTCGAACCACCCGCACGCAACGCCTGATTGATCTTGTCGTCGTTCATGTTCCCGACGACCTTGACGTGAATATTGGGGTGCGCCTTCTCGAAGGCGTCGACATTCGCCTGTACGGCCTTCACCTCGGACGGCGCGCTCCAGCCGTGCCAGAAGTTGATCGTCGTCTCTTTGGACGCGTCGTCGTCCGCACCCGAACCGCTCTGCCCCGTACAGGCGGTGGTCGCGAGCAGGACTATGGAGGCGGTCGCGGCGAGCGCGACGGCGGTCGCGCGGCTGTTTTCGGGCATGACGGAGTACTCCCTGGGCAGGACGGGCTCGGACGAGGGGTTACGTCAGGGGTGCGGGGACGGGATTCAGCGCGAGGTGTCGAAGACCTCGTCACGGGTGGCTGCCAGCGCGCTCTCCAACGCGCCGCGCAGCACGGGGTGTTCGGCGACATCGCCGACCACGAGACGGGGACGTGAGACGGCCAGCTCGTCGAGCTCGGCCTGGATCAGCTGACGCAGCGGCTCGCCGCCCGCGGTGTGCAATGAGCCGCTGAGGACGACGAGTTCGGGATCGAATACGGCGATGAGCGAGGCGAGACCGGTGGCGAGGCCGGTCGCGTACGTCTCCAGGAGCTGCCGGTGGGGCCCCTCGTCGACGGCGGCGGCCTGCGCGACGAGGGCGGCGGCGACTTCGGCGTACGGCCCGTGGGGAATGGGCGAGATCCCGAGATCACGCGCGAGCTTCGGAATGACCTGCGACCCGGCAAGCTCTTGATAACCACCACTATTGGCCTTGGTGACCTGCCGTACGAGAGGGGCGCCGGGGACGGGCAGGAACCCGATCTCGCCCGCGCCGCCGGTCCAGCCGCGGTGCAGCCGTCCCCCGATGACGAGGGCGGCGCCGAGCCCTTCCTGATTCCACAGCAGCACGAAGTCTTCATGCTCTCTCGCCGCACCGAGCCGCTGCTCGGCGATCGCGGCGAGGTTCACGTCGTTCTCGTACTCGACGGGCATCGGGAGCGCGGCCGCGAGTTCGTCGAGGAGGGTGGCGAAGTGCCAGCCGGGCAGGTGCGAGGCGTACCGGAGGCGGCCGGTGTTGGGGTCGAAGGCGCCGGGGGTGCCGATGACCAGCCGGTGGACGTCGGAACGGGCGAGCCCGGCGGCCTTCACCGCGCCGTCGAGCGCCTCGGTCACCTGGCGTACGACGGGTTCGGCGCGGCGGCCGGGCGTCGGGAGCCGGAACTCGCCGACGGTCTTTCCCGTGACGTCGGCGACGGCGGCGCGGATGCGGTCGGGGTTGACGTCGAGCCCTGCGGCGTAGGCGGCGCTCGGATTGACGCCGTACAACTGGGCGTTGGGCCCTGGCCGGCCCTCGGTCGTCCCTGTGGCCTTCACCAACCCCGCCGCTTCGAGCCGGGCGAGAAGCTGTGAAGCCGTGGGCTTCGAGAGCCCGGTGAGCTTGCCGATCTTCGTTCGCGACAGAGGTCCGTGCGCGAGCAGCAGGTCGAGGGCGGCGCGGTCGTTCATCGCGCGCAGGACCCGGGGGGTGCCTGGTGTGGAGCCGCCGCCGGTCGCACCGCGGGTCGTTCCGTCCGCCGCGCCTCGGGGCGAACCCCCGGTCGACCCACCCATGAGCTGCTCCTCGCCCTTGCGCCGTCCCGTACATGCCGTACTAGTGCTGTACGGACCGTACCGGCGCCGCACTGTTAGGAAACTTTCCTATTGGGTGTGAGGAAGGTAATTCCGGCGTGACGGGGGCGTCAATAGCGAGGGCGTCGGCGGCCACCAAGTCGTTACCTGGGCGGGGTGGGTGGCTTGACTTCGCCCCGCTCCGGGACCGCCTCGCGGAGGGCGGTCAGGACTCGGGAGATCGCCGCGCCTGCCGCCGCGCCTCGGCGGACCGCTGCCACCACATGGCGGCGAGGCCTGTCGGCGGAGAGTTCTCGCATCGTCACGCCGTCACGTCTTGCCGCCGCCATCCTCGGGACCAGCGCCACCCCCATTCCCGCCTCCACCATGGCGAGGATCGCCGTCCAGCCGGAGGCGGAGTGCGCCTGTTCCGGCGAGAAGCCCGCCCCCTCGCACGCCGCCCGCGTGATCTCGGACCACGGCCCGCTTCCCCCGAAGATCCACGGCTCACCCGCGAGATCGGCGAGCCGCAGCCCCTCCGCCGACGCCAGCGGATGATCCCCGGGCAGCGCCACGTCCAGCGGGTCGGCGAGCAGGGACTCCCGGGTGAAGCGCGTGTCCGCGTCGGGCGAGGCCGGTGCCTGGACGGCGAGGGACAGCGCCACGTCCACCTCCCCCGCCGCGAGGAGCTCGTACGCCTCCGCCGCCTCGGCCTCCCGCACCCGTACCGAGATCCCCGGCGCCGCCGCCCGCAGCGCCCGCACCGCCGGCACGACGAGCGCGGGCACAGCGGTCGAGAAGGCCCCGACCCGCACCTCCCCGGCCTCCCCGTGCGCGTACGCCGCCAACTCGGCGTCCGCACGCTCCAGTTGAGCGAAGACCGCCTCCGCGTGCCGGAGCACCAGGTGCGCTGCGTCCGTCAGGCGCACCCGGCGCCCGTGCGCCTCAAGGAGCGGCACCCCCAGCTGCTTCGCGAGGTTGGACAGCTGCTGCGACACCGCCGACGGCGTCATCCGCAGCGCCTGCGCCGTCGCGGTCACCGTGCCCCGCTCGCTCAACGTACGCAGGATCTGCAGTTTCTTGATGTCCCACTCGCTCATGGGGCCAACGTACCGACCGGGTCGAGCGGGTCAGCGCGCCGCACTGCCGAGCACCTTCCGCGGGGTGATGCGGATGACGACCCTGACGACCTCCGGGGGCAGGTCGAGGTACTCCTGTCCCGCCCCGGCCCCCTCGTACGCCTCGGCGAGTCCGGCCGCCACCTTCCGGTCCGCGTCCACGCTCACCGTGGCCGTCCCCCGCACCTCCACGTACCGCAACGGGTCCGCCCTGTCGTACACCGTCAGGCTCACCCGCGGCTCGCTCCGTGCGTTCAGCACCTTGCGGCGCCCCTCCTGGGAGGAGATGACGAGGTCGTCGCCGTCCCACCCCGCCCACACCACGGAGGTCTGCGGGCTGCCGTCGGGGCTGACCGTCCCGAGGACCGCCGGGTTCGTCGCGTCGAGGATCCGCCGGGCCGATTCGCTGATCGTTGTCGTCATGCGCGTGAGCGTAAGGGCGACGCCCATCGGCGTCGCCCCCTTTATCGCCCGCCCCCGCGAACCGTCACTTCGCCCGCCCCGCGGACCCCAGCACGACCCCGCCCAGGATCAGCCCCATGCACATGACCTGCAGCCACCCCATCGCCTCGCCGAGCACCGCGAAGGACAGCAGCGCCACGCACACCGGCTGGAGGTAGTAGACGACCCCGGCACGGGCCGCGCCGATGATCGAGATCGCCTTGTTCCAGGCGAAGAAGGCGACCGCGGACGACACCACACCCACGTACAGGAGCGGGGAGACCGTGCCGACCGTCGGCTCGAAGCCGCCCTGGACGACATAGCTGGCCACGAACACCGGAAGCAGCAGCAGCGCGCCGAGCACGAACGCCGCGAAGAGGAACGGCAGTCCACCGATCTCGGCGGGCTTGCGCTTGAGCAGCGCGCTGTACGAACCGAAGGCGATCGCCCCCGCGATCACCCACAGGTCGCCGACCGCGAAGTCCATGGAGAGGGAGCCCCCGGAGACGAGGATCAGGACACCCGCGCAGGCGATCAGCATGCCCGTCACGCGGCGCGCCCCGAGCCGGGTGCCGCCGACGCGTTCGTACACCGCCATCAGGACCGGCGAAGCAGCCATGATCATGCCCATGTTGCCCGCGGTGGTGGTCATCGCCGCCTGGTTCACCAGGGTGTTGTAGACGGTGATGCCCAGGAAGGACGCCAGGAGCAGAAAGCGGAAGTGCCTGCGGAGCAGGGCCCGTTGCCGCCAGGTCTGCCGTGCCGCGAACGGTGCCACGGCCGCGATGGCGATGATCCAGCGCCAGAAGGCGTGCTGGATGGGCGGCACGCTGTCGTGCAGGGCCCGGGAGGTGACGAAGCTGCCCGACCAGACGACCGTGGCGAGCGCCGCGAGGGCGAGGCCGACGCCGATCGGGCGGGCGGCGCGCGGCACCCGCTTCGGCTCGCTCGTCGTCGCGGTCGACGCGGTGGTGAGGGGGGTCCGGTCCAGGACGGTCACGTTGTATCCCTTGTCTCTCTCCCGGGCGGCCCCGGGGGTCGGTTGCGGGACTACCGTCGCACCTCCCGACCAGTCAGGTCCATCGAAACTTTTCGACCTTTCCGTTAAGGTAAATTGAATGATGGTTTAGTTTGGTTCTAGTTCGTTCCCCATTCCGTGAGCGCCGCCCCCACCGCCCCCGCGTCCGCCTCATCCGACGCCCACGCGACGTATCCGTCGGGGCGGACCAGGACCGTCGTGCGCCGGTCGCCGGCCCAGTGCGCCACCACGGCCCGGCCGCGCGAGGCCGGCTCGAACTCCGCGCCCTCCGGAGCGATCAGTACGAACTCGCCCTCGCGCAGCGCCTCGTAGAGCCGCCCCTCCTTGAGTGCGACGTCCGGGGCCCGGTGACCGGTGAGGCCGTGGGCGCCCTTGGGGGCCGGGTAGGTGTAGCCGACGCCCGTGATCTGGCCGAGCACCTTGGCGCGGGCCCGCGGGACGCGGTTGACGAAGGCGGCGACCGCGGCGCGGGCGGCCAGCGTCCACGGGCGCTTGGCCATCGCGAGCCTGACCATGCCGCCGCTGCTGCGCAGGACCGCCTTGCCGACGGGGTGCCGCTCGGTCTGGTAGCTGTCCAACAGCCCTTCCGGGGCCCGCCCTTCGACCGCAGCGACCAGCTTCCAGCTGAGGTTCGCGGCGTCCTGGAGGCCGGTGTTCATGCCCTGGCCGCCGGCCGGGCTGTGGACGTGCGCGGCGTCACCGGCGAGGAAGACCCGGCCGACCCGGTAGGCGGGCGCCTGCCGCTCGTCGCTGTGGAAGCGGGACATCCAGCGGGCGTCGTGCATGCCGTAGTCGCGGCCGAGCGCGCTGCGGGTGATCTCCTTGACCTCTTCGAGGTCGAGCGGCTCGCTGTCGGGGACGTTGCGGGCGCGATTCCAGCCGATGACGCGGTAGTAGCCGTCGGCGAAGGGCGCGATGAAGGCGAAGGCGTCACCGGCGGCGTTCACCGTGAGGATCGAGGCGGGCTTCTCGGCGAGCCTGACGTCGGCGAGGACCAGCGAGCGGATCACGGACTTGCCGGGGAAGGGCAGGCCGATCGCCTCGCGCACCCCGCTGTGCAGCCCGTCCGCGCCGACGACGTAGGCGGCCCGGCGCGTGCTCAACTCCCCATCAGGGCCGCGGACTTCAAGGCGCACCCCGTCCGCGTCCTGGGTCAGGCCGGTGACCTCGGTGTCGTACTCGAAGCGCACGCCCGCGTCGTCCGCCCGCCGCTTCAGGACCTTCTCCACCTCGTACTGCGGCAGGACGAGGACGTGGCGGAAGCGGGAGGGCAGCTCTTCGAGGTCGAGGGAGAGGTGCCGGAAGACGCGCAGCGCACCGAGCGCCTCCCCCTTGGCCTCGACCTCGTCGGCGAGGCCCCGGGCGTCGAGCTGCTCCAGGGTGCGGGCGTGCAGCACCATCGCGCGGGACAGATTGCTGATCCCGGGGGCGCGCCTCTCGATGACCGTCACCGGTACGCCCGCGACGGCGAGGTCGCCCGCGAGCAGCAGGCCGGTGGGTCCGGAACCGACGACTATGACGGCGGGGTCGGCGGGGTCGGCGGGGTCGGCGGTGCGGCCACCCTCGGCGCTGGTGCTGCTGTTCTCGGTGGTGCCGTTGTTCTCGGTGGTGCCCAGGTTCTCCGTTGTGCCGCTCATGGCTGCCTCCTGGTGCCAACGCTTGTTGGTCAACGCTTGTTGGCCAACGTAGAGCCGCCGCCCTGGACTGTCAACAGGTGTTGGCCTACGCTTGTTGGCATGCCATCGACGCCCCCGGCCGCCCGCCGTTCCGACAGCACCCGCGCCGCCATCGTCGCCGCGGCCCGCGAGCGGTTCGCCGCCGACGGGTACGAGCGCGCGACCATCCGCGCCATCGCCAAGGACGCGAAGATCGACCCGTCGATGGTGATGCGCTACTACGGCAGCAAGGAAGGCCTCTTCGAGGCGGCCATGACCGTCGACCTGCGCCTCCCCGACCTCGCGCGCACGCCGCGCGAGGACATCGGGCGGGTGCTCGTCACGCACTTCATCGACATCTGGGACGAGGTCGACGTGCTCACCGCGCTGCTCCGCGCGGGGATCACCAACACGGCGGGGGCCGAGCGCACGCAGGCCATCTTCCGGCAGCAGCTGCTGCCGGTGGCCCTGAGCGTCTGCCCCGATCCCGCCGCCGCCCCGACCCGGGCCGGGCTCGTCGCCTCACAGATCCTCGGCATGGCCCTGACCCGTTACGTGCTGCGGTTCCCGCCGGCCGTCGAGCTGACCCGCGAGGAGATGGCGGACTGGCTCGGCCCCACGGTGCAGCGCTATCTGACGGCGGAGCAGCCCTGAGGCGGGCCTGAAGCGGCCCTGAAAAACGCGTAGGGGGCGCTCTTCGCGACGTACGTACGCATCAGTCGCGTACGTACGTCGATGAAGAGCGCCCCCTACGGAGAACTCAGTAAGTGAAGTGCGGCGTCAGCCCTGCTTCTCCTGCTTGCGGGACTTGTCACCGACCATCACGAGGCCCGCGATCACCAGGAACAGCACGATGGGCGCCACGACATAGAGGCCGAGCGTGTCGATCACGCTCAGGCCCGGACCCGGGTCGTCACCGTCGTCGCGCGTGAGCGCGAGCGCGGGGGACGACATGAGCAGCATCATCAGCGTCGTACCGGAAGCCAGGGCGCCGGCGCGCAGGGCGTTCTTCTTGTCCACGGTGCCAACGTAGCGAACGGCTAAACGGGGCGCGCGCCCGGGGGTGCCGTACGAGTGCGATCGCGGCCCGCGCCGCGGCCGCGGAAGACATCCATGAACGCGTGCAGCCGGGGTGACGCGACCAGTTCCTCCAGGGTGACGGGGCGTCCTGCGGCGTCCGCGATCGGCAGTCGCCAGTTCGGATACTCGTCCAGGGTGCCGGGCAGGTTCTGCGGGCGCCGGTCGCCGACCGCGTCCGGCAGCCAGACGCCCACCATGCGGGCCGGGGTGGCCAGCAGGAAGCGGTGGACGGCACGGATCTCGTCCTCCTCCTGGCCGCCGCCGCCCGGCAGCATGCCGAGCCGGGCAAGGAGCCCGAGCCACTCCCGCACGTCGGCCCCCGCCTCGACCCCCTCCACCTCCACCGGGCGGGTCAACAGGCCAAGGCGGTACCGGAGTTGGACGTGCTCGCCGGTGATGCGGGCCGCGGTGGACGGCAGATCGTGGGTGGTGGCGGTGGCCAGGCAGTCGGCGCGCCATCGCTCGGGCGGCAGCGGCCGCCCCGTGCCCTCCCAGTCCCGCTCGAACCAGAGCACGGAGGTGCCGAGCACGCCGTGCCCGCGCAGGGTCTCGCGGACACCGGGCGCCACGGTGCCGAGGTCCTCGCCGATGACGAGGGCGCCCGCGCGGTGCGCCTCCAGGGAGAGGACCGCGAGCATCGCCTCCGCGTCGTAGTGGACGTACGTCCCGTCCGTGGGCGCGTGGCCTTCGGGGACCCACCAGAGGCGGAAGAGCCCCATCACGTGGTCGACGCGGAGCGCGCCCGCGTGCCGGAGCAGTCCGCGCAACAGGGCGCGGTAGGGGGCGTATCCGGACTCGGCGAGGCGGTCGGGGCGCCAGGGCGGCAGGCCCCAGTCCTGGCCGCGTGCGTTGAACGCGTCCGGCGGGGCGCCGACCGACATGCGGGCGGCGAAGTGCCGTTGCTGTGCCCACGCGTCGGCGCCACCCGGGTGCACGCCGACCGCGAGGTCGTGCACGAGGCCGATGTCCATGCCCGCGTCGCGCGCGGTGCGCTGCGCGGTGGCGAGCTGGGTGTCGGTGAGCCAGGCGAGGCGGCTGTGGAAGTCCACGCGGTCCATCGCGTCGCGGCGGGCGTGGGCGGTCGGTGACGAGACCGGGTCCCGCAGCGGGGCGGGCCAGGCGTGCCAGTCGGGGCCGTGCCGCTCGGCGAGCGCGTACCAGGTGGCGTGGTCCTCGAGGTCCTCGCCGTGCTCGGCGAGGAACGCGTTGTAGGCGGCCCTCCGTCCGGGGCCGAGCGGGACCTCCGCGATCAGTTCCAGGGCTTCGAGCTTCAGCGCCCAGACCGCGTCACGGTCGATCAACTCACCCTCGTGGAGGACCGATTCGCGCAGCCGCCCGGCACGGCGGGAGAGCGCGTCGACCCGGTCGCGGGCCTCGCCCCGCAGGTACGCGTACTCGGGGATCTCCTCGATGCGCAGATGTACGGGGTCGGGGAAGCGGCGCGACGAGGGGCGGTACGGGGAGGGGTCCGACGGCCCGTCCGGTGGTTTGGGTACCGCGGCGTGCAAGGGGTTGACCTGTACGAACCCGGCACCGAAGGCCCGCCCTGACCAGGCCACGAGCTCGGCCAGGTCGCCGAGGTCGCCCATGCCCCAGCAGCGGGCGGAGAGCAGCGAGTAGAGCTGGACCAGCAGGCCGTGGTTCCGCTCGGGCGGGGCGGGGAGACGGTAGGGGGCGACAATGAGGTGCGCTCCAACACTCCGCCCGCCGGGGACGGTGGCCCGGATCCGGTGCACGCCGTGCGGCAGCGGCGCCGGCGGCTCACCGGGCATCTCCCACTCCAGCCGCTCGCCCTGCTCGGTGCGGACCGCCATACGTGTACCGACCGGCAGACCTGCCCAGGGCACGGCTCGCTGGGGCCCGCCCTGCTCGCGACCGCCTTGCTCGGGCCCGCCCTGCTCGGGCCCGCCCTGCTCGGGCCCGCCCTGCTCGGGCGCACCCCGCTCGGGCGCGGCCTGCCCGGGACCGCCTTGCCCGGGTCCGCCCTGCTCGCGACCGCCCTGGTCGCGACTGCCTTGGTCGGGCGCGGCCTGCCCGGGACCGGCCCGCTCGGGACCGGCCCGCTCGGGACCGCCCTGCCCGGGACCGCCCTGCCCGGGACCGCCCTGCTCGCGACCGCCCTGGTCGCAACCGCCTTGCTCGGGCGCGCCCCGCTCGGGTCCGCCCTGCCACATCACCACCGTCGGCGGCAGCAGCCGTGCCCGCTGCTCGGTCTCGTGCGCCGTGAGGGCGTCGCGGATCGCCTCGGGGGTGGTCGCGTCCACGTCGAGGGCGGCCAGGGCCGCGACGACGGCGGTGTCCGCGGCCGGGACCGTGCGGTCCGGGGACGGGGAGTAGGAAGTCGCCACGCCATGGCAGGCGGCGAGGCGTGAAAGCCCGGATGGTTCGCCGGTGGCAGCTCCGGGTGGGGGCATCTAGACCCCCATGTAGTCCAGGCCCGAAGCCGTGCCCGTGGAGGTCGGCTCGCTGGTCAGCGGGGCGGCGTCGGCGAGCGGGGGCTCGCTGGTGAGGGGGGCGGCGTCGGCGAGCGGCGGCTCGCTGGTCAGGGGCGGTTCGAGGCAGCCGCAGGAGCAGGATCCGTCGAGTCCCGAGTCGGGGTCCGAGACCTGTTTGGAGAGGGCGGAGAGGAGGAGGTTCGCGGAAGCGGCCACGTGGGAGCTCCTTTTCAGGGGGCAGGTCATCGCAGCCCTACCCAGTGCGCGGGTTCGCAGACATATCCGTTGTATGAACGTGCTCGTGCTCACATTCGTTTCCCCAAGGGCACGCCCCTCGCAAGATCTTCCTTTCCGGGGCTCAGCCCGCAGCTGCGGGCCGGAGGGGGGAGAAACCCCCCACAACCCCCACCGCCGTTGACACCCCCACCACCCGAGTGGTGGGCTCAGTGACACCCTGAGACAACCGACGCACCACACGTGATCATCACCTCACCCGTGACGACCACAAGGGACAACAAGGAGAGGGCCGTGCAGCTGCGGCGCAGGAAGGGCGCGGCCGCCATCGCCGTCGCCGTCATCGCAGGCACACTCACCGGCGCCCCCGGCGCCATCGCGGCCCCTGGCATCCCCCGACAGCCCGGCGCCCCCGCCACCACCCCGGACGACGACCGGGAGTCCGACGGCGCCCTCCCCCCGGTCTGGCCCCGCCCCCAGTCGATGACCGCCGCAGGAGCCCCGGTCACCGTCACCGACGAGGTCGTCCTCGTCGCGGGAGCGACCGGCGGCCACGCCCCGGACCCGTACGCCGTCGAAGCCCTCCGCGCCCTCCTGCGCGACGCGGGCGCCCGCGAGATCACCGAGGTGAAGGACGGGGAGCGGCTGCCCGCCGGCGGCGGCCGCCTGATCGTCCGTGTCGACGGCACCGGCGCCGACCAGGCCCTGCGCGCCCTCCGCGCCCGCGACCGCCGCGACCTCCCCTCCGGCGGCTACCGCCTCGCGGTGGGCCGCGTCGCAGGGCAGGACACCATCGCGCTCTCCGGAGCGGGCGACGACGGCCTCTTCCACGGCGTGCAGACCCTGAAGCAACTGCGCACCGGGAAGACCGTCCCCGGCGTGAACATCCGCGACTGGCCCGGCACCGCGGTGCGCGGCATGACGGAGGGCTTCTACGGCACCCCCTGGACCCGCGAACAGCGCCTGGACCAGCTGGACTTCATGGGCCGCACCAAGCAGAACCGGTTCCTCTACGCGCCCGGCGACGACCTCTACCGCCAGGCCCGCTGGCGCGAGCCGTACCCCGCGGACCAGCGCGCCGACTTCCGCGCCCTCGCCGACCGCGCGAAGCGCAACCACGTGACGCTCGCCTGGGCCGTCGCGCCCGGCCAGGCCATGTGCATGTCGTCCGACAAGGACGTCAAGGCCCTCAACCGCAAGATCGACGCGATGTGGGCGCTCGGTGTGCGCGCCTTCCAGCTGCAGTTCCAGGACGTCAGCTACAGCGAGTGGCACTGCGACGAGGACGCCGAGACCTTCGGTTCGGGCCCGAAGGCCGCCGCGAAGGCGCAGGCCCGGGTCGCGAACGCCGTCGCCGCGCATCTCGCCGAGCGCCACCCGGACGCCAAGCCGCTCTCCCTCATGCCGACCGAGTACTTCCAGGACGGCTCGACCGAGTACCGCGACGCCGTCGCGGAAGAACTGGACCGTGGCATCGAGGTCGCCTGGACCGGCGTGGGCGTCGTCCCCAAGACCATCACCGGGCGTGAACTGGCCGGCGCCCGCAAGGCGTTCGGCTCGCACCCCCTCGTAACGATGGACAACTACCCGGTCAACGACTTCGCGCAGGACCGGATCTTCCTCGGCCCCTACACCGGCCGCGAGCCCGCCGTGGCCACCGGCTCGGCGGCCCTGCTCGGCAACGCGATGGAGCAGCCTTCGGCGTCCCGCATCCCGCTGTTCACCGCCGCCGACTACGCGTGGAACCCCCGCGCCTACCGCCCGCACGCGTCGTGGCTCGCCGCGATCGACGACCTCTCGGGCGGCGACGCGAAGGCGCGGGGCGCCCTGCGCGCCCTCGCGGGCAATGACGCGTCGTCCGTGCTCGGGGCGGACGAGTCGGCGTATCTGCGGCCGCTCATGGACGACCTCTGGCGCGCCCGTACGACGACCGACAAGGCCCGCATCGAGAAGTCCGGGCAGGCGCTGCGTGACGCGTTCACCGTCATGAAGGAGGCGCCGCGGCGGCTCGCCGGCAGCGCTCTGGACGCCGAAGTCGGGCCCTGGATCGAGCAGTTGGCCCGCTACGGCGAGGCGGGCGAGACGGCGGTCGACATGCTGCGCGCGCAGTCCAGGGGCGACGGCGCCGCCGCCTGGCACGCCTCGCGCACCCTGGCCGGACTCCAGAAGGACCTGAAGGCCGCGCAGGTGACGGTCGGCAAGGGCGTACTCGACCCCTTCCTGGCGCGAGCGCAGAAGGCGTACGGCACCTGGGTGGGTCTTGACAGCGACCGGGCGTCGGACCGCGCGACGGTCCGCGTGCCCCGGGCCCGCCCCCTCACGGCGGTGACGGCGCTGACCGATCCCGGCACCAAGGGCAGCGTCGAGGCGCACGTCCCCGGCGAGGGCTGGCGCCGCATCGGCGCCCTGTCCGGCAGCGGTTTCACGGAGGCCGAGGCCAAGGACGAGCGCGCCGACGCGGTGCGGGTCACCGTCACCGAGGGCACCGTCCGCCATGTCGTCCCCTGGTACGCCGACACCCCCGCCGCCAAGTTCTCGCTGGCCCGCACGGAGGCCGACGCGGAGATCGGCGGCCGCCCGCAGCGCGTCACGGCCAGGCTGCTCTCGCTGCGGCCCGGGGACGTGCGGGGCGAGGTCACGGCCAAGGCCCCCAAGGGCATCGAGGTCCGCACCCCGCAACGGTCGACGCTGCCGCGCGGCACCGAGGTCGACGTCCCGGTGGATGTGACCGTTCCCGCGGGCACGCGCTCGGGGACGTACGAGATTCCCGTCACGTTCGAAGGCCAGACCAGGACGGTCTCGATCCGCGCTTTCCCACGCACCGAAGGCCGGGACCTGGCGCGCGGCGCGAAGGCGTCGTCGTCCGGCGACGAGACGAAGGACTTCCCGGCGTCCGGCGCCAACGACGGCGATCCCCGGACCCGCTGGTCGTCCCCGGCCGAGGACAACGCCTGGTGGCAGCTGGAGCTCGCGGAGCCGGTCAGGCTCGGCCAGGTGGTCCTTCGCTGGCAGGACGCGTACGCGGCGGGCTACCGCGTGCAGACGTCGGCCGACGGCAGGACATGGCGCACGGCGGCGACGGTGAAGGACGGCAAGGGCGGCCGTGAGGCGGTCCGCATGGACGCGCGTGACACTCGTTACATCCGGGTGCAGGGCGACAAGCGGGCGACGCGGTTCGGTTACTCGCTGTGGTCGGTGGAGGCGTACGCGGTCGCCGGCGACTGACGACCGCGTACGCGACACGACACGACACGTACACGTACAACAAAGGCCCGGATCGTTTGCTAGGCAGAAATGCCATCGATCCGAGCCATCGCGTCGTCCGCGCCGAACGGCTGCAAGTACGGCAGCCAGCGCGGATCCCTATGCCCGGTCCCGATGATGCGCCACGCGAGCCCCGAGGGCGGCGCGGGCTTGTGACGCAGGCGCCACCCCAGCTCCAGTAGGTGCCGGTCGGCCTTGACGTGATTGCAGCGGCGGCATGACGCCACCACATTTTCCCAGGCGTGCTGACCGCCACGGCTTTTCGGAATGACGTGGTCGACGCTGGTTGCGACGCCACCGCAGTACATGCACCGACCGCCGTCGCGGGCGAAGAGCGCCCGCCTGGTCAGAGGAACGGGCCCCCTGTAAGGGACCCGGACGAACCGCTTGAGGCGGACCACGCTGGGTGCGGGGACAGTGCGCGTTGCGCTGTGCATGAAGGCGCCGGATTCCTCGAGGCAGAGAGCCTTGTTCTCCAGGACGAGGACGAGCGCGCGGCGGAGCGGTACGACACCCAGTGGCTCGTACGACGCATTGAGGACCAGGACGTGCGGCACGGATGCCTCCTTGTACGCCGGCGGCGCGTGGCTCGCGCCGGGACGATCTGTAGCCAGTCTCCCCTCATGCCTGGTCCAAGCGCCACCATGTGCCGGTAACGGGCTCGGAGTGTTTTCGACCACACCTGTGCGTCACCCTCATCTTCCCCAGGTGAGCACAGTCTCTCCCTCGAACATGACAACGATCCACACACAATGCCCCGTTAGTGTGGTGTCTCTGCCCGGCGCATCTTCTGGGCAGACCGCTATGCCTGGAGGTACCTGCCGTGCTCTTGTCCGTCCTGTCGGCGGCCGGATCGGACCCGGACGACAAGTCGACGAAGCCCCCGACCCTGGAAGACGCCCAGGAGAGGGCGACGAACGCCGCGAGCTGGGTGGAGCAGAACTGGTCGACCTGGCTCAGCATCGGGCTCCGCATCCTGCTGATCGTCGCCATAGCGGTCGTCCTGCGGGTCCTGATCCGCCGCGCCATCACCAAGCTGATAGACCGCATGAACCGCACGGCGCAGGCCGTCGACGGCACGGCGCTCGGTGGGCTTCTGGTGAACGTGGAGCGCCGCCGTCAGCGTTCGCAGGCGATCGGCTCGGTCCTCCGCTCGGTGGCGTCGTTCGTGATCCTGGGCACGGCGGCCCTGATGATCCTCGGCACGTTCCAGATCAACCTGGCCCCGCTGCTCGCCTCCGCCGGTGTGGCGGGCGTCGCGATCGGCTTCGGCGCGCGCAACCTCGTCACCGACTTCCTCTCCGGCGTCTTCATGATCCTGGAGGACCAGTACGGAGTCGGGGACCAGATCGACGCGGGTGTCGCCTCCGGAGAGGTGATCGAGGTCGGCCTGCGCGTGACCAAACTGCGGGGCGACAACGGCGAGATCTGGTACGTCCGCAACGGCGAGGTCAAGCGCATCGGCAACCTCAGCCAGGGCTGGTCGACGGCCGGCGTGGACGTGACGGTCCGTCCGGACGAGGACCTGGAGAAGGTGAAGGCCACGCTGACGGAGGTCGGCGAGACCATGGCGAAGGACGAGCCGTGGAACGAGCGGCTGTGGGGCCCGGTGGAGGTCCTGGGCCTGGACAGCGTGCTCCTTGACCAGATGGTGGTGCGCGTCTCGGCGAAGACGATGCCGGGCAAGTCCCTCGGGGTGGAGCGGGAGCTGCGCTGGCGCATCAAGCTGGCGTTCGACGCGGCGGGCATCCGCATCGTCGGTGGCCTCCCCCTGCAGGCGACGGAGGAATCGGCCCCCGACCCCTCGGCAGGCGTCGCGGCCCCCTCCGCGTACGCGTCCTCGACGTCCCCCCAGTCCCTGGCGGCTTCACCGATCGCACCGCCGCCGAATCTTTCGAAGTAGCAGCAGGGGTCGGTACGCGGGCTGCGGGTCCTCTTTCTCGCCCTGGCAGACTCTCCGATCATGAAGACCCTGACGCTCCGTACGGCTGCCGCTGTCTCCTTACTGGCCCTTGCTTGCGGTTGCTCCTCGGGCCCTGTCGCAGAGGGCGGGAAGCGCGAGGGCCCTCTGAAGTCCTATGCGCCCGCCGAGCGGAAGCAGGCCCCGGCATGGTCGGGCGAGACGGTGGACGGCAAGAAGATCGATCTCGCCGACTACCGGGGCAAGGTCGTGGTGGTCAACGCGTGGGCGGCGTCGTGCGGTCCCTGCCGTCTGGAGGCCCCCGGCCTGTCACGGGTGAACAAGGAGATGAAGAGCGAGGGCGTCGCCGTGGTCGGCATGAACGTGGACGCGTCCGTGTCCAACGCCCGCTCCTTCGAGCAGGACAAGAAACTGTCCTACCCGAGCCTGTACGACCCGTCCGGCCGCAAGCTCCTCGACATGCCCAAGGGCCTTGCCAATCCCACGAATTACCCCTTCACCCTCTTCTTCGACCGCAAGGGCCGCATAGCCGCGTCGTACATCGGCCCCATCGCCGAGTCGAAGGTGAAGTCCATCGTGACGCCGCTGACGAAGGAGTGACCCGTCCGTTCCGGGCCCTTCGACGCGGGCGGCCCGGCGTCAACTCGACGCCGGGCCGCCAAAGCCCTCGCCGAGCAGCTGCAGGACCGCCCGGCCAGAGGGCTACGCGTCGGCGGACCGGGCCCGCAGGGCGCGCTCCACGCCCGCTCGGGATTCCGTGATCAGGCGGCGCAGGGCCGCTGAGGGGGATGCCGAGGCCAGCCAGGTGTCCGTGGCGTCCAGGGTTGCCTGGGAGACCTGGATCGACGGGTACAGGCCCACCGCGATCTGCTGCGCCATCTCGTGCGAACGAGAGTCCCACGCGTCCTTGACCGCCGCGAAGAACTTCTCCGTGTAGGGGGCAAGGAGATCCCGCTGGTCCGTCTGGACGAAGCCGCCGATCACCGCCTCCTGGATCGCGTTCGGCAGCTTGTCCGACTCGACGACCGAGGCCCACGCCTCCGCCTTCGCGGCAGCCGTCGGCCGCGCCGCCCGCGCCGACGCCGCGTGCCGCTCACCCGCCGCCGTCTTGTCGCGGTCCAGCTCCGCCGCGATTCCGGCCTCGTCGAGCCGGCCCGTCGCCGCGAGCCGGTGCACGAACGCCCAGCGCAGCTCCGTGTCCACGGCCAGACCCTCGACCGACTGCTTGCCGGACAGCAGCTCCTCAAGCAGGGCCAGCTGCTCCTCCGTACGTGCCGTCGCCGCGAACGCCCGCGCCCACGCCAGCTGGTGGTCGCTGCCCGGCTCCGCCGAGCGGAGGTGGGAGAGCGTTGCCTCGGTCCAGCGGGCCAGCGCCTCCTCGCGTCCGGACGGGGCCGCGTACAGGTCGAGTGCCAGCTTCACCTGCCGGTGCAGGGACTGGACGACGCCGATGTCCGACTCCTTGGCGATGCCGGACAGGACAAGGGACAGGTACTCCCGCGTCGGCAGCTCCGCGTCCCGCGTCATGTCCCACGCCGACGCCCACGAAAGGGCACGCGGCAGCGACGCCTCGAAGTCGCCGATGTGGTCGGTGACGAAGGCGAGGGAATCGGCGTCCATGCGGACCTTCGCGTACGACAGGTCGTCGTCGTTCAGGAGGATCACCGCCGGGCGCGCGCGGCCCACCAGCTCGTCCACCGCCGTCAGTTCGCCGTCCACGTCCAGTTCCACGCGGTCCGTGCGCAGCAGCTTGCCGCTCTCGTCGTCCATGTCGTACAGGCCGATCGCGATGCGGTGCGGGCGAAGGGTCGGCTCGCCCTTCGCACCCGCCGGGAGCGCGGGGGCCTCCTGCTTGACCGCGAAGGAGGTGATGGTTCCCGACGTGTCGACGTCGACCACCGGTCGCAGGACGTTGATGCCCGCCGTTTCCAGCCACTTGTTCGACCACGTCTTGAGGTCGCGCCCGCTGGTCTCCTCAAGGGCACCCAGCAGATCCGAAAGGCGCGTGTTGCCGAACGCGTGCGCCTTGAAGTACGCCTGCACGCCCCGGAAGAACTCGTCCATGCCGACGTACGCGACGAGCTGCTTGAGGACGCTCGCGCCCTTGGCGTACGTGATGCCGTCGAAGTTGACCAGGACGTCGTCGAGGTCGCGGATCTCCGCCATGATCGGGTGCGTGGAGGGGAGCTGGTCCTGGTGGTACGCCCACGTCTTCATGGAGTTGGCGAACGTCGTCCAGGAGTGCGGCCAGCGCGAGTTCTCCGCGTACGCCTGGCAGGCGATCGACGTGTACGTGGCGAACGACTCGTTCAGCCACAGGTCGTTCCACCACTCCATCGTCACGAGGTCGCCGAACCACATGTGGGCCAGCTCGTGGAGGATGGTTTCCGCACGCGTCTCGTACGCGGCGTCCGTCACCTTCGAACGGAACACGTACTGGTCGCGGATGGTCACCGCGCCCGCGTTCTCCATCGCGCCCGCGTTGAACTCCGGCACGAAGAGCTGGTCGTACTTGGCGAAGGGGTACGCGTAGTCGAACTTCTCCTGGAACCAGTCGAAGCCCTGCCGCGTCACCTCGAAGATCGCGTCCGAGTCGAGGAACTCGGCCAGCGAGGGCCGGCAGTAGATGCCGAGCGGAACCGACTGGCCGCCAGGACCCTCGTACGAACTGTGGACCGAGTGATACGGACCGACGATGAGCGCCGTGACGTACGTCGACATGCGCGGCGTCGGCTCGAACACCCAGACGTCACCGCTCGGCTCGGGAGTCGGGGAGTTGGAGATCACCGTCCAGCCCGTCGGCGCCTTCACGGTGAACTGGAACGTCGCCTTGAGGTCGGGCTGTTCGAAAGAGGCGAAGACGCGGCGTGCGTCCGGGACCTCGAACTGCGTGTAGAGATAGGCCTGTTGGTCGACCGGGTCGACGAAACGGTGCAGGCCCTCACCTGTGTTGGTGTAGTCGCAGTCGGCGACGACCTTCAGCTCGTTCGGCCCGGCCTCCAGGTGCTTGAGCGCGATGCGCGAGTCACGGAAGACAGCCGCCACGTCCAGCGCATGGCCGTTCAGGACGGCCTCGTGGACCGCCGGGGCCACCAGGTCGATGAAGGTCTCGGCGTTCGCCTCCGCGGAGTCGAAGCGCACCGTGGTCACGGACCGGTAGGTGCCGCCCTCTTGCGCGCCGGAGAGGTCGAGATCGATCTCGTACGAATCAACGGTGAGCAGCTTTGCCCGCCGCTGCGCCTCTTCGCGGGTCAGATTGGTGCCGGGCACGCGGTCATCTCCTCAGGTACGTCAGGTGCGACTTGTGGCGTTTCCGGCCATCCTTCCACGTGGGTACGGGAGCGTGCCGGGGCACTGTCCGGCGGCCGCCGTGCGCCATTGTTCGCCGCCCGCCGTGCCGCTAGCATCCGCGCGGCGAGGAACGCCCCGGGGGGAGCGCTCATGAGACGGGCACGGTCACGTTCACGATTACGACCACGGTTACGGCCACGATTACGCGGCACGGGGCGGGCGGTGTCCCAGCCATGATCGACGTACTCGTCGCGGGAGCAGGCATCGGCGGTCTGACCACCGCGCTCGGTCTGCACGCCGCGGGCATCGAGGTGCGGGTGGTGGACGCGGTGGACGCGCTGCGCCCCGTCGGCGTCGGCATCAACCTCCTCCCGCACGCGGTACGGGAGTTGACGGAACTCGGCCTGGGCCCGGAGCTGGCCGCCACGGCCGTGCCGACCGCCGAGATGAGCCACTTCGACCGGCACGGCAACCACATCTGGAGCGAGCCGCGGGGCGTCGCGCGCGGCCACCACTGGCCGCAGTACTCGCTGCACCGGGGCGCCCTGCAGATGCTGCTTCTCGACGCCGTGCGCGACCGGCTCGGCGAGCATGCCGTGCGCACGGGTACGGCGTTCGTGCGGTACGCCGAGACCGAGGGGTCCCGGTCGGTGCTCGTGACGCTGCGGGACATGGCGCGCGGGCGGGAGTACGCGGTGCCGGTGCGGGCCCTGGTCGGCGCCGACGGCCTGTACTCGGCGGTGCGGGCGCGGCTGCACCCCGGGGAGGGGCCGCCGCTGTGGAACGGCATCCGGATGTGGCGGGGCGTCACCGAATGGCAGCCGGTGCTCGGCGGCCGCACGATGGTCGTCGCCGGCAGCAACGCGAGCGTGAAGCTGGTCGTCTATCCGATCTCCCGCGAGGCGGAGACGCGGGGGCGGGCGCTGCTCAACTGGGTGGCGGAGGTGCGGTTTCCGGTCCACCACCACGGGGTGGCAGGACCTGTCGACTGGAACCGCTCGGGGCGGCTTTCCGACGTGCTTCCGCACTTCGCCGGGTGGCGCATCGGGGACCTGGACGTGCCGGCGCTGCTCGCCTCGACGCCGCGGATCCTGGAGTACCCGATGGTGGACCGGGACCCGCTGCCGTGGTGGGGGCAGGGCCCCGTGACGCTCCTCGGGGACGCGGCGCACCCCATGTACCCCGTGGGGTCGAGCGGGGGCTCCGAGGCCGTGCTCGACGCACGGGTCCTCGCCCGTTGCCTGGCGCTTGCCGCGCCGGACCGGGTGGGGGGACTGCGGGCCTACGAGGCCGAGCGGTGGGCGTCCGCGAACGCGGTGGTCCTTGCGAACCGGGCGATGCCGCATGAGCGGGTCCTTCGGACGGTCGCGGAGAGGGCGCCGGAGGGATTCGTGCGGGTCGAGGATGTGCTGACGGGGGAGGAGCTTGCGGAGCTGGGGGAGGGGTATCGGCGGATGCGGGGGGCTTGGTGAGGGCGGCCCGCTCAAGAGCAAAGCCCCCGCGCAGCGGCCCGCGGCGGAGCCGCAAAATGTCATAGCCGGGAAGGGGCGGGGTTGGGGAAAGCAACGTCTGAAAGCCGCCAGCCCCCACCCACCCGCACGCGCGACCCTCGACCCATGGCCACCATCGCGTACCACCCCCGCCCAATCGACCCTGTAGCCCTCAAGGAACTCCGCGACACCGACGACGCAGGCCGTCCCCCCGCCCCGTACACGGACCCGGAAGGCGGCGACCCCCTCCGCTGCTGCCTCCGCCCCATCGCCCCCGGCGAGCACGTCGCCCTCGTCTCGTACGCGCCGCTGCGGCGCTGGGCCGCGGACACCGGCGCCACCCCCGGTGCCTACGACGAGCAGGGGCCCGTCTTCATCCACGCGGAGGACGAGGACTGCGCGGGACCCGCCCCGGACGGGGAGGGTTATCCCTTCGCCCGCCCCGCAGCCCTCCGCACCCTCCGCCGCTACAACGCCGAAGGCCGCATCATCGGCGGCCGCCTCTTCGAGATCCCCGAGGACACCACCGCCGGCTTCGACACCGCACTCGCGGAGGCCTTCGCCGACCCCGAGGTCGCCCTCGTACACGTCAGGGCCGTCGAGTACGGCTGCTTCCACTTCGAGGTGCGGCGGCCCTGACGCTCGACGTGGCGACCGCCCGTGCGAACGCCCGTACCCGCTCCGTCTCCGCGTCCCGGTGCCACACCATCCCGAGCACCGAGTCCGGAAGACCCTCCACCGGCACGAACGTGACGTCACGGCGGCCGTGGTAATCCGCCGTGGGGCTGCACAGGAGCATCGCGCCCCGCCCGGCCGCGACCAGCGTCAGCCCCTCCTGGAGGGTGCGCACCTCCGGCGCGGGCGTGGCGGAAGGGGCGTGTGCCTCGCGCCAGTACGCGGGTGCCGGAGCCGCCGCCGAGATCAGCGGAGTGTCCGTCAGTTCGGCCGCGCTCAGCGATGTCCGGCCCGCGAAGGGGTGGCGTACCGACACCGCGACGTTCTGCGGTTGGCGGGAGAAGAGCGGGCCGAGGACCAGGTCCGGTTCCGCGACCGGAAGGAGCACGATCGCCGTGTCCACCGCACCGTGCCGAACCGCCCCGAAGGGATCCGCGAAGGGGATCTCCACGATCTCCGTCACGCACGCCGGATGCTGCTCCTGGAAGTCCGTGATCGCCTCCATCAGCCGGGCGTCCGCCGTCCCCTGGAAACCGATCCGCAGCCGCCCCGAAACCCCTCGCGCCGCCTCGCGCGCCGAGTCCACCGTGGCGCTCAACGCCTCGTACGCCGGGCGCAGTTCGGCAAGGAAACGCTCACCCGACGCGGTCAGCCGCACCCGGCGGCTTGACCGTTCGACGAGCCGTGTGCCGATCCGCCGCTCCAGATCCCGCAGCAGCTGGCTGACGCGGCTCTGCGAGACATACAGACGCTCGCCCGCGCGGCCGAAGTGCAGCTCGTCGGCGAGCGCGATGAAGCACTCGAGCTCCCGTATCTCAAGCCCGCTCACCCGGGTCCGCCTTTCCTCCATGAGCCCGTCTCGTCCGCGAGCCTCGCCTCATCGATGAGCCTCGCTCATTCAAGGATGAGATCTTCGGCGTTGTTCCCGGTGGGCGCCCCACGAAGGCTGGAGTCCATGAAGAACAACACCACCCTGCCCCTCTCCGTCCTCGCCGTCGCCGCCACCACCTTCTCCGTCGTCACCACGGAGATGCTGCCCGTCGGACTCCTCACCTCCCTCTCCTCCGGACTCGGTGTCTCCGACGGCACCGCGGGCCTGACCGTCACGCTGCCCGGCATGGTCGCGGCGCTCGCCGCCCTGCTGCTGCCCGTCGCCGTGCGGAGCGCCGACCGGCGGACGGTGCTCTGCACGCTCACCGGGCTGCTCGCCGCCGCGAATCTGCTCTCCGCGCTCGCGCCCACCTTCGGGGTGCTGCTCGCCGCACGGGTCCTTGTGGGCGTCTGCATCGGGGGCGTGTGGGCGATCGCGGCCGGTATCGGCGTACGTCTCGTGCGCGAGGATGCGGCAGGGCGGGCCACCACGGTGATCTTCAGTGGGATCGCGGTGGCGTCCGTGCTCGGCGTCCCCGCCGGTACGTTCCTGGGTGAACTGGCGGGCTGGCGCTGGGCGTTCGTGGCCATGGGGGGTTTTGCCCTCGCCGTCGCGGGACTGCTCGCCGCGGTCCTGCCGAAGCTGCCCTCGTCCGATGCGGTGCGGCTCGGCGCGTTCCCGCGGCTGCTGCGGACGGCGCCGCTGCGGGCCGCGCTCCTGGTGGTGCTGCTCCTGGTGACAGGACACTTCGCCGCGTACACCTACGTGCGCCCGGTCCTGGAGCGGGTGCCCGACCTCGGCGCCGGGCTGATCAGCGGGCTGCTTCTCGCGTACGGCGTCGCGGGCATCGCGGGGAACTTCGTGGGCGGCGCCTTCGCGGCCCGCGAGCCGCGCCGTGCGCTGCTCGCGATCAGCGCAGGGCTCGGCGCCGTGGTGCTCCTCATGGGGCCCGCGGGCGGCTCGCTGCTCGCGTCGGTGGCGCTGCTCATCGCCTGGGGACTGACGTACGGCGGGGTCTCGGTCTCCACCCAGCAGTGGGTGATGGCCGCGGCGCCGGGGGCCCGCGAGGCGGCGTCGGCGCTCTTCGCAGGGGTGTTCAACGCGGCGATCGCCCTGGGCGCGCTGACCGGCGGCCTGGTCGCGGACGGCCGCGGAGTCACGGACGTGTTGTGGCTCGGCGGTGGCCTCGCGGTGCTCGCGCTGCTCGTCGTGGCGGCCCAGGACGCGCGGAAGGGGCGGTCACCGCACAGCGGTGCCCGCCCCCGGCGGCGTACGGAAAAGCGTACGGAAAGGCGTACGGAGAAGCAGGACGTCAGCCCTTGAGCTCGGCCGCCACAAGCTCCGCGATCTGCACCGCGTTCAGCGCGGCGCCCTTGCGGAGGTTGTCGTCGGAGATGAAGAAGGCCAGGCCGTTCTCCACCGTCTCGTCGCCCCGGATACGGCCCACGAAGGCGTCGTCCTTGCCCGCCGCGACCAGCGGGGTCGGCACGTCGGTGAGGACGACGCCCTCGGCGGAGGCGAGGATCTCGGTGGCGCGCTCGGGGCTCAGCGGACGCTCGAAGCGGGCGTTGACCTGGAGGGAGTGACCGGTGAAGACCGGGACGCGGACGCAGGTGCCGGAGACCTTCAGGCCCGGGATCTCCAGGATCTTCCGCGACTCGTGGCGGAGCTTCTGCTCCTCGTCGGTCTCGTTCAGGCCGTCGTCGACGATGGAGCCGGCGAGCGGAAGCACGTTGTACGCGATCGGCGCGACGTACTTGTCCGGCTCGGGGAACTCGGCGGCCGAGCCGTCGTGCGTGAGCTTCGGGGCGTCCTCGCCGACCTTCTTGACCTGCTCGAAGAGCTCATCGACACCGGCGAGGCCGGAACCGGAGACGGCCTGGTACGTCGCCACGACCAGCGCGGTGAGGCCGGCCTCCTGGTGCAGCGGCTTCAGGACCGGCATCGCGGCCATCGTCGTGCAGTTCGGGTTGGCGATGATGCCCTTGGGGCGGTCGGCGATCGCGTGCGGGTTCACCTCGGAGACGACCAGCGGTACGTCGGGGTCGCGGCGCCAGGCCGAGGAGTTGTCGATCACTACGGCGCCCTGCGATGCGACCTTCTCGGCGAGGGCCTTGGAGGTGGCGCCACCGGCGGAGAAGAGCACGATGTCCAGGCCCGTGTAGTCGGCCGTGGAGGCGTCCTCCACCGTCACGCCGTCCAGGACCGTCCCGGCGCTGCGGGCCGAGGCGAACAGGCGCAGCTCGTCCAGCGGGAACTTCCGCTCGGCGAGGATCTTGCGCATGACCGTGCCGACCTGACCGGTGGCTCCGACGATTCCGACCTTCACAGGGAGTTCCTCCGTATGTGCATGCGCGTGGCCAGCTGACCTGGCGCTCGGGGTGCGTTCCATGATGCGTCTGTCCACCGTCGCCTTGTCCAATCCATTGTCCGAAGTACGGGATGTCACATCCCCGAGTACCGGATGTCACATCGCGGCGACCGTCGGCGAACGTTTCGGGCCGTCCCGGCGTCCTAGGGGAAACGCGGGGATGGGAGGGGTGCCTTGCTGCGGAGAAAAACGCGCCGGGCCGCCGAGAGGCAGGAGAAGGCGGATCCGCTCGACGCGGCACAGGAGGACCGGGTGCGGGCGGTGCTCGCGCTCGGCGGGGTGCCGCACGCCGATCTGCCCGACGGCGTCCAGCAGGTCAGGCTGAAGCTCCTGGAGCGGGCGGCGGACGGGCGCGAGGCGCCGCGTGACGTGTCCGCGTGGGCGGCGGTGGTCGCGTCGAACCTCGCCATGGACTGGCACCGGGCGCGCCGCAGGCAGGAGCGGCTCGGGGAGCGGCTCGCCGTGCTGTGGCGGGAGACCACCGACGAGGACGGCGCGGAGGCGCGGGCGCTGTCCCTCGCCGTCACGCAGGGTCTTGGCGAGCTGCCGGATGCCCAGCGGCAGGTCGTGGTCCTGCGGTTCTACGCGGATCTGCCGGTCCGTGCCATCGCCGACGAGCTCGGCATCCCGGAGGGCACGGTCAAGAGCAGGCTGCACTCCGCGGTACGGGTGCTGCGGACGCGGCTGCACGAGGGCGAGGTGGTGTGAGGGTGCCTGGGACGTACGACGAGGCCTACGAGGCGTTGATGCTTGCGGTCACGGGCGACCCCGTGCCGGACGAGGTGCGCGGTGATCCCGAGTTCCGCGCCGAGCACGCGGCGGCCGTGGCGGATGTCGCCCTGCTGCGGGAGGGGTTGGCAGCGGCGGGCGACGCATTGGGGGCGCGGCCTGCGCCGGAGCCGGTGCCGGTGCCGGAGCCGGTGCCGGAGACGGTGGCACGGCCTCCCGTACGGAACCGGCGCCCGTTGCGGCTCGCCTTCGGCGCCCTCGCGGCGGCGGGCGGTCTCGCCGTGGCCAGTGTCATGACCTGGGCCGTACTGGCATCCGGCGGCGGCATGGGGAGCGAGGACGCCGCCACGTCCGGTGACGAAAAGGCGGCGGCGCCGGGCGGCGGGAAGCAGCAGGACGCGGATCTCACTCCGGAGGGCTTCGTGGCGTGCTCGCGGCTCATCGTGGAGGGCACGGTGACGGCGGTCGACGCGGTGCCGGGTGCGGCGCGGGACCGGATCACGCTCGACGCCGACCACTACATCAAACCGGAGTCCGGCCCCGGGACGGTCACCTTCCCCATGGACCATGACGTCGACCCGCGCCTGAAGGTGGGCGACCGAGTCCTGATCACCATGACGAAGGGGGAGACCGAACCGGACAACTGGGCCATGGGAAAGAAGCGCGACCGCCTCCGCACGACGATCACGAACGCCCTCCCCGGCTCCCGCCAGATCCAGTGCGACTAGCCCGCTCGGCGAACGCAGAAAAGTCCCGCCAGAATGCCCCCAAAGGGGACATTCGGCGGGACTTTTTTGCATCGCCCACTAGCCGACCGGCTACGGAACGACCTTAGTGATCTTCACGCTGCCCGTCCCGGACACCGTGCCGCGCCCGTTCAGGAGCGACACCTCGCCGAACAGTTCACGCCCCTCCGCGGCCGGTGCGTCGGCGACGACCTCCGCCTTCACGTCCGCCGAAGCGCCGTTGGGCAAGTTCACCGGCGCCGATTGGTCGACCTTGACCGTGCCGAGCGCCGCCGAGAAGAAGACGTCCAGGTAGGAGTACTCGGTCGTGCCCGCCGGGATGGAGTATCCGACGACCTCGATCTCGTACGTACCCGCGGCGGGCTTCGGCAGGCTGACGGACTCCTCGGAGTCGCCGTCCGCCGACGAGCCGACCACCTTTCCGTCCTTCAGGACCGAGAGGTCGAGGTCGGCGGCCGAGTCGGACGTCGAGCCGATCGCGACGTCGAGCCGCTCCGCGCCCTCCGGCACGACCACGGTCGTGGTCTGCGTCTCGCCCTGCTTGATGGAAGGCTTCGCGGCCTTCGACGAGCCGAGCGGGCCGCCCTGGAGCTTGCCGTCGACCGCGGCAAAATCGTTCGTGACCTTCCAGGAGACCGGGGCGGGCGTGCCGACCTTGGCCTCGGGCACCGTCTGCACGGCCGGGTCGAAGGCGACGCCCAGCGCGGCGACGTCCAGCTTGTACGGGTTGTCGAGCAGCGGCGACGTCCGGCGCGACTCGATCTCGATCTCCCAGACGCCCGGCTGCGGGTCCGCGTACGAACGCAGGTCGGGGCGGCAGGTGTTGGCCGGGTTCTCGTAGTTCGGGTAGCAGACGAGCGACGAGGTCGAGTCGACCGGGACGCCGTACGGGTGCACCGCGATGAACCGCGTCTGGCTCTTGCCCTTCAGGCCGCCGAGGGCGACTTCGAGGGACTTGGCGCCCTTGGGCACCGTCACGAAGTACGACTTGGTGCTGTTGCGCTGCACCGAACCGGCCGCCGAGAAGGTGTACGACGGCTTGGCGAGCGGCGCCGAGACGACGACCGTCGACATGATCTGCTGGTCGACGCCCTTGGTGCGCTCGTCGTTCACGGTGAGGACCGCGCTGTGCAGCCCGGCGGACCCGGCCTTCGCCTGGACCTTGACCGTCACCGGCTTGTTCAGGCCCAGCGAGATCTCGTCATCGCCCAGCACGCGGAACGTACCGCCGTGGTTGTTCTTCAGGTCCAGCTCGTGGCGCACGGCGCGGTCCGGGCCCGACGTCCGCGTGATGGTGACGTCGTACGTCCGCTTCTGGCCGACCTTCAGGCCGCCCTCACGGTCGTAGATGCCGGTGCCGGGCTTCTTCAGCTCCTGCTCCAGGGCGGTGTCGACCGGCGCCTTCACCGTGTAACTGTGCGCGTTCGCACCGGACTTGATGGCACCCCAGGCGCCCACGATGTCGATCAGGCCGGTGCCCTGCGCGTACGCCTGCTCGCCGCGGATGTGGTCCGCGGTCGACGTGAGCGCGGTGCGCAGCTTGGCCGGAGTGAGGTCGATGTTCTTCTGCTTGGCGGCGGAGAGGAGCAGCGCGGAGGCGCCCGCGGCCTGCGGGGACGCCATCGACGTACCCTGCAACATCGAGTATCCGGCGGGGAGTTTGTAGCCCGCCTCGGCGACCGGGGAGCCCGGCAGCCAGGTCTGCGTGGTGTTGATGGAAGAGCCCGGCGCCGAGATGATCGGCGCGAAGCCGCCGTCCTCGCGCGGGCCGCGCGAGGAGAAGTTCAGCATCGCGTACGGCTTCCGCACGACGGAGCCGTAGTTGGCGGCCCAGGTGTCCTTGGAGATGGACGCGCCGACGGAGATGACCTTGTCGGCGAGACCAGGGTCGCCGATGGTGTTGGCACCGGGGCCGGAGTTGCCGGCCGAGATCACCAACTGCACGCCGTACTCGTCGATGAGCCGCTTGTAGAGCTCGGCGCGCGCGTTGTTGCCGTCGTTGAGGGCCGGGAGGCCGCCGATCGACATGTTGACGATGTCGACGCCGCGCTTCGTCACGAGGTCGATCATGCCCTCGGTGAGCGCGACGTTGGTGCAGCCGCCGGTCCAGGTGCAGGCGCGGGACGAGACCAGCTTGGCGCCGGGCGCCGCGCCGTTCATCTTGCCGCCGAACAGGCCGTTGGCCGCGGTGATGCCCGCGACGTGCGTGCCGTGCTCGGACTCGATGAGGCCGATGTTGACGAAGTCGGCCTTCTTGCCGACCCAGTCGCCGCCGTACGGGTCGGTCGGCACGTCCTTGCGGATCTCGACGACGAACGGGACGCGCTCGACGACGTCGGTCGCCGGGTCGTCCTTGCCGAAGTAGGCGACCTGGTGGCCGTCCTTGTACGGCTTCATCGTGTCGTCGTCGGTGAAGTCCTTGTTGTCGTTCAGGTCGATGCGGACCGTCCCGGCGGCCGGGTCGTAGAGCACGCCCCAGGTGTCGGTGGTGTCGCCGTCGCGGTTCAGGTCGCCCTTGGCGTCGCCGCCGGTGGTGGCCTTCTCGCTGAACCGGCTGATCTGGTACGAGCCCGCGGCGGACTTCCAGGTCTGGCCGTCCCACGTGAAGACGGGGCCGGTGACGGGGTTGGTCATCCGCCGCCAGGTCGCGTCGGCGTCGACGATCGGGTCGGTGGCGGTGACCCAGTCGGTGATCTTCCGCTCGCCGGTGGTGGTCTTCTGCAGCGCGGGGTGACCCAGGTCGATGCCGGAGTCGAGGATGCCGATGGTGGTGCCGCGGCCGTCCGCCTTCGGGTTCTTCTTCACGAAGTCGACGGCGCCGGTCTCGAAGGAGGGGTTGTACGGGTTCTTCGCCGGGGTGTTCTTGTCCGGCCCGGCGTACGTTCCCTGCGCCGCCACGTCCGCGCCCTTGGCGTGGTCGGCGGCGGGCGTCGGATCGTCGAGCTCGATCTCGTGCCGCAGATCGATGCCGTGTACGGAGGACAGCTTGCCGGCCGCCTCGATCGCGGCGTCGGCCTTCGCGGTGGGCACGGAGGCGCGGACGTAGCCGAGCTTGTCGTCGGTCCGGCCGACGGAGCCGCCCTTGACGGCGTCGAGCTGGCCGGCGACCTTCTCGGTGGCGCCGGGCGCGGTGGCGACCATCATCGTGACGGTCTTCTCACCGTCCGCCTTCGCCTCCGCGAGCAGGTCGGCGTCGGCCGAACCGAGCTTGCCGGCGGCGTCCTTGGGTGCGGGGGCGGCGGGGGCGCCGGGGTCTTCGTCGGCCGCGAGGGCCATGGGTATGGGCCCGGCGGCGGAGAGTGCGGCGGTCAGGCCGACGGCTATCGCGAGCCGGGCCGCCCGTCTTGGGCGTCTCGCCGGCGATATGGGTGTGGAGGGTGTGGCTTCGGGGGTCATCAGCATCCCTGTACGTAAGGTCGAAAGGGTCCGGAATTCGGTACCGGATGACCGCTTAGCTTCACGTAAGTGACTGCTGTTTGGGGAGAGTTGCCCGGGGCGGATCGGGCGGTGGCGTAATTCCGCCATGTGCCACCGGCGGCATTGCGGACTATTCGCCCCCGGGGCTGAAAGATTCAGCTCCGCAGGGACGCCCTAATCCTCGCGAGACCTGGCGTAATGGCGGGACGCCTTCGCCCTGTTGCCGCACGCGGCCATCGAGCACCACCGCCGGGTGCCGTTCCGCGACGTATCGAAGAAGTGCAGGATGCACGCCTCGTGGGCGCACCGCCGGATCCGATCCGGCGCCGCGGCCAGCAGCCCCAGGTAGTCCCGCGTCGCCAGCCAGCCCGGACCCCAGCTCGCGTCCTTGAACTCGAGCTCCTCGCCCGGACCTTCAGGACTCAGCGTCGCCCGGATCCGCCCGTGCCCGAGGATCTTGTTGACCCGTGCGACCCCCGCCGCCTCGCCCGGCGCGTCCACCACGGAGGCCAGCGCGTCCCGCGCCAGCAGGACGTGCTCCAGCGTCCGCCCGTCCGCCTCGAAGCGATCAGCGATGCCGTTGGCCGCGAGCCAGATGCCGAGGCCCTCGGCGTCGGTCAGCAGATCCTGGCGTACGCCGTCCAGCATCCACCGCGTATTGAGCAGGTCGAGGGAGAGCGGCTCGCCCACGAGGGGGCGAGGGTCGCGAGCGGCGTCGGCGGACATGGGGGCTCCCTTCACGGCTAACCAGTAAAGAGTACGTGACCGGTTGACGCTCGCGGTCTCTAACCTCTAACCTCAATATCAACGGTTAGTCCGCGTCGAGCGGGCGGCCACTGCTGACAAGGGGAGAGTCATGACCGCGACCAGCACGCCGAGCGCACTCCGCACCGGCCACATCGGCCTGAACGTCACGGACATCGAGCGCTCACTGGCCTTCTATCGAGACGTCATCGGCTACGGCGTGATCGGTGAGGGCAAGGAGGAGGGCCGCAGGTTCGCCTTCCTGGGCGATGGCGCCAGGCCCGTCCTCACGCTCTGGCAGCAGGCCGACACCGCGTACGCCGCCGGAAGCGCAGGCCTGCACCACCTGGCGATCGAGGTCGACACCGTCCGGCGGCATCTTCTTCCGCGACCCGGACGGCACGCGCCTGGAGATCTATTCTCCGACCGGGGCCGATACGGCCGCCGCACCGGTGGAGTCGGCACCCACCTGCGGCTTCTTCTAAGCCCGTAAGCCCGCAATCCCGGAAGGACGCGATGAACCCCATGGCCTCGCACGCACCCGAAGGGCCCTACCACCACGGCTCCCGCACCGTCCAAGATCTCGTCGGCGTACGCGATATGGCCGATCACGTGGGCCGCTCCATAGGCCAGGGCATCCGCCCGGTGGCCGCCGCCTTCCTCGAACTCCAGCCCATGCTGGTGCTCGGCGGCGCGGACACCGAGGGCGCCGTCTGGGCCTCGCTGCTCACCGGCGCACCCGGGTTCGTGCGGGCCACGGGGCCGCAGCAGATATCGATCCGGGGAGGCCCGCACGCCGGAGACCCGCTGGCCCGGAGCCTCGCCCGCGAAGGCACCCCCGTCGGAACCATCGCCCTCGACCCCCGCACCCGCCGCCGCATGCGCCTCAACGGCAGGGCGCGCCCCACCCCGCGCGGCCTGGCGATCGAGGCCGACCAGGTCTTCTCGAACTGCCCCAAGTACCTCCAGAAGCGCGACCTCCTGGAGGGAAAGGCGCCGGGCCGCCCCGCCTCGCCCCGCCACGGAGTGAAACTCACCGGCGACCAGCGCGCGTTCATCGCCGCCGCCGACACCTTCTTCCTCGCCACCGTCCACGAGCACGGCGCCGACGCCAGCCACCGGGGCGGCAATCCGGGATTCGTCGAGGTGCCGTCCCCCTACGAGCTGGTCTGGCGGGACTACCCGGGCAACTCCATGTTCCTGACCCTCGGCAACCTCGCCACCGACCCCCGTGCCGGGCTCCTCTTCCTCGACTGGGCGACCGGCACCACCCTCCAGCTCTCCGGCACGGCACGCACCGAGTACGCGGCGGACGGTTCCCGCACGGTCCGCTTCACCGTCGAGAGGACGGCGGAAACCCTGGGAGCGAGCCCCTATGCGTGGTCGCCGCCCGAATACTCACCGGCGAACCCGCAATAGGAGGACCGTAGAAGGACCGTATTAAGGGAGCTATTAGGTCTAGCGTCAGCCTGTGCACAAAGAGCTTCGGGTGGCGGCCTACGCCGTATGCGTACGCGACGGGCAGGTGTTGCTGGCCCGCTGGGTGGCGGGCGACGGCAGCAAACGCTGGACGCTGCCCGGCGGCGGCATGGACCACGGGGAGGATCCGTACGACACGGTGATCCGCGAGGCGGACGAGGAGACGGGCTACGTCATCCAGCCGGTCACGCTGCTCGGCATGGACTCCCTGCGCCGCCGCTACCCCCGCAGGCTCGGCGCCGTCGCCGACTTCCACGGCCTGCGCATCATCTACGAGGCCGGGATCACCGGCGGCGAGCTGCGCCACGAGACGGACGGCTCGACCGACCTCGCTGCATGGCACCCGCTGGACGCCGTCCCCGACCTCGACCGGGTCGGGCTCGTCGACATCGGCCTGGGCCTCTGGCGGGAGCGTCCTGCCGACGGCCACCTGGCGACCTGAGGCTCCGGTGCACCTTCTCTTCCCCGAAAGGTGAACATGGAGTGACCGCCTCCTCTCCGTCGGGAGAGGGGTTCATGGCCGCGCAGGGTGCCCGATGATCCACGTACGGTGATCGGTGCTGCCCGTTGCGGTCTCGTTAACGTGCAGGTCATCCCGGATGCCAACGATCCAGTACGAGCGGGAAATTCGGTAGGCGCAGTACGCCGGATTCCCCGCGACCACTGCCGACGCGTTCGCAATCGGGGAGACCGCGCCATGCCGCGCATACGCTCTGTCGCCACCGCCGCCAAGACCGCCACCCACTCCGTCGCCTCCGCCGCATCGGCAGTGGACCGCCGGGCCTTCCTCGCGGCCACCGGAGCGGTCTCCCTCTCCGCGGGTGTGGGATACGCCCTGAGGCCGGGCACCAGCCATGCCGCACCGAGCCGCCCCGCCCCCGTCGCGCTCTCCCGGCCCGCACCCGCCGCGCCCCTGATGCCCTACCGGGGTGGCACCACGCTGGCCGCCGTCGCCGCCCCGCGCGGCAGCTCCGGATACCGGCGGCTCGGCGACGGGCCCGCCTGGGAGCGGGTGGTCCGCGGCGACCTGGCCGCCGCCAAGCCCGGCCGCGAGGGGCGGCGTACCGCGCTCGCCGCGTTCGTCCAGTTCACCGACCTGCATCTGGTCGACGTACAGCACCCGCTTCGGTACGAGTATCTGCGCGCCCAGACCGCGAGCGCGTGGCGCCCGCAGGAGGCCCTGTCGGTGGCGGGTGCGGTCGCCCTTGTCGAGCGGGTGAACGCGCTGCGCGGCGCGCCCGCCACCGGATCGCCGCTGCACTGCGTGGTGACGACGGGCGACAACACCGACAACAACTCCCACGCCGAACTCGACTGGTTCCTCAAGACGATGAGCGGCGGCCGCATCACCCCCAACACCGGTGACCCGCGCCGCTACGAAGGCGTGCAGGACAGCGGGCTCAAGCTCTACTGGCATCCGGACGGCGACCTCCGCGACACCGACAGGGCCCTCGGCTTCCCGCAGGTCGACGGCTTCCTCGACGCCGCTCTCCGCGAGGTCAACAGCCCCGGCCTCGGGCTCCCTTGGTACTCGACCGTCGGCAACCACGACGCGCTGCCCGGCGGCTGCTGGGGCCCCGGAGACTCGTACTTCACCGAATTCGCCGTCGGCGGGCGGAAGTTGATGTCCCTGGACGAGTCGCGCGGCGCCGCCCTGTGGAAGGCGGTCAAGAAGGGCCGAGACCCCAAGGGCGCGCAGTTCAAGGAGCTCCTGAAGAGCGAGTCGCGGCGGATGCGCTCGGTCACCCCGGACGAGAGCCGGGCGCCCTTCACGCCCGCCGAGTACGTCCAGGCGCACCTGGACCCCGCGTACAAGGGCAACGGACCGGTCGGCCACGGCTACACGCAGGAGAACCTCGACGCGGGCACCCAGTACTACTCCTTCCGCATCAGCGACGACGTACTCGGCATCAGCCTGGACACGACGGACCCCGGCGGCCACTACGAAGGCTCCCTCGGCGCCGCCCAACTGAAATGGCTCGAACGGGAGTTGAAGGCCAACGAGAAGACGAACGGCGGCGGCTCCCACGTCATCGTCTTCAGCCACCACACCAGCAGGACCATGCGGAACCTCCGCCAGGACCCGCGACGCCCGCGCGAGACCCGGCACGGCGGCGACGAGATCGTCGCCCTGCTCGGCCGTCACCGCTCCGTCCTGGCCTGGGTCAACGGCCACAGCCACAAGAACGACATCACCCCGCACCAGACCCCGCACGGCTCCTTCTGGGAGGTCTCCACGGCCTCGCACATCGACTTCCCGCAGCTGGCCCGCGTCGTGGAGCTGACCGACAACCACGACGGCACGATCTCCCTCTTCACCACCCTGATCGAGTCGTCGGCCCCGCACCGCACGGATTACGCCGACCTCTCGCAGACCGGCCTCGCCGCGCTCTACCGCGAGCTCTCCTTCAACGCCCCGGGCGCGAAGCCCACGTTGGGCGGCGAGCCGGGGGACCGGAACACGGAGCTGATCCTCCGCAAGCGCTGACCCCCTGCGAGGCCGCCCCCGCGGATCGGCCGAATCCCGCTCAACCCGCGCGGGCCGGTCAACCTCCGCGCCGGGCCGCGAGTCCCCTGAGTCGACCACGTTCGATGACGAAGGGACAGCGGATGTCGATGCGTACGGGGATCACGGGAGTGGCGGCGGTCGTGGCCGGGGCGCTGGCGGCGGGTGCGTTCGCGGCGCCCGCGCTCGCCTCGGCGCCAGGACAGGGGGACCGGCACCGGGCGACCCAGAAGGCGATGGAGGCCGCCGTCAACGAGGACGCCCCCGGCGTGACCGTCCAGGCCAAGGACCGGCGCGGCGCCTGGAACTCCGCCGCCGGCGTCGGCAACCTCGACGACCAGAGCCCGCGCGGGGCCCACGACCACTACCGCGTCGGCAGCATCACCAAGACTTTCGTCGCCACCGTGCTGCTCCAGCTGGAGGCAGAGGGGGAGCTCGACCTGGACGACAAGGTCGGGCGGTGGCTGCCGGGCGTCGTCGAGGGCAACGGCCACGACGGCGACAGGATCACGGTGCGCCAACTCCTCAACCACACGAGCGGCGTCTTCAACGTGTCGGCCGACGCGGGCTTCCAGGAGAAGGTGTTCACGGAGAAGTTCCTCGAACACCGCTATGACACCTGGACCCCCGAGGAGGAGGTCGCCATCGCCATGCGCCACAAGCCGGACTTCAAGCCCGGGAAGGGCTGGAACTACTCCAACACCAACTACGTCCTGGCCGGAATGATCGTCGAGAAGGTGACGGGCGAGTCGTACGCGGACGAGATCCGCCGACGGGTCATCGAACCGCTCGGCCTGCACCACACCAGCCTGCCCGGCACGGACGCGTCGATGCCGCGGCCGAGTTCACGCGCGTACACGAAGCTGTCCGACGCCCCGGACGCCAAGAACCACGACGTGACGGAGTTCAACCCGTCCGTGGGGGGCGCGGCGGGCGCGATGATCTCCGACTCGGCCGACCTGAACCGCTTCTACACCGCGCTGCTGCGGGGCAAGCTCCTGCCGAAGAAGCAGCTCGCCGAGATGAAGACGACCGTCCCGGCGGGCGACGAGGGCCGCCGCTACGGTCTCGCCCTCGAAGCGGTCAAGACCTCCTGCGGCAAGGTCGTCTGGGGTCACGGCGGCGACATCCACGGCTCGTCGTCCATGGCGGGCGCCACGGAGGACGGCCGCCATGCGCTGGCGTTCAACTTCAACGGGCCTGCGGGGGACGGCCCTTCGATCCTGGAGGCGGAGTTCTGCGGCAAGTAGGGCCGTGGAACAGGCGCGTAACGCGTACGCGAAAGGGGGCGGGGCCCGCCGTCCGGGTCCCGCCCCCTTTCGCTCCCCTCCTATCGGGCAGCGCCGCCCCGTGTCATCTGGGCAGCACCACCACATACGCCGCCGGGTCACGGTCGGTCGCGGCCATCAGTGCGGTCCGTACGACGGTCGCCTGCTGTTCGAGCGAATCCCGCAGCTTCTTGGGCGTCAGATGGACGACGGTGATGCCGAGCCGCTCCAGGTGCTCGCGCTTACGGGCGTACTCGGACCACAGGGCGTCGTCGTCCTGACGGAAGCCGTGGCGCGGTGCCCGTGTGTCGAGTTCGACCGCGACGGCCAGATCGGGCCAGTAGGCGTCGACGCCCCCCAGATGCGGCCCGCCGGGCAATCGCAGATCGACGTTCCACAGCGGATCGGGCAGCCCGTGCTCGGTGACCATCTGGTAGAGCCGGTCCTCGGCGATGGCTCGCCCCTCGGCGAGCAGCGAGTCGACGGCGTTCACCACGTGGGGGCGGTTGAGCAGCCGCGCCTGGTTCAACTCCCGGACGATGGAGGCCGGTTCGCAGTGTCCGCCGCGCACCGCCTCGGTGAGCAGCCTGCGCACCGCAGCGGCCTCGGAGAGCCCCGCCACCGCGTCGGCGAGCGCACGCGGCACCGGCGCCACCGGAACTCCCGTGATCTGTACGGCGGTCGGCAGCGCGGGGGTCCGCACGAGCCGCGCGAATCCGGTGGACCGCAGCCGCCGGGTGCGGGGCACCAGGATGTCGATGCGGTCGAGCGAGAGCAGCGGGGGAGCGGACGAGAAGCGGTGCAGGGCGAGCGCCGCGAGGCCCGTGATCAGCGCGTCGGCGTACGGGGCGTGGGCTTCGCCCGGGCCGGGCTGCGCGGGCACGGTCTTCGCCCGCTTGGCCGGCGGCCGCCCCGCGTACAACAGGGCGCCGTGCAGCCGCTCTTCAGGGGTCGGCGGCCCCGGATGCAGCAGGCACACCCCGGGGAGCAGCTGCTGCCAGGGCCCTTCCGGACGGCAGTGGGCGGCCGTGTCGGCGGCGGAGATTCCGTGGGCGCGCAGCTGGGCGGTGCTCATGACGCGGCGCTGGACGTCGGCGACGTGCTTCTGGGGGCGGGGGGAGAGCGGGGTGTTGTGGTTCATGACCGGGCCATTCCCGCCCCCGCTCACCCCTCTAACCGCTGTTACACGCCCGTCGACATAACCGGACAACCCCGCACTAAAGTGCAGACGTTCGACTGCCGAAAAGGTCCGTTTGCACTGGGTACGTCCGGCGGGGGCGCGCCAGACCACCGCGCGCCCCCGCCGGACTAGGGCCTGTCCGATGGGTCCTGCCGGGGTCGCGGGCCCTGGCACGCCCTCCCCCAAGCTCTCGACTTCGCTCGAGCAGGGAGGTGCCCCCTCCCGCGTTGTCGTCGGTTGCCAACTTCCCCAAGCTCTCGACTCCGCTCGAGCAGGGGAGACCCCATTCGCGTTGACGCCCTCCTCCGCCTTGCAGCTGCACGCACCAGGGCCCGCTCGGCCCTGCTGAATCGGCACCCGGCGCGAAGACCGGCCTGACCCATCGGACAGGCCCTAGGCGGCAGCCGCATCGCAAGCCTGCGCGCGCAGGGAGCGGGCCAAGTCGTCCCGGGCCTCGACAACCAGCCGCCGCAGGGCAGGAGCCGCCCCCGCATGCGCCGCGAGCCACGCGTCCGTCGCGTCCACCGTCCCCTGGCTGTCCTGTAGATGAGGGAACAGCCCCTTGACGACATCCATCCCGATCTGGATGGACCGCTCCTCCCACACCCGCTCAATCGCAGCGAAGTACTTCTCCGCGTACGGCGCGGTCAACTCCCTCTGCGAGGCCTGCGAGAACCCCGCGATGGTCGCCCCGACCAGCGCGTTGGACAACGCGTCGGACTCCACCACGGCCGCCCACGCCTGCGCCTTCACCGCCGCAGAAGGCCTGGAGGCCAGGCACCGCACCTGATGCCGCTTGCCCGAAGCGGTGTCGTCCCGCGCCAGCTCCGCGCCGAGGACCTTCTCGTCGGCGACGCCGTGCGCGGCCAGCGGCCCGAGGAAGGCCCACCGCAGCTCCTGGTCGACATCGAGCCCGTCGATCTTCGCCGTGCCGTCGAGGAGACCCTGCAGCAACTGCAGATCGGCGCCCGCGGAGGCCACCACCGCGAAGAACCGCGCCCACGTCAACTGGTGCTGGCTGCCCGGCTCCGCGATCCGCAGCTCCCGCAGCGCACCCTCGGCGAGCGCACGCCCGCCCTCCTCGCGCCACGCGGGCGCCGCGTAGTGCGTGAGCGCGGAGTCCGCCCACGCGTGCAGCATCTGCAGCACCCCGATGTCGCTCTCGCGCCCCGCGAACCGCAGCACGAGCCCGATGAAGTCCCGCGCGGGCATCAGACCGTCCCGGGTCAGGCTCCACAGCGCCGACCAGCACAGGGCGCGGGCGAGGGGATCGGTGATGTCGCCGAGGTGCTCCCGCAGCGTGGCGAGGGAGTTCTCGTCGAAGCGGATCTTGCAGTACGTCAGGTCGTCGTCGTTGACCAGGATCAGCTCGGGAGCCTCCTCGCCGGCCAGCTCGGTGACGACCGTGCGCGGCCCGTCGACGTCCAGCTCCGCGCGTGCGTACCGCGTCAGCTCGCCCTCGACGGTGCGGCGGTACAGGCCCACCGCCACGCGGTGCGGCCGCACTTCGGGGTGCGACTCCGCTGCCTCCTGGACCACGGCGAGCTCCGTGATCCGGCCCTCCGCGTTCAGGATCACCTGCGGGGTGAGGGAGTTGACGCCCGCCGTCTGCAGCCAGGACCGCGACCAGGACGCCATGTCGCGCCCGGACGTCTCCTCCAGGACCGAGAGGAGGTCGCCGAGGCGGGTGTTGCCGTACGCGTGCCGTTTGAAGTAGCGCCGCGCGCCCTCGAGGAACGCGTCCCGCCCGACGTACGCCACCAGCTGCTTCAGTACCGAAGCGCCCTTCGCGTACGTGATCCCGTCGAAGTTGAGCTTGGCGGCCTGCAGGTCGTGGATGTCGGCCGTGACCGGGTGGGTGGAGGGGAGCTGGTCGGCGCGGTACGCCCACGCCTTGCGGTTGTTGGCGAAGGTGATCCAGCCGTTGGTGAAGCGGGTCGCCTCGACCATGGAGAAAGAGCCCATGAAGTCGGCGAAGGACTCCTTGAGCCACAGGTCGTCCCACCAGCGCATGGTGACGAGGTCGCCGAACCACATGTGCGCCATCTCGTGCAGGATCACATTGGCCCGGCGCTCGTACGACGCCTGGGTCACCTTGCCGCGGAAGATGAACTCCTCGCGGAAGGTCACACAGCCCGGGTTCTCCATCGCGCCCAGGTTGTACTCCGGCACGAACGCCTGGTCGTACTTCCCGAACGGGTAGGGATAGTCGAAGTTGTCGTGGAAGAAGTCGAGGCCCTGCTTCGTCACCAGGAAGACGTCGTCGGCGTCGAAGTGTTTGGCGAGGCCCTTGCGGCAGAGCGCGCCGAGCGGGATCTCGAGGGTCGTGCCGTCGTCGAAGGTGCGGCTGTAGGAGTCCGTCACGTAGTGATACGGACCGGCGACCACGGCCGTGATGTACGTCGAGATCGGCCTGGTCTCGGCGAACTTCCATACCCCGTCGGCCAGTTCACCCGAGCCGTTGGACCACGCCGTCCAACCCTCCGGGGTCTGCACCTCGAACCGGAAGGGTGCCTTCAGGTCGGGCTGCTCGAAGTTGGCGAAGACACGGCGGGAGTCGGCAGGCTCGTACTGCGTATAGAGATAGACCTCGCCGTCCTCCGGGTCGACGAAGCGGTGCATGCCCTCGCCGGTGCGGCTGTAGGCGCACTGGGCGTCCACCACCAGTTCGTTCTCCGCGGTCAGGTCCTCCAGGGTGATGCGTGAGCCGTCGAAGACCTCGGAGGGGTCGAGATCCTTGCCGTTGAGGGACACGGCCGTGACGCTCGGGGCGATCAGATCGGCGAAGCTGGTGGCGCCGGGCTCCGCCGAGCGGAAGCGGATCGTGGTGACGGAGCGGAACGTGCGCGGCTCCTGGTCGCTCTCGCCGATCGCGGAGCGCAGGTCGAGAAAGACCTCGTACCCGTCGACGGACAACAGCGCGGCCCTTTCCTGGGCCTCGTCGCGGGACAGATTCTCACCGGGCACGGGCGGCACTCCCTTGTGACTCGCATGTCTGAAGCCGTGGATCGCACGACTCGTACGCAGGTCTCGTACGAATGTCACGATCCTCGCATGTGCGGTCGGCGCCCGGTATCCGGGAATGCCCTGGTGCGTCACCGACGTTTCCCCGGCCAGATGCGAACGGATTCCTTAGGGAGAGACATGTCCGAGAACGGCACCAAGACCCCCGTCGACTTCTGGTTCGACCCGCTGTGCCCCTGGGCCTGGATGACGTCCCGCTGGGTCCTCGAAGTCGAGAAGGTCCGGGACATCGAGGTCCGCTGGCACGTGATGAGCCTCGCCGTCCTGAACGAGGACAAGCTCGACGAGATCCCGGAGGAGTACCGCGAGAACATGCGCCCCGGCGGCAAGTCCTGGGGCCCGGTCCGCGTCGCGATCGCCGCACAGCAGCTGCACGGTGACGAGGTGCTCGGGAAGCTGTACACCGCGCTCGGCACGCGCATTCACAACAAGGGCCAGGGCGTTACCGACGAGAGCATCGCCGGAGCCCTCGCCGACGCGGGCCTGCCGGCCGACCTCATCGCGTATGCCACGAAGGACACGTACGACACCGAACTGCGCGCCTCCCACAAGGAGGGCATAGACAAGGTCGGCCAGGACGTGGGCACCCCGGTCATCGCCGTCCCCGGCGCCGACGGCGAACAGATCGCCTTCTTCGGCCCCGTGGTGACCCCCGCCCCCAAGGGCGAGGAGGCGGCCAAGCTCTGGGACGGCACGCTCATGGTGGCCTCGGTCCCCGGCTTCTACGAGATCAAGCGGACGCGGACGCAGGGACCGATCTTCGACTGAGCCCGCATATCGACCGACCCCGCATACAGAAAGGCCCCCGTGAGTCACGTCCTCACGGGGGCCTTTCCTCTTTCCGCCCGCCCGCGCGAAGGTTGAGAAGACGATCACGAGGCGGGGCGCTTCAGGGCGTTACGGGGCCAGCAGCAGGCTGTTCACGCGCTGCTTCGCGGCCTCGTAACGCTTCGCCACGTCCTGCCAGTTGACGACCTGCCACATGGCCTCGATGAAGTCGACCTTCTGGTTCTTGTACTGCAGGTAGAAGGCGTGCTCCCAGGCGTCGAAGACCAGGATCGGCGTCGAGCCCTGGCCGACATTGCCCTGGTGGTCGTAGACCTGCTCGACGATGAGGCGGTTGCTGAGCGGCTCGTAGGCGAGCACGCCCCAGCCCGAACCCTGCGTGGTCGCCGAGGCCTTGGTCAGCTGGGCCTTGAACTTGGCGAAGGAGCCGAAGGACTCGGCGATCGCGTCCGCGAGCTCGCCGACGCCGTCCACGGCCAGCGGCTCGCCGCCGCCACCGTCCTTCGGGCTGTTCATGTTGTGCCAGTAGATGCTGTGCAGGATGTGGCCGGAGAGGTGGAAGGCCAGGTTCTTCTCCAGGCCGTTGATGGCACCCCACGTCTCTTTGTCGCGCGCCTCCTCCAGCTGCTCGAGGGTGTCGTTCGCGCCCTTCACGTACGCCGCGTGGTGCTTGTCGTGGTGCAGCTCGATGATCTGCGGGTTGATGACCGGTTCGAGCGCCGCGTAGTCGTACGGAAGTTCTGGAAGCGTGTAAATGGCCATGGTCCGAGCCCTCCGACTGCTGCTCTGCTGTGCTCTGCTGTGGTGCAAGGCTTATTGCAATCAATGTGCAAGTGCAGGCTAGCAGCAGGAGTGGGGTGGAGTTGAGTCGGAGTCGATCAGCCCTTCGTCCTAGGTCCGAACACGCCAGAGGGCCCCGAGTCGAAAGACTCGGGGCCCTCTGGAACGTGTGACGGTTACTCGGCGGCCACCGCCGCCGCCCGCTTCTCCGCCGCCTTCTGCCGCGCGAACCCGATCGCCGCAAGGACCAGCGTCAGCGTGCCCGTGGCCAGGAGCTGCTTGCGGGTGTCCGGCTGCTCCGTCATCAGGTAGAAGATGTACGCCATCGCGGCCAGCGCGACCCACGTCAGGAACGGGTAGGCCCACATCTTCACGACCAGCTTCGCCGGTTCGTCGCGCTCCGTCCTGCGGCGCAGGATCAGCTGCGAGACGGCGATGAAGATCCAGACGACCAGGATCATCGCGCCGATCATGTTGAGCAGCCAGGGGAAGACGTCGTCGGGACGCCAGTAGCTGAGCAGGACGCAGACGAAGCCGAAGACCGAGGATGCGAGGACCGCGAGGCGCGGGACGCCGCTGTAGACACGGCCGAGCACCTTGGGACCCTGGCCGCGCGCGATCAGGGAGTACGACATGCGCGAGGCGCCGTAGATGTTGGCGTTCATCGCGGAGAGCAGGGCGACCAGGACGATGACGTTCATGATCTGGCCGGCGCCGGGGATGCCCAGGTGGTCGAGCGTGGCGACGTACGGGCCCTTCGCCACGACGTCCTTGTTGTCCCAGGGGAGCAGCGTGACGACGATCATCATCGAGCCGACGTAGAAGAGGGCGATGCGCCACATCGCCGTGCGCACGGCCTTGGCGACGGACTGGACCGGGTTCTCGGACTCCGCTGCCGCGATCGTGACCGTTTCCAGGCCGCCGTACGCGAAGACGGATGCGAGGAGGCCGATGATCAGGCCGTCCGTGCCGTTCGGCATGAACCCGCCCTCGCCGGTGAGGTTCGCGGTGCCGGGCGCGGGCGCGTCCGAGCCGGGCAGGATGCCGAGGATCGCCAGGACGCCGATGCCGAGGAAGAGCGTGATCGCGCCGACCTTCAGGGCGGCGAACCAGAACTCGAACTCGCCGAAGTTCTTCACGGCCGTCAGGTTGGCCCCGCAGAACACCAGCATGAAGAGGGCGACCCAGGCCCACTCGGGGCTGTCGGGGAACCAGCCCACCATGATCTTCGCGGCGCCGATCCCTTCGAGGCCGACGGCGACGCAGAGCAGGAACCAGAAGCCCCAGCCCGCGGTGAAGCCCGCCCAGGGGCCGATCGCGCGCTCGGCGTGGACCGAGAAGGAGCCGGAGGCCGGGTTCGCGGCCGACATCTCGCCGAGCATGCGCATCACGAGCATGACCAGCGCGCCGGATATCGCATAGGCGAGCACGATCGAGGGCCCGGCCGCGGCGATACCGGCTCCGGAGCCCACGAAGAGGCCGGCGCCGATCACGCCGCCGAGGGCGATCATGGAGAGATGCCGCTGCTTGAGGCCATGGACGAGCGGTGAATCGACCTTGGGGGCCGCGTCGGGTGCTGTGTCCTGGGGGGTGGACGTCCGTGACATGGGCGTGCCCTGTTCAGTAGCTGAGACGGGGGAGCGAGCGGCCCACAGTCTGAAGTCCGGTACCGCTGACAGGGAACACCTGACCGCTATACGGACACGACGCTCACACGTTGTGAAGGAATGGCCACGAAAAGTTCACGTCTGCTTCACCTGCGCCTCGTGCGTGCCTCGCGCCACTCCCGCAGCCCCGCCACGGCAAGGACCACGCCCGTCGCTCCCGCCGACCACAGCAACTGCGGCCGCGCCGCGTCGTCCGTCAGCATCAGCCCGAGCACGGCGGCCATCGCCGCGAGCGCCGCCCACGTCAGATAGGGGAAGGCCCACATCCGCAGCACAAGACGCTCCGGCGCCTCGCGCTCGATGCGCCGGCGAAGGCGCAGCTGCGACACGGCGATCAGCGCCCACACGAACAGCAGCACCGCGCCGACCGAGTTGAGCATGTAGAGGAAGACCGAGTCCGGCCACTTCAGATTGAGTACGACGGATACGAAGCCGAAGGCGACGGACGCGAGCACCGCGCGGCGCGGGACACCGCCGCCGGACACCTTCAACAACGCCTTCGGAGCCTCGCCCCGCTCGGCAAGCGAGAAGATCATCCGGGACGAGCCATAGAGGTTGGCGTTCAGCGCGGAGAGCAGCGCCACGAACACCACGATGTTCATGATCGTGCCCGCGGACGGCACCCCGATCGAGTCGAGGACCGTCACATACGGACTGACGCCCGCCTTTTCCGCCGTCCACGGCAGCACCGTCACGATGACCAGCATCGAACCGACGTAGAAGAAGAGGATGCGGTAGACGGCGCTGCGCACGGCCCGGGCCACCGAGCGCACCGGGTCGTCGGACTCGGCCGCCGCGATCGTCACGACCTCGAGCCCGCCGAAGGCGAAGACGACAGCGAGCACCCCGGAGATCACGCCGTCCCAGCCGTTGGGCAGAAACCCGCCGTGCCCGGTGAGGTTCGTGAGGCCCACCGGATCGGTGTCCGGCAGCACCCCGAAGATCGCGAGCAGCCCCAGCACCAGGAACGCGACGATCGCGAAGACCTTCAGGGCGGCGAACCAGAACTCGAACTCGCCGAAGTTCTTCACGGCGGCGAGATTGGCCCCCGTGAACACCAGCATGAAGATGAGCACCCAGGCCCACTGCGGTACGCCCGGCGCCCAACTGTTGGCGATCTGCGCGGCACCGGTCGCCTCCACGGCGAGCACGACGACGAGCAGGAACCAGTAGAGCCACCCGACGCTGAATCCCGCCCAGCGCCCGAGGGCACGCTCGGCGTGCACGGAGAAGGACCCCGATGCGGGCATCGCGGCCGACATCTCGCCGAGCATCCGCATCACACACATCGCGAGCGCCCCCGCGATCAGATACGAGACGACGATCCCGGGCCCGGCAACAGCGATCCCGGCCCCGGACCCGACGAAGAGCCCGGCCCCGATGACACCGCCGAGCCCGAGCATGGTGAGGTGCCGCTGCTTCAATCCGCCACCGAGCGGCTCAGGTTCGGTTCCCGTTGTGGGCAGGCGTCCCGCACGGCGGGACGGGTGGGCACAACCCCCAGTGCCGGGTGCCGATTGATCGGGGGGTGCGTCGTGCATGGTGCTCTCTCGGGCTAACAAAGACTTGGCGGGAACCTACAGTCTCCCTGGAGCGCGCCCCCGTACGCAAAACGGTCCCTACAAGCCGCCCACCTCAGTGACAAGCATCACGCTCCCCGCAGGGGTGGACCCCAGCTTTTGTACAGAGCCCACCACCAGAGGACCCGGCACCTTGTCGCCCACCGCCGGTGAGAGGCGCCCACGCCTGAGATAGCGTCGCGGGGTCCCACCTGCCCGTCCCAGAACCCGCGGAGTCCCGATGAGCATCGCCGCCGTCTCTTCCCGTCCCGGCCAGGTCCTCGCGGACCTGCTCCCCGCGTCCCGCGCGAAGGACGCGGCCCTCGTCATCGGCGGCGCCGCCCTCACCGGCATCGCGGCCCAGATCGCCGTGCCCGTCCCGGGCTCCCCCGTGCCGGTGACTGGACAGACCTTCGCGGCGCTCCTCGTCGGTACCGCCCTCGGCGCCCGCCGCGGCTTCCTCTCCCTCGCGGTGTACGCCCTGGTCGGCATGGCCGGCATGCCGTGGTTCGCCGAGGCGGGCTCCGGCGTCGCCGCGCCGTCCCTCGGCTACGTCCTCGGCATGCTGCTCGCCGCCACCGTGGTGGGCGCCCTCGCCCGCCGCGGCGCCGATCGCTCCGTGTGGCGCACCGCGGGCACGATGCTGCTCGGCTCCGCGATCATCTACGCGGTCGGCGTCCCGTACCTGGCCGCCGCCACCGGCATGTCGCTGACCCAGGCCGTCGCCGCCGGGCTCACGCCCTTCCTGATCGGCGACGCCCTCAAGGCCGCGCTCGCGATGGGCGCGCTGCCCACGGCGTGGAAGTTCCTCAACCGGTAGCGGTCACGCCGTAGTTCCGCCTGAAGAGGTTCGCCGGGTCGTACGTGGCCTTCAGCTCGGCGAGCCTCTTCCGCGTTTCCGGGTCGTACAGGCCGTCGGGCCGATCCCCGGCGGCGAAGGCGAAGTTGAGCAGCCGCCCCTCAGCCGCGAAAAGACCGAACGCCCGCGCCTGCACGGCCCGCACCGCATCGAGGTCCGTGCCGTCCAACGGCGAAAGGACCCGCACCAGCCACCCCGCGTCCCGGTACGGCACAGCGTTCTCTGCGGGCCCCGCGGGCTTCGCCAGCGCCCCGCCCAGCTGGTTGATCTGGACGACGTGCATCTTCTCGGCGGCAGGACCGGTCATCGCGAACAGCTCGCACGCCGCCGCGACATCCAGCTCGCCCACCACCACGCTGTCCCCGTAGTAGGAATGCGGGAAGTCGGGGTCGCTGTGGATCGTGTGGCTTTCGATGTACGGCATCTCCCGCAGCGAGTCCGACACCGTGGGCCCGATCTCCCGCAGCGGTGCCACCAGACGCTCGCCCGCCGCCTCGGAGCCGGTGTAGGCGACCCGGACCGTCACGAGATAGCGCCCCCGCAGCTGCGGGGGCAGCTGCGGCAGGTCCGGGTAGACAAGGGCCGCCACCGATGAAGTCACCTCGTCCGGCACCGTCCGCGTCCACGCCTCGTACGCCCGCAGCACGGCCGCCGGGTCCACCTCGCGCCCGTCGAACTCGATCGCCCCGCCGTACACCCGCGCCACCGGCACCAATCCGATCTCCAGGGCCGTCACGACCCCGAGGTTCGCGCCGCCGCCGAGCAGCCCCCAGAAGAGCTCGGGCTCGCTCTCCGCCGTGACGTGCCGCAGCGCGCCGTCCGCCGTGACGACATCGAGCCACCGGACGTGGTCGGCCGCGTACCCGAACTCCCTTGCCAGGACGCCGAGTCCGCCGCCCAGCGTGTACGACACGGCGCCCACGCTCGGCGCCGAACCGTTCAGCGGGGCGAGCCCGTGCTCCGCCGCGGCCTCGATGACCTGGCCCCAGCGGACGCCCGCGCCCACGGTGACGGTGCGCGCGGCGGCGTCGACGCTGACGGAGTCCATCCGCCGGGTGCTGATCAGCACACCGCCCTCCGAGGCCCCCGGAAGCCCGTGCCCGGTGGCCTGCACGCCCACGGGCAGCCCCGCGTCGGCGGCGTACGAGACGGCGGCGACGACGTCATCGGCGCTCGACGCCCCGAACACGATCTCCGGCCGCTGGGCGAAGCCGGTCTGGAACCCGGCGATCTCCTCCTCGTACCCCTCGTCCCCGGCCCGGAACACGAGTCGCTGTGCGGTGAAGTCCACGGTGATCCTCCAAGAAGCGCTGTCTGACGAGACAGAGCCTCCACGGAAAACCTGACACCCGCCGTCAAGTTTTCCGGTCTTTTCCGATCTTCGTGAACTGTGCTGTCATGAAAGGAGAGTTGGGGGTGACGCCCATGCCGGAGCGTCGGGTGGCGGGCCGCTACCGCCTTCTCGAAGTCATCGGCCGCGGCGGCATGGGCCGTGTGTGGCGCGCGGCCGACGAGCTGCTCGACCGCGCTGTCGCCGTGAAGGAGATGCGGATCGACGCGGCCGACGGCGGCCCCGACCCGGAGGACACCCGCGTACGCAGGGAGCGCGCACTGCGCGAGGCGCGGGCCAGTGCGCGGATCGACCACCCCGGTGTCGTACGCGTCTATGACGTCGCCGAGGAGGACGGCCGCCTGTGGATCGTCATGGAGCTGGTCGACGCCCGCTCGCTCGCCCGGTACGTCGCCGATGAGGGGCCGCTGGCCGAGCGGGAGGTGGCCCGCGTCGGTCTCGCCCTGGTGGCGGCGCTGCGCCGGGTGCACGCGGCGGGCGTGCTGCACCGTGACATCAAGCCGGAGAACGTGCTCATCGGCCCCGGCGACCGGGTCGTCCTCACCGATTTCGGCATCGCCGCGATCCAGGACGCGGGCCGTCTGACACAGGTGGGCCTGCTGGTGGGTTCGCCCGAGTACATGGCGCCCGAGCGGGTCTCCGGGGCGCCGCAGGGCCCGCCGTCCGACCTCTGGTCCCTCGGCGCGACGCTCTGCGCGGCTCTGCGCGGCAGCTCGCCCTTCGCCCGTGAATCGGCGCTGACGACCTTGGTGGCGGTCCTCCACGAGGACCCTGAACTGCCGCCGGAATCAAGCGGGTTACGTCCCCTGCTCGCGGCGCTCCTGGCCAAGGGGCCGGAGGCGCGGCCGGGCCTCGACGAGACGGAGGCGGCCCTGCGGGCGGCGCTCACGGCGCCGCAGGTGCGGCCACCATCGGGGGAGGAGGCATCGGGCACCGACTGGCGTCCGCGCGTCCTGACCGCCCTGGTCCTGCTGGTCACGGCCGCGGTGGCGGCCGTCATGTTCTTCACCGCGCGCGATCCGGGCGGTGGCGATCCACCGCCCGGACCGGGCTCACGGCCACCGACGGTGGCGGGTACATCGACCACGCCACCGTCCGGCGGCTCCGGCTAGGCGTCGACGCCGGCGTCGACCGGGTCGGCGTCGGTCACGGCGTCGGTTGCGGTGTCGGTGGGGGTGTCGGTGGGGGTGTCGACACGGGGCCGCACCTTCTCCCGTACGACCGAGAAGACGACCACGAACGCCGCGGCGAGCAGCGAGAGCAGCACCTGCTTGCGGCCCGCCTCGTCGGTCAGCATGTAGACGAGGACGAACGAGATCATCGCGATGGTGATCCACGTCAGATACGGGAAGAGCCACATCTTCACGACGAGCTTCTCCGGCTCCTCGCGCAGGATGATGCCGCGCATCCGCAGCTGCGTGAAGCAGATCATCAGCCAGACGAAGAGGGCCACCGCGCCCGACGAGTTCAGCAGGAAGTCGAAGACGGTGTCCTTCCACTGGTAGTTGAACCAGACGGCGACGAAGCCGAAGACGACCGAGCCGAGGATCGCGGCCTGCGGCACACCGCGGGAGTTGGTGCGCGCGAAGGCCTTGGGCGCGTCACCGCGCTGGCCGAGCGAGAAGGCCATGCGGGAAGCGGTGTAGAGCCCGGAGTTGAGGCAGGAGAGTACGGCCGTCAGGACGATCACGTTCATGACCTGACCGGCGTGCGGGATGCCGATCGAGTTGAGCGCGGCGACGTACGAACCGTGCTCGACGATCGACTTGTCGTCCCACGGCAGGAGCGTGACGACGACGAAGATCGAGCCCAGGTAGAAGACGCCGATACGCCAGATGACGCTGTTCGTCGCCTTGGTGACGGCGCGCTGCGGGTCCTCGGACTCGCCGGCGGCCAGCGTGACGATCTCGGAGCCCATGAACGAGAAGACGACCATGAGCACACCCGTGAGGATGGCGCCCGCGCCGTTGGGCATGAATCCGCCCGCGTCCGTGAGGTGCGCGAATCCCGCGCCGGGGTTGTCGGAGCCGGGCAGCACGCCGAAGACGGCGAGCAGGCCGATGATCACGAAGCCGCCGATGGCGACGACCTTGATCCCGGCGAACCAGAACTCGAACTCGCCGTAGGAGCCGACCGAGACGAGGTTCGTCGCGGTGAGCACGACCATGACGATGAGCGCCCATCCCCACTGCGGTACGGCGGGTATCCAGCCGTTGAGGATGACGGCACCGGCGGTGGCTTCCACCGCGAGCACGACGACCCAGAAGAACCAGTAGAGCCAGCCGATGGAGAAGCCGGCCCAGCGGCCGAGGGCTTGGTCCGCGTAGGTGGAGAAGGAGCCGGAGGTCGGCCGTGCGGCGGCCATCTCTCCGAGCATCCGCATCACGAGAACGACCATCGTGCCGACGAGGGCGTACGAGACGAGGATGGCGGGCCCGGCGGCGGCGATGCCGGAGCTGGAGCCGACGAAGAGGCCGGCGCCGATGACGCCACCGATGGCGATCATGGACAGATGGCGATTTTTCAGCCCGGCCTTGAGGCCGTCACCGGTGTCACCAGACTGCGGATCCCCAGGATCGATGGGGCTGCGGTCTGCCTTCGCAAGGGAGGGTTGCGAGGTCATGGACGAATCCTTAAGTTCTCGGGTCACGAGCCCACGCATTCAAACGCAGGGGTGTCCGGGACGGAAGTCCTGACTCCGGATCGTGATATTCCGGCCCAATGGCCCAGACCTTGGTGACCAAGGTCCCGCCCCGGTCACGGCCACCCGCCCCGCGACGTGCCACACTCGGACCCATGCGCGTGTACCTCGGCTCGGATCATGCCGGCTACGAACTCAAGAACCACCTGGTCGAATGGCTCAAGAGCCACGGCCACGAGCCCGTCGACTGCGGGCCCCACATCTATGACGCCCAGGACGACTACCCCCCCTTCTGCCTCCGCGCCGCGGAGAAGACGGCGGCGGACCCGGAGTCCCTCGGCATCGTGATCGGCGGCTCCGGCAACGGTGAGCAGATCGCGGCGAACAAGGTGAAGGGCGTCCGTGCGGCGCTTGCCTGGAGCGAGCAGACCGCTGCGCTCGGCCGCGAGCACAACGACGCGAACGTGGTCTCGATCGGCGGCCGGATGCACACGCAGGAGGAGGCGACGAAGTTCGTCGAGATCTTCCTCGCGACCCCGTACTCGGGCGAGGAGCGCCACACGCGCCGCATCGAGATGCTCTCCACATACGAGACGACGGGCGAGCTGCCCGCCATCCCGGCACACCACCCGCAGCAGTAGCGAGGCCCACGGGGCTCCGCCCCGGACCCCGCTCCTCAAACTCCCCCAAGCTCTTAAAGAGCAGGGGGGACCCCCTCGAGGGGCTGGATTCTCCAGCCCTCCGTATCTCCATGGGAGGACCCCGTGCCGGAGGGGCACACCATCCACCGGCTCGCGGAGGATCACCGCGCCCGCTTCGAAGGGCGCGGCCCCCTCCGCGTCACCAGCCCCCAGGGCAAGTTCTCCGACAGTGCCGCCCTGCTCAACGGGCAGGAGATGGACACCGCCGAGGCCCACGGCAAGCACCTCTTCCTCGGCTTCGCCGAAAACGGCTGGATCCACATCCACCTCGGCCTGTTCGGCAAGGTCAACTTCGGCGGGACGGCCACCGCGAACCCGCCCACGGACACCGTCCGCCTCCGCCTGGCCACCGACGACGCGCACATGGACCTCCGGGGACCAACCACCTGCGCCCTCATCACGGACGGGGAGAAGGCGGCGATACACGACCGCCTCGGCCCGGACCCGCTCCGGGACGCGGACGACCCCGAGCGTGCCTACCACCGCATCTCGCGCAGCCGCACGACCATCGCCGCCCTCCTCATGGACCAGAAGGTCATCGCGGGCGTCGGCAACGTCTACCGCGCCGAGGTCCTCTTCCGGCACGGCATCGACCCGTACACACCCGGCAAGGACGTCACCGCCGCCCAGTGGCAGGCGATCTGGGACGATCTGGCCGGCCTCATGCGCGAGGGCGTACGCCTCAACCGCATCGACACCGTCAGGCCCGAGCACACGCCGGAGGCGATGGGCCGCCCGCCGCGCGTGGACGACCACGGCGGCGAGGTGTACGTGTACCGCAGGGCCACCATGCCCTGCCACATCTGTGGCGGCGAGATCCGCACCGCCGATCTCGCCGCCCGCAATCTGTTCTGGTGCCCGAAGTGCCAGCGGACGGCGTCCTGAACCCCCACGGGCGGCTCGCATAAGATCATCACTCGACCGAAACGCCAGCTCAACCGAAACACCAGTTCAACGGGGGTCCCATGTTCACGTTCGAAGTCAGCTGGATGGACGGGCCGATCGCCATCGCGCTCGCCGTGCTGTTCGTCGCCGTCTACCTGCTGCCGTCCCTCATCGCCTTCAACCGGGACGCCGAGCTCCGTTGGGTGATCCTCATCATCAACATCGCCTTCGGCGCCTCGATCATCGGCTGGCTGGTCGCCCTCTACCTGGCGACCCGCACGCCGAAGACCACCCCGATGCCCCAGCCCCTCTGAAGCCCCCGGCTAGAACCCGTGCGGCAGCCACGGCGCGACATCCGACCCGAAGGCCAGCGCCGCCTCCGCGAGCGCGCCGGGACGCAGCTCGCGCACCCGCCCGGCCGCCGCGAGTGACGTCAGGGAGTGACCGCCGAGATAGGCCGCGCCCAACTCCCGTACGGACAGGGCGAGATCGGCGTCGTCGTCGGTGCGCTCGCAGGTCGCGCCCTTCACATCGCCGGTGAGCCGCCAACGCCCTTGGTTCCAGGGGCAGAAGGCGTCCTCGACGTCGAACACCAGGTTCACGGGCGCCCGGTAGGTGCGCGCCTCAAGAGCGGCTCCGACCTCCACGAGCCGGACGTGGAGCGAGTCCCGCACCCGGATGTTGCAGCGCCGCGGGTCCGTGACGAGCTGGAGCACCGCGTCGTCCACGGGGCGGCTGTGCGCCTCGACCTTCGACATCAGGTCGATGTCGAAGAGGAACCGCCACAGCGCCGCGTACGCCGCCGGGTCGTCGGCCTCCAGATCGCTCAGCTTGACCGTGCCCTTGGGGCCCGCCGCGTCCCAGTCCGGCTTCGTGCGGAACCGCGCGTACCCGACGAGTTCCCCGTCCCGCTCGGCGAGCACGCACTGCAGCGGTGACGCGCCGTGCCGCTCGCTCTCGACGTCGAGCAGACCGAGCCGCTCCCAGCCGGGCTGCCGGGCCAGCATGCCCGGACGCTCGCCCACCCGGCGCGCGTAGAGCTCCTCGCACGCCGCGTGGACGTCGGCGGGCTTGGCGTACCGAAGCCGTACGTCATCGGTGCCGGGCGGCACCGAGAGCCGTACCCGCGTCGTGTCGATCTCGGCCTTCAGCGCCTGCGTCGCCGCGCCGTACCCGAACCGGCCGTAGATGACGGGCTCGGACGCGGTGAGCACGGCGAGTGCCTCGCCCTTCGCGCGTACGTCGTCCAGCTGGCGGCGCATCATCGACGTCAGGATGCCGCGCCTGCGGTGCGTCGCCGCGACGCTCACCATCGTCACGCCCGCCGCGTCCACCAGGGCGCCGCCCGGCACGGACAGGCGGAAGCTGAACGCTCCCGTCGTGCCGACGCAGGTGTCGCCGTCCCACGTCCCGAAGAAGCGGTCGAACTCGGTCAGCGCGTTCCAGAGCTCATGCTCCTCGGGTGCCTCGGCGACTCCGCCGAAGGCGAGCTCCAGCGTTCCGTAGTACTTGTCCCAGTCCTCAGGCCGCAACTCCCGCAATTCCGTCGTCATATGCCATGCCTACCAGGGGGAAGCGGGCGAAGCGACAGGATTTACGCGCGCTGACGGCGTGCCCCTGACGGGGGACAACCGGCACCTCCCGTGCGAAGTGTCTTGCCCGGTAGATAAGGTCCGGGAGCAATGGCAGGCAGGCGAGCGGAAGCCGAGACGTTTACAGCCCGGATGAAGAAGCGGATCCACCGGGCTCGGATAGGGCTGCGCAAATCCGGGGTCGACTACTTCAGAGGCGACGGCTCGGACTGGATCGCCCTGGCGGGACTGCTGCTCACCATCCCCGTGATCACCTTCTGCACGATCATCAACAACGTCTGGTGCTCGCCCGCCGCCCTGGTCCTGCCCATCGTGGCCGGCGGCCTGCTCCTGCGCCCTTCCAGCCTGCTCGGCCTGTACGCGGCGTCGGCTGCCGCCCTGATCGTGGAGTCCGTCCAGCTCGGCCCGTACGCGGAAGGGCCGTCACGGGTCACGCCCGGTGTGGTCCTTGTCGTCGCGGCCTGCGGCTTCTTCGGGCTGCTCATCGCGCAGTTCCGCACCCGCGTCGGGGTGCCCTGGCGCGGCGGCGGCACGATGCTCTTCGATCTGCGTGAACGTATCCGCGTACAGAGCAAACTGCCGAAGCTGCCCCGCGGCTGGCACCGCGAGATGGCGCTGCGTCCGGCCGGCGGCCAGTCCTTCTCCGGCGACTTCGTCGTCGCGGCGCGTACGAACGGCGGGCGCACCCTGGAGGCCGTCCTCACCGACGTGTCGGGCAAGGGCATGGACGCGGGCTCGCGCGCCCTGCTCCTTTCGGGAGCCTTCGGCGGGCTGCTCGGCTCGCTGCCGCCGCACGCGTTCCTGCCCGCCGCCAACGGCTATCTGCTGCGCCAGGACTGGGACGAGGGCTTCGCTACGTCTATCCACTTGGTCCTCGATCTTGAGACGGGCGACTACGAACTCTTCTCGGCGGGCCACCCGCCGGGCCTCCAGCTCAGCGCGGGCAGCGGCCGCTGGGAGGAGAAGGTCGCCGACGGCCCGCTCCTCGGGGTCTACGACGGGGCGCAGTTCGACCCGGTGAAGGGCTCACTGCGCCCCGGTGACGTACTGATGCTGTTCACCGACGGCATCGTCGAGGCCTCCGACCGCGACATCAGCGAGGGCATCGACCGCCTCACCGGGGAAGCCGACCGGTATGTGGCAGGGGGCTTCCACGGCGCCGCGTGGCATCTGATCGAGGCGGTCGCGAAGGACGTGAACGACGACCGTGCGCTGCTGCTGATCTGCCGGGAGGCGTCAGCGGGCGCCTGAAAGATCGGGGGCGTCCTGGCGTTCGCCGTTGCCCGGCAGGATCCTGGCCAGCCACTTCGACCGGCCCGCGGCCAGCGGTCCGAGCACCGCGAGGACGAGCACATACCCCGCGATGAAGGGGGAGAGGCGTTCGTCGAGTCCTGCGGTGGCCGCCATCGTCGCGAGGATCAGGGCGAACTCGCCGCGGGCAAGGAGCGTCGTGGAGATGTTCGCCGCGGGGCCCGCCCCGAAGCCGTACACCCGCGCCGCACCGAGGCCCGCGAGGACGTTCATGAGCAGCGTCAGGGCCACGGCGGCGAGCACCGGCCAGATCACCACGGGCAGGTCGCCCGGGTCGATGGAGAGCCCGAACGCGAAGAAGAAGATCGCCCCGAACGCATCCCGCAGCGGATGCACCAGCTTGCGGATGCGCTCGCCCGACGCGGTGCTGCCGAGCATCAGGCCGACCATGAACGCGCCGATCGCGTCCGCGACCCCGAACCACTCGGAGACCCCGGCGACGAAGACGGCGGCCCCGAGGAAGGAGATGACGAGCAGCTCGTCGTCCTCGGTGTCCATGAGCCGCCCGACGACCTTCGTGCCGAAGCGGGCCGCGAGCGCGAGGAGCAGCAGGAAGCCGAAGGCCTTGCCGCCGTCCATGACGGCCGCCGCGAGGCTGTCGGCGCCGGACAGGATGGGCTGCAGGGCGGCCAGATAGAGGGCGAGGAAGATGTCCTCGACGACGATGATGCCGAGGATCGGCTTGGTCTCGGGGTTGCCGAGCCGCCCGGTGTCGACGAGCACCTTGGTGACGATCGCCGACGAGGAGATGCCGAGCACTCCGGCGAGGACCAGCGCTTCGGAGGTGCCCCAGCCGAGCGCGAATCCGAAGCCCAGGCCCGCGCCGACGTTCAGCGCGAGATACGTCCCGCCGGCGAGGGCCATCTTGCGGCCGCCGGTCTTGAGGTCGTCCATGTGGAACTCGAGGCCCAGATAGAAGAGCAGCAGGACCAGGCCGAGCGCCGAGAGCATCTCCAGGTCGTGGGGGTCGGAGACCAGGACCACGCCGGGGGTGTGCGGGCCGAGGAGGATCCCGGCCAGGATGAAGAGGGGGATGGTGGGGAGTCCGATGCGGCCGCCCACGCGGGCGAGCACGGCGGCGGCGAGAAAGGCGCCGCCCATGGCTATCAGGGTGTCTGCGTGTCCGATGGGCCCGTTCCTCCTGGTAGTCGGCGACGCCCCCGAGCCGTGCGAGTCGGCGCACCAATGGCAAAGAGAGCGTCAAGAACACGTCAATAGTTAGCTTACCAAACGATTTAGGTGGCAACTATGTAGGGCGTACATCCGACCCTTCCTGGGGCTACCCCCACCCCCGATCCGCCGGGCGCCCTCATGGTCCACAGCACCCCCGAATCCGTACGTTCGAGGTATCGACCAGGCGATCAGGACGTACGGACGGAAGGCGGACGGGATCATGGGGCTGCGGCGCAAGAAGCGGACCGGCGAGGGCAGTTCCGAGGTGCCGCCGATGCCGGCCACGGCTCCCGGCGGCGACTGGGCCGTCGAACTGCGCGGCGTGCGCCGCCGGTACGGCCGCGGCTCCTCTGCCGTGCACGCCCTCGGCGGCATCGACCTCGCCCTCGAACGCGGCAGCTTCACCGCGGTCATGGGCCCCTCCGGATCCGGCAAGTCGACCTTCCTGCAGTGCGCCGCCGGGCTCGACCGGCCGAGCGCCGGCACGGTGCGCCTGGGCGGCACGGAGATCACCGGCATGAGCGAGAACAAGCTCACCGAACTGCGCCGGGCCCGCCTCGGCTTCGTCTTCCAGGCCTTCAACCTGCTGCCCTCGCTGACCGTCGAGCAGAACGTGGTGCTGCCCATGCGTCTGGCGGGACGCCGCCCTGACCGCCGGGCGGCCGCGGACATGCTGGCCCGCGTGGGGCTCGGCGGCGACAAGCGGCGCCGCCGCCCCGGTGAGCTCTCCGGCGGTCAGCAGCAGCGCGTGGCGATCGCCCGCGCCTTGGTCACCGCTCCGGATGTGGTTTTCGCCGATGAGCCGACGGGCGCGCTGGATACGACGACGGCCGCGGAGATCCTCGGCTTGCTCCGCTCGGCGGTCGACGGCATGGGCGCCACCGTCGTCATGGTCACGCATGATCCGGCGGCTGCGGCCTATGCGGACCGGGTGCTGTTTCTCGCCGATGGCGTGATTGTGGATCGGTTGGAGCGGGGCTCCGCCGGGGAGATCGCCTCGCGCATGGCCGACTTGGCTGCTCCGGCGTTTGCGGCTGCCGCAGCCTGAGTCCTTTCTGCGGGCCGGATGTGGCTGGTCGCGCAGTTCCTCGCGCCCCTTCGGGGCGCTCGTTCCCCTCGACTCCGGAGACCAGCCGTGAAGTTCATGCCGAACGGGCTCGCGCGTGCCGCGGTCCGGTTCAAGCCCGCCGCCTTCGTCGGTACGTTCGTCGCGCTGATGATGGCCGCGACGATCGTGTCCGCGTGCGGCATCCTCCTGGAGACGGGCCTGCGCGCGTCGGTGCCGCCCACCCGGTACGCAGGCGCCTCCGTGGTGGCCGCCGCCGACCAGATGGCCCACTTCAAGGTGGGCGACAGCGACTCGACCTCGGTGGTGCCCGACCGTGCGCGGCTCGACAACTCCCTTGTCGCCAAGGCGGGTTCGGCCCCCGGAGCACGTAAGGCCGTCGCCGACGTGACCTTCCCGGTGCAGTCGCGCGGCGCGGACGTCACGGCGCACGGCTGGGGCTCCACCGCCTTCACCGGCGAGAAGCTCACGGCGGGCAAGGCGCCCCGGAGCGGCGAAGTGGTCCTTTCCGGCGTTTCCGGCGCCAAGGCGTCCGTGGGGGACCGCGTCACGCTCACCACGGCGGACGGCCCCCGGGAGTTCCGCGTGGCCGGCCTGACGGCTCAACAGGGCGCCCCCACGGCCTGGTTCGCCGACTCCGACGCCGTACGCATCTCAGGGCACCCCGGCCGCGTCGACGCCATCGCCGTACTGCCGAAGGCGGGCGTCACGGACGCCGCCCTCAAGTCCCAGGTGGCGCACGCTGTCGGCGGCAAGGCCAAGGTGTATACGGGCGACGACCGCGGCAGCGCAGGCGACGCCACGCTCGACAACGCGAAGGAACTCCTGGCCGGACTCGGCGGCTCCTTCGGCGGCGTCGCCACCATGGTCGCCGTCTTCACCGCCGCGGGCACCGTGGCGCTCTCCGTCGGGCAGCGGGCGCGTGAGTACGCGCTGCTGCGGGCGATCGGCACGACCCCGCGGCAGATCCGCCGCACCATCGCCACGGAGGCCCTCCTGGTGGCTCCGCTCGCGGGCGCGCTCGGCTGTCTGCCCGGCATCGCACTGGCGAGCTGGTGGTTCGGCCAACTGCAGGAGAAGGGCGCCATACCCGAGGCGGTCGACCTCTCCATCTCCTTCATCCCGCTCGTCTCCGCCGCCGGCATCGCCCTGCTCACCGCGCTGTTCGCCGGTTACATGGCGGCCCGCCGCCCCTCCCGCATCAAGCCGGGACAGGCGCTGAGCGAGTCCTCCGTGGAACGGCTGCGGCCCGGCTGGATCCGTACGCCGCTGGGGATCGCGGCAGCGGTCGGCGGGTGTGTGCTCGCGGGCGTCGCATCGTCGACGAGCGGTGCGGACGCGGCGAACGCGGCGCTCGGCGTCGTCATGCTGTTCATGCTGGCCGTGGCCCTGCTCGGCCCGCTGGTCGCCCGCGCGTGCGCCGCCCTGTTCGGCCTCCCGCTGCGCGGCGCGGGCCCCTCCGCATCGCTCGCGGCCGCCAACTCCCGCACGAACGCCAGGCGGTTGGCGTCGGCGATCACCCCCATAGTCCTCGCGATGGCGTTCTCTTCCACCCTCGTCTTCATGCACACCAGCGAGGACCGGGTCGCCCACGACCAGCAGCGCGACGGCATCACGGCGGACCACATCGTGACGGCGTCGGGCGCGGGCCTCGCCCCCGACGCGGTGTCGCGGGCCGCGCGGGCGCCCGGGGTCACATCGGCGGTGGGCCTGCTCAAGACGTCCGTCCTCGTCCCTGCGGGCTCCGGCGGCGACCGCTGGCTGGAGTCGGCGTCGGCGCAGGGCGTGACGGGTTCGCCGCGCAATCTGGCCAAGGTGCAGGACCTGGCCGTGAAGACCGGTTCCCTTTCCTCCCTCGGCAAGGGGGAGGTCGCCATCGACGCGATGCTGGCCGACACCGCGCACGTGAAGACGGGGGACAGGCTGAAACTCCGCATGCCGGACGGTACGGAGGCCTCGCCGAGGGTGGTGGCGACGTACGGCAGGGGCCTCGGCCTCTCCCAGGTCACGCTCCCCTCCACGGACGTGAAGCGCCATGTGACGTCGCCCTTCGACACCGAGATCTGGACCACGGGCAAGGCCCCCGAGGCCCTCACGACCCTCGGCGAGCTCCGGGACCGCGACGGCTACGCCACCGCCCAGTCCCTGGACCGTGAGCTCAACGCCTGGGCGAACACGACGATGGCGGCGGTCCTCGGCGGCTTCGCGGCGGTGGCCGCGGTGAACACCCTCGCGATGACGGTCCTTGACCGCCGCCGCGAGCTGGCCACGCTGCGGCTGATCGGCTCCACGCGCCGCCAGGTGATGCGGATGGTCCGCTGGGAGGCGCTCCTGGTCGCCTGCGCGGGCATAGTGATCGGCTCGGCGATAGCCCTGGCAACGCTGATCCCCATGACCAACGGCCTGACCGGCGAGTCCCCATACATCCCCCCGGTCGTGTACTCCTCGTTCGCAGCGGCGGTACTGGCCATGGGCCTGGCATCGACCTTGCTCCCGGCGAGGTTCGCCCTACGGGACTGATTCCGGGGCTCCGCCCCGCCCCCCCCCACCCAAGCCCGCCGCTTCGCGACGGATCTCCCGCACCGATTACCCCGCAACGCATCCCGTCCGGCCCCGTCACCGTCGTCGGCCACGCCCCCGAACCAGGCCGCCGCTTCGCGGCAGATCTTTCCCGCCCACCCACCCGATCGCCCCGTGATTGCCCACCCATCCCGTTCGGCGTGGTTCTTCGGCCCGTCTGGTGAGCTTCAGTGCGCCGCTTGGCGGCGGGGCATTCCTGCCCGCCCGTCCGATTGCCCCGCAGCTGCCCACCCACCCCCGATCGGCCAGGCATTTCAGCCCGTCGAGGGGGTCCCCCCTGCTCTTTAAGAGCTTGGGGGAGTTTGAGGACGAACTCGGCGGAGCCGGTGACAGACCGAGCCACGAGCCGGGGTCCGGGGCGGAGCCCCGGTTTCGGGAAGGGGCGGGGTTGGGGAAAGAATCCCCGTATGAACCCCAGCCCCCACCTCACCCTCCCCGAGGTAGAAGCCATAGCCCGAGCGGCCCACGCCGACCAGAAGGACAAGGCGGGGCGGCCCTACGCCGAGCACCTGCAGGCCGTGGCCGAGGGAACCCGTGCCCGCGGCGGCACCCCGGACCAGATCGCCGCCGCCTGGCTCCACGACGCCGTGGAAGACGACGCGCTCAGCGAGCAGTGGCTGCAGGACGCGGCCCTCACACAACGTACGAAGGACATCGTGCGAGCCCTCACGAAGCGTGAGGGAGAAACCCCCGAGGCCTACGCGACCCGCATCCTCGCCACCCCCGGCGCCCGCCTGGTGAAGGAAGCGGACCTGGCCCACAACGCGAACCCGGCCCGCCTAGCGGAGCTAGACGGGCCGACCCGCACCCGCCTCTCAGCGAAGTACGCCAACATGCGCGCCCTGCTGGGCGTGGAATCACCAGGCTAGGAAGATGACTTGGCCCGCTCCCGCGCCAACGCCGCCGCGTCCCGCTTGAACGCCCACTCCATCTTCGGCTCCATGGCGAAGCGGAACATCCGCTGCACCGGAGGCGTACAGAGCAGCGTCACCACCGCAGCGGCCACCAGCGTCACGACGACCTCACCGGCCGGCTTGTGCATCCACTCGTAGTCCTCGAACCAGCCCCAGAAGCGCGAGCCCTTGGCGAGGAAGCCGTGCAGCAGGTAGCCGTACAGCGTGCCCGCGCCGAGAATCGTGAACCACATCTTCCGGCGCGGCACCCACGCGAAGAAGCACGCGGTGAGAACGGCGGAGCAGCCGAACAGCGCCAGCGTCATCACGACACCGGCCCACCACGGCGCGCCCAACTCCTGTGCGCTGTCCCGGCGGTAGAACCACGCGGAACTCATCCGGGGAGCGGCCCAGTACGCCATGAGCACGGCGCTCGCGAAGATGGGGATGGACAGCAGCCGCACCTCGCGCCGCCGCACCAGCTGGAAGTACTCGGGCTTCATGAAGAGGCCGAGCACGAAGAACGGCATGAACTGCAGCACCCGCTGCAGATCGAGATCGTCACCGATGTCCGGCGAGATCGTGGCGAGTACGGCGATGGCGATGGCGAGCGGCACCGGCCAGCGCACGATCTTCCACAGCGGGGTCGTCAGACGCCAGACGAAGAGCGCGACCAGGAACCACGTGAGGTACCAGGGGTCGAGCAGGCTGATCGGCTGGGTCGGATCGTCGTCCGCGTAACGCTTGAAGAAGGTGTACGCGACTTCGAAGATGACGTACGGCACGGCGACACCGGTCACCAGACGCTTGAGCCGGTCGGCCCGCATGTCGAAGCTGCGCGAGAAGTAGCCGGAGATCAGGATGAACGCCGGCATGTGGAAGGTGTAGACGGTCATGTACAGCGCCTCTGCGGCGCGGCTGTGATCCGTCAGCGGCTCCCAGGAATGAGCCATGGCCACCAGGACGATCGCCAGATACTTGGCGTTGTCGAAGAACGCGTCGCGCTGCTTGGCGGGTTGGCCCGTGGAAGCTGGTTTGCCTGGTCGGGCGGTGTTGCCGGCCGCAGCGGGGGAAGGGGTCGCGGCCGTGGGGGAATGGGGGGCGCGGGGAGTAGGCACTCCTGCCGCCGGCTCTTGGGCCGGGGGGAGCGGCGCCCGGTGGCGGCCGTGCGGTTGAACCGAGTTCGTCACAGGCCCTCCCACCATGAGATCGGTGAGACGATCTGGGACCGCACTGCGCTTGCGGGGATGGTGGCAGCGTGGAACATCTGAGGCACCCTAGCGTCGCCCGAGTGTTTTCGTAAAACCCTCAACACAGCTGTCATCTCAATCACAGACGGAACCTGGCTAATACGGTGCGAGTACCCGAGGAATCATCAAAGTCGACATGGTGATTCACCTCCTTACGGGCCGCCCACAGGCCGTTCAGATGTCCAGAACGTCACAACTCATCCCGCTTAAACGGCGCATAACGCCCGCAGGCGACTCTGGTGAAATGTCCGATTGATTGGTTCTTTGTGGAGCCCTTGATGTGGGCCGGGGATGTGGGCCCGGCGACAATTCGAATTTCTCGCGAACGACTTGTGTGGCGATGGAAACGATCAAGCCGAATTAGCGGACGTGCGCGGGGCTCGAATTGCCGTGTGGGGGCGCCGTGTTCATACGCCCCATGGGCGCCCCCGACCGCCGGGGTCGCGCCCGGCACGTGCGGCGTTGGCCGACGATGTGTCACCTGCCGCATACGGAAGGCGCGTTGGTGGCACGATGGTTCTGGCGGGGGTGTGCGGGGTCGTACCCCCCGGGCCGGGGAGAGACCGACCTAGGGTGTGATCAGTGTGGCCATTTCGCTGTCAGTGGTGTTGCTGTTGGCGATCATCCTTGTGGTGCTGATCCGCGGGGGATCGATCAAGGCGGGGCCCGCGATCGTCGCGGTGCTCTTCGGGTTCTTCCTCGCCTCAACCGGAATGGCGCCCTCCATAAACCGCTTCCTCAACGAAGTGGCGGAGACCATCAACTCGATCAGCTTCTGAGCCGGCCAGGCCCGGCACCCCCTGCGGAAACGCCTCAGGCTGCGGAAACGCCTCAGGCCCGGTTCCGAGGAACCGGGCCTGAGGTCTTCAGAGCGGGCGACGGGAATCGAACCCGCGTAGCTAGTTTGGAAGACTAGGGCTCTACCATTGAGCTACGCCCGCACAGATCGCGCCACAGGAATCGCTGGTCAGCGACCGCGGCACGGCAAGCATCGTAGCGGGTCGGACGCACTCCCCGCACACCCCGTACGTACTCCCGATTAAGCGGGGGTCGCACTGCCTGCGGGCATGTACCCTACGTGTCGCACCGACGGGGTGTGGCGCAGCTTGGTAGCGCGTCCGCTTTGGGAGCGGAAGGCCGTGGGTTCAAATCCCGCCACCCCGACCACCAGGCTGATCGATCAAGTCGATCAGGGCCACTCCGCTGATCAGCCGCTCGAAGGCCCTCTCAAGATCGCATTGTGGGTCGGCTCCCGCTTGCCGTTACTATGCAAGCTGTGTGCCCGTGTGTCTCTGAGCCGGGCAGAATCCCAAGAAGTCAGCCCCAAGGAGACCGAACCGTGAAGAGCGCCGTGGAGACCCTGAACCCGACTCGGGTTCGGCTCACTGTTGAGGTGCCCTTCGAGGAGCTCAAGGACAGCCTCGACGCGGCGTACAAGAAGATCAACCAGCAGGTCACGGTGAAGGGCTTCCGCAAGGGCAAGATCCCGGCCCGCGTCATCGACCAGCGGTTCGGTCGCGGCGCCGTCCTCGAAGAGGCCGTCAACGACGCGCTCCCGAAGTTCTACACCGAAGCGGTCAACGAGGCCGAGCTCAACGTCCTGGGCCAGCCCGAGGTGGACATCACCGAGCTGAAGGACAACGAGACCCTCAACTTCACCGCTGAGGTCGACATCCGTCCCGCGATCGAGATCCCGGACTACTCCGGCATCGAGGTCGAGGTCGACGCGGTCGAGGTCAGCGACGAGGACGTCGAGAAGGCCGTCGAGGAGCTCCGTGAGCGCTTCGCGTCCACCTCGCCGGTCGAGCGTGCCGCCGAGGACGGCGACGTCGTGACGATCGACCTGGAGGCCAAGGTCGACGGAGAGGTCCTGGAGGACGGCGTCGCGTCCGGCGTCTCCTACACGATCGGCTCCGGCGAGCTCCTCGAGGGCATCGACGACGCCGTGAAGGGCCTGGAGGCCGGTGGCGATGCCACCTTCACCTCCGAGCTCAAGGGCGGCTCGGCAGCGGGCAAGGAGTCCGAGGTCACCGTCAAGGTCACCCAGGTCGCCGCCCGTGAACTGCCCTCCCTGGACGACGACTTCGCGCAGCTCGCGTCGGAGTTCGACACCCTGGACGAGCTCAAGGCCGACAGCCGCAAGCGCCTCGAGAACATGAAGCAGTACGACCAGGCGACGCAGGCCCAGGAGCGTGTCCTGGAGAAGCTGCTCGAGCTGGTCGAGGTCCCGGTCCCCGAGAAGCTCCTCGCGGACGAGATCGAGACCCGCAAGCACAACCTGGTGAACCACCAGCTCGGCCAGATGGGCCTCGACCTCGCGAAGTACCTGGAGATCCAGGGCAAGACCGAGGAAGAGTTCGACGCCGAGACCAAGGAGCAGGCCGAGAAGGGCATCAAGACGCAGTTCGTCCTCGACGAGCTCGTCAACAAGGAGAAGCTGAACGTGAACCAGGAGGAGCTCACCGAGCACCTCATGCGTCGCGCGCAGTCCTCCGGCATGTCCCCCGACCAGTTCGCCCAGGCCGTCGTCGAGGGTGGCCAGGTCCCGATGCTGGTCGGCGAGGTCGCCCGCGGCAAGGCCCTTGCGGTCGTCGTCGAGGCCGCCACGGTCAAGGACACCAACGGTGAGGTCGTCGACCTCGAGGACGAGGACGAGACGGAGACGGCCGCGGAGGTCGTCGCCGAGGTCACCGAGTCGGCTGACGCCGCCGAGGAGAAGCCCGAGGCCTGAGCAGCCTCGCTCTGAACCGCTTGTGACACGGGCCCCCGGGATTCATCCCGGGGGCCCGTGTCGTGCCCCGTAAGGGGCGCGGGGAACTGCGCGAGCAACCAGGTACAAGCCGCACTCGCCGTAGAGCCTGCTGCGGCAGACGCGTCTGCGGCCCTGCGGGGGCTGAGCGCGCAGTTCCCCGCGCCCCTTACGGGGCGGTGTCGGACCTGCGCTCACAGCGAACAGCTACGGATGCGGGATTCCCCGGAGGGGCCCGCGCGTTAGGGTCCATGAATACGAGGGCAGGGGAGTCCCCGAAGCCGCCCCGGAGCGGCCCGCACGCGGGGTCCCTAGCCTCAGAAGAAGACGTGAGACGGCCCGGCGCCGTCGTAAGACGAGCAGGTGGATACGTGACGAATCTGATGCCCTCCGCCGCCGGCGACCCCTCCATCGGTGGTGGCCTCGGCGACCAGGTCTACAACCGGCTGCTCGGCGAGCGGATCATCTTCCTCGGCCAGGCCGTGGACGACGACATCGCCAACAAGATCACCGCGCAGCTGCTGCTTCTCGCCGCAGAGCCGGACAAGGACATTTTCCTCTACATCAACAGCCCTGGTGGATCCATCACGGCCGGCATGGCGATCTACGACACCATGCAGTACATCCAGAACGACGTGGTGACGATCGCGATGGGCATGGCCGCCTCGATGGGCCAGTTCCTGCTCAGCGCCGGCACGCCCGGCAAGCGCTTCGCGCTGCCGAACGCCGAGATCCTGATCCACCAGCCCTCCGCCGGACTCGCGGGCTCCGCGTCGGACATCAAGATCCACGCCGAGCGGCTCCTTCTCACCAAGAAGAAGATGGCTGAGCTCACCGCGTTCCACACCGGTCAGACCGTCGAGCAGGTCACGCACGACTCGGACCGTGACCGCTGGTTCGACCCGGAAGAGGCCAAGGCGTACGGCCTCATCGACGACATCATGCCCAACGCGGCCAGCATGCCGGGCGGCGGCGGCACCGGAGCCTGAGCCTCATCGCTCAGCGCCCCGCTAGCCGACCCCAAGACCACGCTCCTCAGGAGACCCACAGAGATGAACAATTTCCCCGGCAGCGGCCTCTACGAGCGCACCAAGGCCGAGTACACGGGCCCGAGCGCCGAGTCCCGCTACGTCATCCCGCGCTTCGTCGAGCGCACCTCGCAGGGCGTGCGTGAGTACGACCCGTACGCGAAGCTCTTCGAGGAGCGCGTGATCTTCCTCGGCGTGCAGATCGACGACGCGTCCGCCAACGACGTCATGGCGCAGCTCCTGTGCCTGGAGTCGATGGACCCGGACCGCGACATCTCGGTCTACATCAACAGCCCCGGCGGCTCCTTCACGGCGCTCACGGCCATCTACGACACGATGCAGTTCGTGAAGCCCGACGTGCAGACGGTCTGCATGGGCCAGGCCGCCTCCGCGGCCGCCGTGCTCCTCGCGGCCGGTACGCCGGGCAAGCGCATGGCGCTGCCGAACGCGCGCGTCCTGATCCACCAGCCGTACAGCGAGACCGGCCGCGGTCAGGTCTCCGACCTGGAGATCGCCGCCAACGAGATCCTCCGGATGCGTGCGCAGCTGGAGGAGATGCTGGCCAAGCACTCCACGACGCCGATCGAGAAGATCCGCGACGACATCGAGCGCGACAAGATCCTCACTGCCGAGGACGCGCTGTCGTACGGCCTGATCGACCAGATCATCTCCACCCGGAAGATGAACAACTCCTCGGTCGTCTGACGCAGCGCTGTAGCATCTGCCGCTCCTTGGCATGGTTCGTGAACCGATCGCGATCGGTTCACGTCAAAGCGAACCGTGCCAAGGGGGGCCCGAACGGGGGGCCCGGCAAGGTACCGTCGGATATGAGGCACCAGGAGCCGCTGAACGTGGCGTCTCCCAGGCGAAGGGGAAGCACCTCGTGGCACGCATCGGTGACGGCGGCGATCTGCTCAAGTGCTCGTTCTGCGGGAAGAGTCAGAAGCAGGTCAAGAAGCTCATCGCAGGCCCCGGTGTGTACATCTGCGATGAGTGCATCGATCTCTGTAACGAGATCATCGAGGAAGAGCTCGCGGAGACGAGCGAGGTGCGGTGGGAGGAACTCCCCAAGCCTCGCGAGATCTACGAATTCCTCGAGGGATACGTCGTGGGCCAGGAGCCCGCGAAGAAGGCCCTCTCGGTAGCGGTGTACAACCACTACAAGCGGGTTCAGGCCGGCGAGACCGGCGGGGCGCAGGGACGTGACGACGCGATCGAACTCGCCAAGTCCAACATCCTGTTGCTCGGTCCGACCGGCTCCGGCAAGACCCTCCTCGCGCAGACGCTCGCGCGCATGCTGAACGTCCCGTTCGCCATCGCCGACGCGACGGCGCTGACGGAGGCGGGCTATGTCGGCGAGGACGTGGAGAACATCCTCCTGAAGCTGATCCAGGCCGCTGACTACGACGTCAAGAAGGCCGAGACCGGCATCATCTACATCGACGAGATCGACAAGGTGGCTCGCAAGAGCGAGAACCCGTCGATCACGCGCGATGTGTCGGGTGAAGGCGTCCAGCAGGCTCTCCTGAAGATCCTGGAAGGCACGACAGCCTCTGTGCCGCCCCAGGGCGGTCGCAAGCACCCGCACCAGGAGTTCATCCAGATCGACACGACGAACGTCCTGTTCATCGTGGGCGGTGCCTTCGCGGGCCTGGAGAAGATCATTGAATCCCGCGCGGGCGCGAAGGGCATCGGCTTCGGCGCCACGATCCACTCCAAGCGGGAGCTTCAGGAGAAGGACCGGTTCGAGGACATCATGCCGGAGGACCTGGTGAAGTTCGGGATGATCCCCGAGTTCATCGGCCGCCTCCCGGTCATCACGTCCGTGCACAACCTGGACCGCGAGGCCCTGCTCCAGATCCTGGTGGAGCCGCGCAACGCACTCGTCAAGCAGTACCAGCGCCTGTTCGAACTCGACGGCGTGGAGCTGGACTTCGAGCGCGAGGCGCTCGAGGCGATCGCCGACCAGGCGATCCTGCGCCAGACCGGCGCGCGAGGCCTGCGCGCCATCATGGAGGAGGTCCTCCAGTCGGTGATGTACGAGGTCCCGTCCCGCAAGGACGTGGCCCGCGTGGTCATCACGGCGGACGTCGTCCACTCGAACGTGAACCCGACACTGGTGCCGCGCGATGCGCGGGGTCCGGGTGCGGGGGAGCAGAAGTCCGCGTAGCTGTTACGTACGTGAGTACCTGAGAGGGGCGCCCGGCGATCGAATCGCCGGGCGCCCCTCTTCACGTAACTGCTCGCCTACTTGACCTCGACGCGGACCTCGTCGCGCAGCTTGGCGGCCATGGAGGCGGTGTCGTCCAGGGTCAGCTTCTGGCCGGTCGCGGTGGCGGCGGCGTCACTGCGGCCGACGAACGCGACGGTGCTGTGGTCGCCCCACACGCACATCGGCACCTGGAAGCTGTTGGGGATGCCGTCCTCGGTCTCGGCGGAGTCGGCACCGCCCATGCGGAATTCGGCTTCCTGGCACTTCATGACGCCGTTCTCGAAGCCGTCGGGGGTGAACTCCTCGGGCTCGCCCTTGAGTTGCATGCCCTCCTCGTCCCCGGTCTCGGCGTTCTTCTTCATCTGGGCGAACATGGCGTCGACGACCTTCTCCGGGTCCTCGATGTCGCCGTAGGCGCCGCCGAAGTTGATGGCCTTCATGGAGGCGTCGGAGCCGGCCTGGTAGTTGGCGTTGACGTTCTTGGGGTTGCTGACGCCGGCCTTCTCCAGTTCCTTGAGGTCGTCGTCCTCCATGCCGCCGCCGGCGCCCTCCTGCTTCTTGTACTCGCTCAGGACCGTCGCAGGCGCCGTCAGCTTGTACGTCTTGCCGTCGTCGGCGACATCGCCGCTGCCCCCGCCCGCGGTGAACCACCACACGCCACCGCCGATCGCGATGAGCGCGACGACGGCACCGATGATGAGCCCGGTCTTCTTCCCACCACCGCCGGCGGGCGGCCCCTGAGGGTGCTGCCCGTACGGGGCCTGAGGCGGCTGCCCGTACGGAGCCTGGGGCTGCTGCCCGTACGGGGCCTGGGGCTGCTGGGGGTAGCCGTAGCCGGGCTGCGGGGCCTGCGGCTGCTGGCCGTACGGCCCTGGCTGCTGCGGCTGCTGACCGCCGTACGGACCCGGCTGGTTGTAGCTCATTACGTGGGTTCTCCTCCGCGCAATTCGATGGTGCCGATCAGAGCTTGACGCGGACTTCCTTGCGGAACTTGGCCGTGTTCTCTGCGCCCTCGTCGAGGTCGGCGGCCTTGCCGGCCATCGCGCTCGCCATGTCCGTGGTGATCACAATGCCGAGCGTGCTGTTGTCGCCCCAGATGCAGGTCGCCATCGACATCTCGCTCGGGCCCGCGGTGCTGCCGGTCCCTGCCGAGCCGCCGCCCAGGTTGAACTTCATCTCCTGGCACTTCATCACCGCGCCGTCGAGCCCGGCGGGGCTGTACGACTTGGGGGTGCCGACCAGCGTCATCGACTCGCCGCTGCTGTCACCCTCCTTGGCGTTCTTGTCCGCCTCGTCGAACATCGCGTCGACGAGCTTCTCGGGGTCCGCGATGTCGCCGTAGACGCCGTTGAATTGCAGGATCTTCTGCGACAGCGGGTTGCTCTCGTCTCCGGACTGGTACTGGGCCGCGACGTCCTTGGCGTTCTTCACGCCGTGCTTCTCGGCTTCCGCGGCATCGCCGGAGGTCATGCCTCCGCCCTCGCTGCCGGCCTCATCGTTCTTCTTGTACTCGGTGAGGACCGTCGCCGGCGTTATCAGCTTGTGCGGGCCGTCGTCCTTGACCCCGGACCCACCGCCGTCCGCCACGTCCGATGAGCCGCCCTTGCCGTTGCCCTTGTCGTCGTCACCGCCCGCGAAGACGAAGTAGCCGCCGACAGCGGCAGCGACGACCACGGCGGCCGCGGCGATGATCAGGCCGACCTTCTTGCCGCCGCCCTGCGGGGGCGGAGGCGGCGGGACCTGACCGTAGGGGGCCTGCGGCTGCTGCCCGTAGGGGCCGGGCTGCTGGGGCTGGCTGTAGTTGCCCTGCTGCGGGGCCTGCTGCGGGTAGCCGTAGCCGGGCTGGGGGGCCTGGGGCTGCTGACCGTAGGGGCCGGGCTGCTGAGGCTGCCCACCGCCGTACGGTCCGGGCTGCTGGGGCTGCTGGCCACCGTACGGGCCCGGCTGGTTGTAGCTCATTACTTGGGTTCCCTCCGTGCTTATGCGTATCAGACATCCTGACGGAAGCAGCCCCGGCCGATGCGACCGGGGCTGCTGAGCGAGACGCGCGATGTCGTGAGGCGTCAGGCCTTGACTCGGACTTCCTTGCGGAACTTCGTCGTTGTGTCGGCGGCGTCACCGAGCGAGGGGCTCTTGCCCGTCATGGCGCTCGCCATGTCGACGGGGATCACGACACCGACGGTGCTCTTGTCGCCCCAGATGCAGACCGGCATGCGGAGCTCCTTGGGGCCGGAGCCACCACCGCCCTCGACCTTCATCTCCTGGCACTTGAGGACCGCGCCGTCCGCGTCGAAGCTCTTGGGACTGCCGACCGGTGCACCCGTGTCGGACTCGTCCTCCGCGGCGTTCTCCTTCATCTTGGCGAACATGCCGTCGACCACCTTGGACGGGTTGTCGATCTCGCCGTAGACGCCCATGAACTTGATCATCTTCTGCGACAGCGGGTTGCTCTTGTCGCCCGACTGGTACTGGGCGTCCACGGGCTTCCCGTTCTTGACGCCGTCCTTCTCGGCCTTCTCCATGTCCTCGTCGTTGAAGCCCTCACCGGTCGAGGGCTGCTTCTTGTACTCGGAGAGCACCGTCTCGGGCGTGACGAGCTTGTGCGCCCCGTCGTCCGCCACCGCCGAATTGCCCCCGGAACTGTCGTCCTTGCCGGCGGTGAACCACCACACGCCGCCGCCGATCGCGACGAGGGCGACGATCGCGCCGATGATGAGGCCGGTCTTCTTGCCGCCGCCACCGGCGGGCGGCGGCGGAGGCGGAACCTGCCCGTAAGGAGCCTGCTGCTGTTGACCGTAGGGGCCCGGCTGCTGAGGCTGGCTGTATCCGCCCTGCTGCGGAGGAACACCCTGCGGCGCCTGCTGGGGGTAGCCATAGCCGGGCTGCGGGGCCTGGGGCTGCTGGCCGTAGGGGCCAGGCTGGCCCGGCTGCTGACCGTACGGTCCGGGCTGCTGCGGCTGCCCGCCGTACGGGCCCGGCTGGTTGTAGCTCATTGCGTGGGTTCCCCTCCGAACGCTTATGTGTTCCCGACATCCTGTACGAAGGAGACGCGCCATGGGGCGCGGGGCGGCAACCGTTACTGAAGAATCCGGTTTCGGGACGGGCCTGTGACACCTCTAAACTGAGCCCGTGACCGAGAACACTCAGCAGCAGAATCCAGCGCCCACCACCGAACTGCCGACCCAGTACGCGCCGGCCGAGGTAGAGGGGACGCTGTACGAGCGCTGGGTAGACCGGGGCTACTTCGCCGCCGACGAGAAGAGCGAGAAGCCGCCGTACACCGTCGTCATCCCGCCGCCGAACGTCACCGGCTCCCTGCACCTGGGCCACGCCTTCGAGCACACGCTCATCGACGCCCTCACCCGCCGCAAGCGGATGCAGGGCTTCGAGACGCTGTGGCAGCCGGGCATGGACCACGCCGGCATCGCCACCCAGAACGTGGTCGAGCGCGAGCTCGCCAAGGAGGGCAAGTCCCGCCACGACCTGGGCCGCGAGGCGTTCATCGAGCGCGTCTGGCAGTGGAAGGGCGAGTCCGGCGGCCAGATCAGCGGTCAGCAGCGGCGCCTCGGTGAGGGCGTCGACTGGTCGCGTGAGCGCTTCACCATGGACGAGGGCCTCTCGCAGGCCGTCCAGACCATCTTCAAGAAGCTGTACGACGACGAGCTGATCTACCGCGCCGAGCGCATCATCAACTGGTGCCCGCGCTGTCTGACGGCCATCTCGGACATCGAGGTCGAGTATCAGGACGACGACGGCGAGCTGGTCTCCCTCAAGTACGGGGACGGGGACGAGACCGTCGTCGTCGCCACCACCCGCGCCGAGACCATGCTCGGTGACACCGCCATCGCCGTCCACCCGGACGACGAGCGGTACAAGCACCTCGTCGGCAAGCTCATCAAGCTGCCGCTGACCGACCGCTCCATCCCGGTTGTCGCGGACGAGCACGTCGACCCCGAGTTCGGCACCGGCTGCGTCAAGGTGACGCCGGCGCACGACCCGAACGACTTCGAGATCGGCCAGCGTCACAACCTGCCGAACATCGCGGTCATGGACGAGCACGCGGTCATCACGGTCCCTGGTCCCTTCCAGGGGCTCGACAGGCTGGAGGCGCGCAGCGCCATCGTCGGTGCCCTGCGCGCCGAAGGGCGGATCGTCGCCGAGAAGCGTCCGTACGCGCACTCGGTCGGCCACTGCTCGCGCTGCAAGACCACCATCGAGCCGCGCCTGTCGATGCAGTGGTGGGTCAAGGTCGGCCCGCTCGCGAAGGCCGCCGGTGACGCGGTCCGCGACGGCCAGGTCAAGATCCACCCGCAGGAGATGGAGAAGCGCTACTTCGACTGGGTCGACAACCTCCACGACTGGTGCATCTCGCGCCAGCTGTGGTGGGGCCACCGGATTCCGGTCTGGTACGGGCCGAATGGTGAAGTCGTCTGCGTCGGACCTGACGACGAGGCGCCCACCGGCGAGGGCTGGACGCAGGACACGGACGTCCTGGACACCTGGTTCTCCTCCGGCCTGTGGCCGTTCTCCACGCTCGGCTGGCCCGAGCAGACCGAGAGCCTCGAGAAGTTCTATCCGAACTCGGTCCTGGTCACCGGCTACGACATCCTCTTCTTCTGGGTCGCCCGGATGATGATGTTCGGCCTCTACGCGATGGACGGCACCCCGCCGTTCCACACGATCGTGCTGCACGGCATGGTCCGCGACCAGTTCGGCAAGAAGATGTCGAAGTCCTTCGGCAACGCGGTCAACCCGCTCGACTGGATGGACAAGTACGGCTCGGACGCCCTGCGCTTCACGCTGGCCCGCGGCGCCAACCCCGGCACGGACGTGCCGATCGGCGAGGACTGGGTCCAGGGCTCGCGCAACTTCGCCAACAAGATCTGGAACGCCACGCGCTTCGCGCTGATGAACGGCGCCACCACCGAGGGCGAACTCCCGCCCGCGGAACAGCTGTCGGCCACCGACCGCTGGGTGCTCTCGCGGCTGAACGCGACGGTCGCCGAGGTCGACGCGTTCTACGACGACTACCAGTTCGCCAAGCTGTCGGACGCCCTCTTCCACTTCGCGTGGGACGAGGTCTTCGACTGGTACGTCGAGCTGTCCAAGACCACGTTCATGGGCGGCGGCGAGGCGGCGAAGGTCTCCGGCCGTGTCCTGGGTGAGGTCCTCGACGTCACCCTGCGCCTGCTCCACCCGATCGTCCCGTTCGTCACGGAGACCCTCTGGACGGCGCTGACCGGCCGCGAGTCGATCGTCATCGCCGACTGGCCGGTCGACAGCGGCTTCCGCGACGCCACCGCCGAGCGGGAGATCGAGACGCTCCAGCAGGTCATCACGGAGGTCCGCCGCTTCCGCGCCGACCAGGGCCTGCAGCCGGGCCAGAAGGTCCCGGCCCGCCTCACTCTGGACGGCACCGCGCTCGCCCCGCACGAGGCGGCCATCCGTCAGCTGCTTCGCCTCCAGCCGGAGGGCGACGCCTTCACGGCGACGGCGACCCTGCCGGTCTCGGGCGCCACGGTCGCGCTCGACCTGTCCGGCACGATCGACGTGGCGGCGGAGCGCAAGCGCCTCGCCAAGGACCTCGCGTCCGCGGAGAAGGAGAAGGCGCAGGCCACGGCGAAGCTCGGCAATGAGGCGTTCCTGGCGAAGGCGCCGGACAACGTGGTCGACAAGATCCGCGGCCGCCTCACCAAGGCGGACGCCGACATCGCCCGTCTGCAGGCCCAGCTGGACGGTCTGCCGCAGGCGTAGTCGTACGAGGAGTCATGCGAAAGGGAGGCCCCGGACCATACGTACGGTCCGGGGCCTCCCTTTGCCCGTTACGCCGTACGCAGCCCGAGCCGTTCCAGCTCCGCCTCCGCGAGGGCGTCCAAGGTTGCCGGGTCGGCGTTGCGCCAGCCCTCGGCGAGGCTGCCCGGAGTCGCGTCGGGGATGGCGTCGGCGGTGGCGGCCACCTCGTCCAGGGGGCGGAGCAGCGAGCGCAGGGCGAGGAGTTCGCGGCCGTCGTCGCTCGCGGCCAGCTCGTGGGCGGCTCCCGCCTGCCGGGTCCAGCGCAGCCGGCGGGGGAGCCAGCTGCCGAGGACGAGGCCGACGGGTACGAGGAAGACGGCGACGGCGCCCGCGGTCACCGCGGTGCGGACGATCACCGGGTCGCCGGTGTCGGCGGCGTCCGCGACGCCCCGCAGCGCGGAGTCGACGCGGTGGCCGACCAGGGGCAGCCGGGCGGCGGGGGAGCCGGGGGAGCCGGGGAAGCCGGAGACGGGCGGGGAGGCGGCCGATCCGGCCGCTGGGAAGGCGATCTTGCAGGCCAGCCGGTACGCGACGACAGCGGCGGTGGACCAGAACGCGATCCAGAGCAGGATCGCGCCGTCGCCGGCGATCTGGCGGGCCCGGAGGCCGTAATTCTGGGCATACCACATGGTCCGATTCGACCCTTGGCGCGCGGAACACGCGGGTAGCCGCGCCGGGTTGGGGGGTCGGCGTCGCCGAGACGGTCGAGTGCGGCCCCCCTCGACCGTCTCGGTCTGCCATGTGAGCGATGAAGCAAATATCGTCGCAACGTGCGCGAAATCACTGAATTCATGACATACGGCTGACGGATCGGGCCCAAGGACCTTGGATGATGGAGAGCATGCACGACCTGTCCGCCGCCCAGGCGATCCGCCAGGCGACGGCCACGGGCCGCCGTCTCACGGCGCGCTGGGCGCAGGCCCCCCGGGCCCAGGACGCGCTCACCGCGCTGAGCTGCCTGGCCCTGATGAGCCTGGACATCCCCGGCCTCGCCGAGGCGGACAACTCGCTCAACGGCCCGCTCGCCGCGCTGGTCCTCGCGCTCGGCGCCGCTTCCCTGATGGTGCGCCGGTCGGCGCCGTGGGTGACGTACGCGGTCGCGTTCGTCCTGCTCTCCTGGCTGCACGAGCTGACCCTTGCGCAGTTCGCGCTGTACTCCCTGGGCCGGTACCGGGGGCGGCTCGCCGGTGCGGTCGGTGTGCTCGGCTATGTGGCGTTCGCGTACGTCATGTTCAGCCTCCCCGGCTGGCCGGTGCACCGGGGCGACAGCCTGAGCTCCTTCCTGAGCCTCGTCGTCCCGATCGGCGTCCTCGCGGCGGGTGTCGGTGTCGCGGCCAACCGGCAGGACCTCGTCAGGGCGCTGCAGGCGCAGCGCGCGGAGACGGACGTGCTGCAGGCCGTGCAGCGGGAGCGGTCCCGTATCGCACGGGATGTGCACGACTTCGTGGGGCGTGAGCTGACGCTGCTGAGCGTGCGCTCGCAGGTGCTTGCGCGGCGGGCCGCGGGCGGGGACTTCGAGGACGGCTTCGAGGAGCTCTCCGACACGGCCCGGTCGGCGCATCGGATGCTGAACGAGATCATCGTCCAGCGGGGTGTGGACGGTGCGCCCACGCCCGGGCTCGACGCGCTGCCGGCGTTGGTCGCGGCGAGTGAGCGGGCCGGGAGTCCGGTCGACCTGCTGGTCGATGCCGCGGCGTACCGGCTCTCTCCGATCCGGCAGGCGGCTGTGCACCGGGTGGTGCAGGAGTGTCTGACCAATGCCGCGAAGCATGCTCCCGGGGAGCGGGTGGATGTCCGCGTGCGGCTCGCGGAGGGCGAGTTGCAGGTCCGCGTACGCAACGCCCTGCCCGTCGCCGTGCCGGTCGCGCCGGTGTCCTCCGGGACGGGGACGGCGGGGATGGCTGAGCGGGTGCATACGGTGGGCGGCAGTTTCTCGGCGGGGCCGAGCGGCGCGATGTACGAGGTCCTGGCCGCCCTCCCGGCCGGCGCCTAGCCCCGCCGCCCTGCTTCACCGCTCCCCGGCAGCTGGGGCTGTGCCCACCCGTTCCGCCTTGCGGAACGCCTGCCCACAGCAAGGACGGTCGGGTGGGTGGGGGTGTGGGGCGCCTGCCCGCAGCAAGGGCGGCCGGGTGGGGTGAGGGTGTGGGACGCCTGCCCGTAGCAAGGACGGTCGGGTGGGGTGGGGGTGCGGAGCGCCTGCCCGCAGCGAGGGCGGCCCGGTGGGTGGGGACTACGCCGCCGTCATCACCCGCTCCAACCCGTCGAAGTCCTCCACGCACTTTCCGCAGCCCAGTGCCACGCTGTCCAGGGGGTCGTCCGCGGTGAACACCGGGATTCCGGTGGCCGAGGCCATGCGGAGGTCGAGGCCGGGGAGGAGGGCGCCGCCGCCGGTCAGGACGATGCCGTGTTCCATGACGTCGCCGGACAGCTCCGGCGGGCACTCCTCAAGGGTCGCCCGAACCGCGGAGATGATCGCCTCCACCGGCTCGTCGAGGGCCGCCCGCACCTCCCGCACCGTCAGCTCCACCGTCTTCGGCAGCCCGCCCACCTTCTCGCGCCCTCGTACCGTGAAGGTCCGCGATTCGAAGGCGTCCTCGCCCGGCACGGGCCACGCCGAGCCGATCGCGACCTTGATGTCCTCCGCGGTCCGTTCGCCGATGAGCAGGACATGCTCCTTGCGGACGTAGTCCGTGATGGCCGCGTCGAGCCGGTCGCCCCCGACCCGCAGCGACTGCGCCGTGACGATCCCGCCCAGGGAGATGACGGCCACCTCCGTGGTCCCGCCCCCGATGTCGACCACCATCGAGCCCCGCGGCTCCGCGACCGGAAGACCCGCCCCGATCGCCGCCGCCATCGGCTCCTCCACCAGATGTACGGCCCGGGCCCCCGCCCGCTGCGCCGCGTGCACGATCGCCCGCCGCTCGACAGGAGTGACCCCGCTCGGCACGCACACCACCATCCGCGTACGGGGACGGCGCCCCGGCACCGCCTTGCGCACGAAGTGCCTGATCATCTCCTCGGCGGCTTCGTAGTCGCTGATCACGCCGTCCCGCAGGGGGCGGATCGCGGTGATGGACCCCGGCGTACGGCCGATCGTCTCCTTGGCCTCCGTGCCGACCGCGAGGGCCGTCCGCGCCCCCTCCTTGACGGCGACCACGGACGGTTCGTTGAGCACGATGCCCTGCCCGCGGACGTAGAGGAGGGTGTTCGCTGTGCCGAGGTCGATGCCTATGTCCATGATCGCCAAGTTTGCCCGGCGATCGGCGGGATGGGCGGGGCCTTGGTCCTGAATCGACCGGGACCAAAGTCCCGACAGGTCCCGTGCGGCGCCCGGGCAGGTCCCGACGGCGGCTGTCGGTGGCGCTCCGTAGACTGAGGTACGTGAGTGACCTCCCCCAGCACGACGGCCCGCAAGACAACGACGACAACGACGGTTTTGATGAGATCGTCGCCGCCGAGACCGACCGCGACCCCGACCTCGCGGTGATCGAGGCCGGCAGCCGCACCCTGCGCGCCCAGTCGGGCCCGCCGCAGAGCGACATCCCGGCCCGCCCCACCGACCCGGAGGTGGACAAGGCGCTGCGCGAGGTCGAGACGGAGCTCGCGAGCCGCTGGGGAGAGACGAAGCTCGAGCCCTCCGTCAGCCGCATCTCCGCCCTGATGGACGTCCTGGGCGAGCCCCAGCGCGCGTACCCCTCGATCCACATCACCGGCACGAACGGCAAGACGTCCACGGCCCGCATGATCGAGGCCCTGTTCTCAGCCTTCGAGCTGCGCACCGGGCGTTACACCTCGCCCCACGTCCAGTCGATCACCGAGCGGATCAGCCTGGACGGCGCCCCCATCGAGGCCGAGCGCTTCGTGGAGACGTACAACGACATCAAGCCGTACGTCGAGATGGTCGACGCCCAGCAGGAGTACCGCCTCTCGTTCTTCGAGGTCCTCACCGGCATGGCGTACGCGGCCTTCGCGGACGCCCCGGTGGACGTGGCCGTCGTCGAGGTCGGCATGGGCGGCAGCTGGGACGCGACGAACGTGATCGACGGCTCGGTCGCCGTCGTCACGCCCATCGACCTGGACCACACGGACCGCCTGGGCACCACGCCGGGCGAGATCGCCAAGGAGAAGGCCGGCATCATCAAGCCGGACGCGACGGTGATCCTGGCCCAGCAGCCGGTGGACGCGGCGCAGGTGCTCCTGAAGAAGGCCGTCGAGGTCGACGCGACGGTCGCCCGCGAGGGCCTGGAGTTCGGCGTGGTCTCCCGTCAGGTGGCGGTCGGCGGCCAGCTCCTGACGCTGCGTGGGCTCGGCGGGGAGTACGAAGAGGTCTTCCTGCCCCTGCACGGCGCGTATCAAGCGCACAACGCCGCCGTCGCGCTCGCCGCGGTGGAGGCGTTCTTCGGCATCGGCTCGCAGCACGCGCGCCCGCTCGACAACGACACCATCCGCAAGGCCTTCGCCTCGGTCTCGTCACCGGGCCGCCTGGAGGTCGTGCGCACCTCGCCGACCATCGTCCTGGACGCCGCGCACAACCCGGCGGGCGCCCGCGCCACCACCGAGGCGATCAGCGAGGTGTTCGACTTCAGCCGCCTGATCGGTGTGGTCGGCGCGAGCGGCGACAAGAACGTGCGGGAGCTGCTCGAAGCCTTCGAGCCGATCTTCGCGGAGGTCGTCGTCACGCAGAACTCAAGCCAACGCGCGATGGACGCGGACGAGTTGGCCGGTATCGCCGTCGAGGTCTTCGGCGACGACCGCGTCCAGGTCGAGCCGCGTCTGCCGGACGCGCTGGAAGCCGCGATCACCCTCGCCGAGGAAGAGGGCGAGTACGCGGGCGGTGGCGTCCTGGTCACCGGCTCCGTCATCACGGTCGGCGAGGCCCGACTGCTCCTGGGGAGGGGCTGACTCCTGTGCGTACGCTCTGTGCTTCGACGCTGATCGGCGAGTTCTTCGTCATCGGTTTCGCCGGTCTGGTCGCGATGAAGGACCCGGATCTGTCCATGGGCACGGTCTGGACGGTCAGCGGCATCGCGATGCTGCTGTGCGTGCTGCTGTGCGGAATGATCACCCGGCCCGGCGGGCTGCAGCTCGGCTGGGCCCTGCAGATCGCGCTCATCGCGAGCGGGTTCGTCGTGCCGACGATGTTCTTCATGGGCGCGGTGTTCGCCGTGCTGTGGTGGGCGTCGATCCACTTCGGCAAGAAGATCGACGAGGCGAAGGCCAGGTTCGCCGCGCAGGCCGAGGCGGAAGCCGGGGCCGAGGCCGGGGCCTGAGGTAACGCGGCGTAGTGGGTCCCGGTATCGTGCCGGGCATCCCACGTCGTAGTTAACTGCTTGGAGCCGCACATGACCCAGCGCACTCTCGTCCTGCTCAAGCCCGACGCCGTCCGGCGCGGACTGATCGGCGAGATCATCGGCCGTATCGAGCGCAAGGCGGGCTGGACGATCTCCGCGCTCGAGCTGCGCTCGCTCGACCAGGAGACGCTGGAGCAGCACTACGGCGAGCACAAGGGCAAGCCGTTCTACGAGCCGCTGGTCGACTTCATGTCATCGGGACCGGTCGTCGCGCTCGTCGTCGAGGGTGAGCGCGTCATCGAGGGTGTGCGTGCCCTGGCGGGTCCGACCGACCCGATCGCCGCGGCCCCCGGCTCCATCCGCGGTGACTTCGGCACCATCGTCCGGGAGAACCTGATCCACGCGTCGGACTCCGAGGACTCCGCCGAGCGCGAGCTGAAGATCTTCTTCCCGGGTGTCGCCTAGCCCGCGTTGCGTAAAGAATCGCGTAAATACTTCTGACGCATCGTCAGCAGGGTGCCCGCCCTGACCAGGGGTGGCCGAGGAAAAATCGGCCGCCCCTTGGCATATGCACCCCCATTGGGGGAACCCGTGCCTCCGATGGCACGTCTCCAGAAGCGGGACGGCTCATCATCTGCTGACAATGGCGAAGACCTTAGCGCCGTGTTCGTGCAGGCGAGACTACGATGTAAGCCTCCACGCCACACAGCACCCACCTCGCCTACCTAAAAAGCCATCACACGCTCCACTTGGGAAGGCCAGACGCATCCTCATGGGGAACAACATGTCGTTCATCGGCCGTGACATGGCTGTCGACCTCGGGACCGCCAACACGCTGGTGTACGTCAGGGGTCGGGGGATCGTACTCAACGAGCCGTCCGTCGTCGCGATCAACACCAACACCGGTGGCATCCTCGCTGTCGGCGCCGAAGCCAAGAAGATGATCGGTCGCACGCCCGGCAACATCGTCGCCGTGCGGCCACTGAAGGACGGCGTCATCGCCGACTTCGAGATCACCGAGCGGATGCTCCGCTACTTCATCCTGAAGATCCACAAGCGGCGTTACCTCGCCCGCCCGCGGGTCGTCGTCTGTGTGCCCTCCGGCATCACCGGAGTCGAGCGCCGCGCCGTCATCGAGGCCTCCTCGCAGGCAGGCGCGCGCCAGGTGCACATCATCGAGGAGCCCATGGCCGCGGCCATCGGTTCCGGTCTGCCGGTCCACGAGGCCACCGGCAACATGGTGGTGGACATCGGCGGCGGCACCACCGAGGTCGCCGTCATCTCGCTCGGCGGAATCGTCACGGCACAGTCCATCCGTGTCGCGGGCGACGAGCTGGACAACGCGATCATCCAGCACATCAAGAAGGAGTACTCCCTCCTCCTCGGCGAGCGCACGGCCGAGCAGATCAAGATCACCATCGGTTCGGCGTACGACATGGACGCCGACGAGCACACCGAGATCCGCGGCCGGGACCTGGTCTCCGGGCTGCCCAAGACCGTCGTCATCTCCGCCGCCGAGGTCCGCAAGGCCATCGAGGAGCCGGTCAACGCGATCGTCGACGCGGTCAAGACGACCCTCGACAAGTGCCCGCCGGAGCTCTCCGGTGACGTCATGGACCGAGGCATCGTTCTCACCGGTGGCGGCGCCCTGCTGCGCGGCCTCGACGAGCGGCTCCGTCGCGAGACGGGCATGCCGATCCACATCGCCGAGGACCCGCTGGACAGCGTGGCGCTCGGCTCCGGCAAGTGCGTCGAGGAGTTCGAGGCGCTCCAGCAGGTTCTGGACGCCCAGCCGCGCAGATGATGTGACGCGAAAAGGTCCGCCGTACGAGTGCCTGCCATCTCGTGCGGCGGATCGTTGATATAGAGGCAAGGCATAACAATTCCGCGGCGTCCGCAGACGCCGCGGATTCCGATTGCTTAGATTTGTGCAGAGTTACGCACAGTTGCTCAGAATGCCAAGGATTTCCAACTGAGGAAGGCACGGCCGCCGCACGTGAGGGACACACGAGAGAGCCGGCTGCTCCTGGTGCTGCTGATCGCCATCGCGTTCGCTTTGATCACGGTGGACATCCGCGGTGGCGAGGACTCGCCGGTCGGCGGTGCCCGCCAGGCCGCCGCCACGGTCTTCGGCCCGGTCGAGGACGGGGTCTCCTACGCCGTCGACCCGATCGGCAACGCCATCGGCGCGGTCCGGGACTCCGGCGACCGGCATGACCGGATCGCCGAACTCGAGCGTCAGAACGCCGCGTTGAAGGCGAAGCTCGGCAGCGACGACCGCAACCGCAGCAGGGTCAGACAGCTGGACAGCATGCTGAAGAAGGCCGGCGCGGGCCAGTACGGCATCAAGGGCGCCGAGGTCATCGGCATAGGAGCGGCCCAGGGCTTCTCCTGGACCGTGACGATCGACGCGGGCGCCAACGACGGGGTCAAGCGGGACATGACCGTCCTGAACGGCGACGGCCTGGTCGGCCGCGTCACCACCGTCGGCCCGAGCACCGCCACCGTGCTGCTCGCCAACGACCCCGACTTCACCGTCGGCACCCGTATGGAGAAGACCGACGAGCTCGGCTTCGCCACCGGACAGGGCGACCGCCCGCTCTCGGTGCAGATGCTCAACGGCAAGGCCAAGGTGAAGAAGGGCGACCGTCTTGTCACCTTCGGCTCGCAGGGCGACAAGCCGTTCGTGCCGGGCGTCCCGGTCGGCGAGGTCGTCCGTGTCGACCCGTCGGGCGGCGACCTGACGCGCAACATCTTCATCAAGCCGTACGTCGGCTTCACCAAGCTGGACATCGTCGGCGTCGTCGTCGAAGCGCCCCGCGAGGACCCGCGCGACACGGTTCTGCCGAAGAAGCCCGCCAAGCCGAAGCCGACCCCGACGGTGACCGTGACGGCCACCCCGTCAGGACAGCCCCCGGCAGACGGCGTCGACAACGGCAACGAGCAGTAGGAGCACCGGACCCATGCGCTTCAACCGAATCCTGCTCTCCACCGCCCTGGTCGTCGTCGCCCTGGTCATCCAGGTCAGCGTCCTCGCCCGGCTCCAACTGCCGGGCGCGGTCCCGGACCTGGTGCTGCTCACGGTGCTCGGCCTCGCCCTGGTCTACGGCCATGTGGGCGGCGCCCTCATCGGCTTCGGCGCCGGACTGCTCTGCGACCTCGCGCCGCCCGCCGACCACGCCGCAGGGCGGTACGCCCTGGTGCTCTGCGTCGTCGGCTATCTCGCGGGTCTGGCCAAGCCGGAGACCGGACGGCTCAGGTCCGCCTCCGGGCCGCTGGTCGTGGTCGTGGGAGCGGCTATTGGATCGACCCTCCTTTACGCGGGCGTTGGCGCCCTCGTCGGGGACACCGCCGCCCGCCATGTGGGCCTGGGCGGGCTGCTCTTCACGGCCGCCCTGTACGACCTGCTGATCGCGCCGTTCACGGTGCCGCTGATCATCGCGCTCGCCCGGCGCGCCGATAACGATCCGCTGGGGGAGACCTCCTCCGGCACCAAGGCCACCGACGTATCCGCCGGCTGGCTCTCCTCCGGCACCGGTCTGCGCATCGGCAAGCAGCGCGGCGGCGGCCTGCGGATGAAGGCGGCCAAGGCCCGCGTTGCTCGCGCCGGACGGATCAAGGGGGTCAAGCGCCTGTGAGCGCACGGAACTTCACGCCCGGCTTCAGCCTCAGGGGAGGGGAGAAGTGACCAACATCCCGGAGACCGGACGGACCCCACGGGTCCAGATCCGCCTCGTCGTCATCCAGATCCTCGTACTCTCCCTTCTGCTCACCCTCGGCGGCCGCCTCTGGTACATCCAGATCCGCAACGGCGAGGAGTACGCCAAGGAAGCCTCCGGCAACCACGTTCAGCAGGTCGTCCAGCCCGCCGTACGCGGCTCGATCCTCGACGCCCGCGGCGTCCCGATCGCCGACAACGAGACCCGTCTGGTCGTCTCCGCGTCCCGCACCGACCTGATGAAGATGAAGGACGACGGCAAGGCGGTCCTCGCCAAGCTCGCGGACGTCCTCGGCATGAGCGCGAAGGACGTCGGCGAGAAGGTCCGCCTCTGCGACTCCAAGACCCCGCAGCCCTGCTGGAACGGCTCGCCCTACCAGCCGATCCCGATCACCGACGAGGCGACGCCCAAGCAGGCCATGCAGATCCGCGAGCGCTCCGAGGACTTCCCCGGCATCACCGCAGAGCCCACGGCCGTCCGCCGCTACGCCGCCCCCGGCAAGTCCAACACCGCGCAGGTGCTCGGCTACCTCTCGCCCGTCACCGACGAGGAGATCAAGAAGGCCGAGAACACCGACTCGCCGTTCCTCCGCTCCGACCAGGTCGGCCGCTCCGGCCTCGAGCGGACGTACGACGCGCAGCTGCGCGGCAAGGCGGGCGTCACCCGCTACGAGGTCGACAAGCTCGGCCGCGTCCTCGGCAAGGCCAAGGACGACCCGACCGAGCCCGGAGCGAACGTCGTCACCAGCATCGACGCCCGCGTCCAGGCGCTGTCCGAGTACTGGCTCAACGACGCGATGAAGAAGGCCCGCAAGGAGATCGACAGGAACACCAACGAAAACTACAAGGCCGACGCGGGCGCCGTCGTCGTCATGGAGAACAAGACCGGACGCATCGTCTCCATGGCGTCCAACCCGGACTACGACCCGAACGCCTGGGTCGGCGGCATCTCCGGCAAGGACTACACGCGCATGACGGGCAAGCAGTCCAACTACCCGCTCCTGAACCGCGCCATCCAGGGCCAGGCGGCCCCCGGCTCGATCTTCAAGGTCATCCCGACCACCGCCGCGGTCAACGCGGGCTACGACTTCAACGGGAGCTACCCCTGCCCCAGCTCGTACTCCGTCGGGGGCCAGGTCTTCAAGAACTTCGAGTCCAAGGGCCACGGCAGCATCACGCTCGGCCAGGCCCTGGAGGTCTCCTGCGACACCGTCTTCTACAAGCTCGGGCACGACCAGTGGATCAAGGACGGCGGCATCAAGCCGAAGAAGGACGCCAAGGACTGGTTCTACAAGACCGCCCACCAGTTCGGCCTCGGCAAGGAGACCGGCATCGACCTGCCGAACGAGGTCACAGGCCGTGTCCCGGACCGCCAGTGGAAGAAGGACTACTGGAGGGACAACAAGGACGGCTGGTGCAAGCAGGGCAAGAAGGACGGCGACTACGTCCAGAAGATCGCGTACGAGAACTGCCTCGAAGGCATGAAGATGCGCGCCGGTGACTCGGTCAACTACGCCATCGGACAGGGCGACACCCTCGTCACGCCGATACAGATGGCGACGATCTACTCCGCCATCGCCAACGGCGGCACCCTCTACGACCCCACCGTCGGCAAGGCGATCATCAGCGCCGACGGCAAGCAGGTCGAGGAGATCAGGCCGAAGTCGCACGGCAAGCTGCCCATGGACGAGAAGACGCGCGTCGACATAGACGGTGCCCTCGCCGACGTCGCCACCAAGGGCACCGCCGCCTGGCGGTTCGGCGGCTGGCCGCAGGACAAGATCCCGATGCACGCCAAGACGGGTACGGCGGAGGTCTACGGCAAGCAGACCACCTCGTGGTTCGCGACGTACACCAAGGACTACACGATCGTGATGACGATCTCCCAGGGCGGTACGGGTTCCGGAGCCTCGGGACCCGCCGTCCGCAAGATCTACGACGGCATCTACGGCCTGGACGAGGACGGCAAGCAGGACCTCAAGAAGGCCCTGCTTCCGCAGCCGCAGAAGAAGCTGCCGAAGATCGAGAAGGACGGTTCGATCGACCCTCCGAAGATCAAGCCGTACAAGCCGGAGGCCCCCAAGGAGCCGAAGGAACAGCAGGAACTGGCGGGCCCGCCCGCGAACTGGAGGCGTGACTAGTGGCCGGCAACAGTGGCTTCTCCGTCCCCGGTTACGGGCCCGAGCGCTCGAAGATGTCGATCTCCCGACTGTTCGCCCGCGACTCGCTGGTGCGCAGGCTCGACTGGCCGATACTGCTGTCGGCGCTCGCGCTCTCCGCGATCGGCTCCGCGCTCGTCTACTCGGCCACCCGCAACCGCACCGAGCTGGTCGGCGACGACCCGTACGCCTTCGTGCTCAAGCACCTCATGAACATCGGCATAGGGCTCGTCCTGATGGCCGGCACGATCTGGCTCGGCCACCGCACCCTGCGCACGGCCGTGCCGATCCTCTACGGCATCTCCGTCTTCCTGGTGCTGCTCGTGCTGACCCCGCTCGGCGCGACCATCAACGGCGCGCACGCGTGGATCGTGATCGGCGGCGGCTTCTCGCTGCAGCCATCCGAGTTCGTGAAGGTCACGATCATCCTGGGCATGGCGATGCTGCTCGCGGCGCGGGTCGACGCGGGCGACCGGCTGCACCCCGACCACCGCACGGTCGTCCAGGCCCTCGGTCTGGCCGCCGTACCGATACTGATCGTGCTCCTCATGCCCGACCTCGGGTCGGTCATGGTGATGGCGATGATCGTGCTCGGCGTGCTGCTCGCCTCCGGTGCCTCCAACCGCTGGGTCTTCGGGCTCCTCGGCACGGGCGCGGCGGGCGCGATCGCCGTCTGGCAGCTCGGCGTCCTCGACGACTACCAGATCGCCCGCTTCGCGGCCTTCGCCAACCCCGCGCTCGACCCGGCGGGCGTCGGCTACAACACCAACCAGGCACGCATCGCGATCGGCTCCGGCGGCCTGACCGGCACCGGCCTGTTCAAGGGCTCGCAGACCACCGGCCAGTTCGTCCCCGAACAGCAGACGGACTTCGTCTTCACCGTCGCGGGCGAGGAGCTCGGCTTCGCGGGCGCGGGTCTCATCCTGGCCCTGCTCGGCGTCCTGCTCTGGCGGGCCTGCCGCATCGCCCGCGAAACGACCGAGCTGTACGGCACGATCGTCGCCGCCGGGATCATCGCCTGGTTCGCCTTCCAGTCCTTCGAGAACATCGGGATGACGCTCGGCATCATGCCGGTGGCCGGTCTGCCCCTGCCCTTTGTCTCGTACGGAGGGTCATCGATGTTCGCGGTCTGGGTGGCCGTCGGGCTGCTCCAGTCGATCAAGGTGCAGCGACCGTTGTCGGCCTAGCGCTGCCGTGGGGCTGCCCAGGGTTCCGTTTCGCGTCTAGATTCGGTTTATGGGGCAGACGAAGCGGGAGATCGAGCGGAAGTACGACGTCGCGGCGCCGCACCCGGCGCTGCCCGACCTGACCGGCGTCGCCGGGATCGCGAACGTCGTCGACAAAGGCGTCGTCGATCTGGACGCCGTCTACTACGACACGGCCGACCAGCTCCTGCTCGCCGACTCGATCACGCTGCGCCGCCGGTCCGGCGGCGACGACGCCGGCTGGCACCTGAAGCTGCCGGTGTCGCTCGCGGAAGGCGTACGGGACGAGATCCACGCCCCGCTCTCCGAGACGGTGCCGCGCGCGCTGTCCGGCCTGGTGCGCTCCCGGGTCCGGGATGCCGAACTCGTCCCCGTCGTACGCCTGTTGTCCGCGCGGGACCTGCGCCATCTCGTGGACGACAAGGGCGTACTGCTCGCCGAGCTCAGTGTCGACCGCGTACGCGCCGAGCGGCTCACCGAGGGCGGCGGGACCGCCGAGTGGGCCGAGATCGAGGTGGAACTGGCGGACGACGCGGACCCCACGCTGCTCGACAAGGTCGAGAAGAAGCTGCGCAAGGCGGGGGTGGAGCGCTCGACGTCGACATCGAAGCTGGCGAAGGCGGTCGCGGCGACGGCGCCGAAGGGGCGTAGGACCAAAAAGTCCGGGAAGAAGGGCGAGGCCTTCGCGGGCGTCGACGCCCCCGAAACCGCCGGCGACCACGTCCTCGCCTATCTCCGTGCCCAGCGTGACGCCCTCGTCGCCCTCGACCCCGCCGTGCGCCGCGACCTGCCGGACTCCGTGCACCAGATGCGGGTCGCCACGCGACGCATGCGCAGCGCCTTCCGTTCGTACGGGAAGATCCTCGACCGCACCGTCACCGACCCGATCGGCGACGAGCTGAAGTGGCTCGCGGGCGAGCTCGGCGTCGACCGGGACCAGGAGGTCCTGACCGAGCGGCTCACGGCCCGCATCGCCGCCCTGCCCCGGACGCTCCTCCTGGGCCCGGTGCGCGGACGCCTGCGCATCTGGACCGCCGCACGCCGCAGCGGCTCGCGGCGCAGGACCGTCGCCGTGCTCGACGGGAAGCGATACCTGGCGCTCCTGGAGTCCGTCGACGCGCTGCTCGCCGACCCCCCGCTGCGCAAGGCCGCCGCCGCGCCCCCGGCCGATGCCCTCCCCAAGGCCGTCCTGAAGGACCACGACCGCCTCGCGGCCCGCATCGAGCACGCCCTCGCGCTGCCGCCCGGCGAGGAGCGCGACCTGGCCATGCACGAGGCCCGCAAGGCCGCCAAGCGCGTCCGGTACGCGGCCGAGGCGGCGACGCCCGCGCTCGGCAAGCCCGCCAAGCGGTTCGCCCGCCGGGCGAAGGACGTCCAGAGCGTCCTCGGCGACCACCAGGACAGCGTGGTGGCCCGTGAGGTGCTGCGGAACCTGGCGATCCAGGCGCACGCTGCGGGCGAGACGGCCTTCACCTGGGGACTCCTGTACGGCCAGGAGGAGGCCACCGCCGCCGAGCGCGAGCGTGAGCTGCCGGAGGTGTGGCGCCGGGCCTCGCGGCCGAAACTTCGGGCGGCGCTGAGCGGCTGAGCGCCGCTGCGGGGGTTTTTCCGCCGTGCCAGGGGCGGCTCTCAACCGGGTTACGCTTGTGAGTCGCCCCCCTGCCAGCTCACGAAAGTCGCGAGATGCCTGTCGAGTCGGTCTTCCCACAGCTCGAAGCTCTGCTCCCGCATGTGCAGAAGCCCATCCAGTATGTCGGCGGTGAGCTCAACTCCACCGTCAAGCCGTGGGACAGCTGCGACGTCCGCTGGGCGCTCATGTACCCGGACGCGTACGAGGTCGGGCTGCCCAACCAGGGCGTCATGATCCTCTACGAGGTACTGAACGAGCGCGAGGGCGTCCTCGCCGAGCGCACGTACAGCGTGTGGCCCGACCTCGAAGAGCTGATGCGGGAGCACAAGGTCCCGCAGTTCACCGTGGACAGCCACCGCCCCGTCGGCGCCTTCGACGTGTTCGGGCTCAGCTTCTCCACCGAGCTCGGCTACACGAACATGCTCACGGCCCTCGACCTGGCCGGGATTCCGCTGGAGTCCAAGAACCGCACGATCGACGACCCGATCGTCCTCGCAGGCGGCCACGCGGCCTTCAACCCCGAGCCGATCGCGGAGTTCATCGACTGCGCGGTCATCGGCGACGGCGAGCAGGCCGTGCTCGACATGACCGCGATCATCCGCGAGTGGAAGGCCGAGGGCCGCCCCGGCGGCCGCGAGGAAGTCCTCTTCCGGCTCGCGCGCACCGGTTCGGTCTACGTCCCCGGGTTCTACGACGTCGAGTACCTCCCGGACGGGCGGATCGGCCGCGTCGTACCGAACAAGTCCGGTGTCCCGTGGCGCGTGTCCAAGCACACCGTCATGGACCTGGACGAGTGGCCCTACCCGAAGCAGCCCCTCGTGCCGCTCGCGGAGACCGTCCACGAGCGCATGTCCGTCGAGATCTTCCGCGGCTGCACCCGCGGCTGCCGTTTCTGCCAGGCCGGCATGATCACGCGCCCCGTGCGGGAGCGAAGCATCACCGGCATCGGCGACATGGTCGAGAAGGGTCTGAAGGCGACCGGCTTCGAAGAGGTCGGCCTGCTCTCCCTCTCCTCCGCGGACCACACCGAGATCGCGGACGTCGCCAAGGGCCTCGCCGACCGGTACGAGGAGGACAAGATCGGCCTGTCCCTCCCCTCGACCCGCGTCGACGCCTTCAACATCGACCTCGCGAACGAACTGACGCGCAACGGCCGACGCTCCGGGCTCACCTTCGCCCCCGAGGGCGGCAGCGAGCGCATCCGCAAGGTCATCAACAAGATGGTCTCGGAGGACGACCTCATCCGGACCGTCTCCACCGCGTACGGCAACGGCTGGCGTCAGGTGAAGCTGTACTTCATGTGCGGCCTGCCCACCGAGACCGACGACGACGTGCTGCAGATCGCCGACATGGCGACCCGCGTGATCGCCGAGGGCCGCAAGGTCTCCGGCCAGAACGACATCCGCTGCACGGTCTCCATCGGCGGCTTCGTGCCCAAGCCGCACACGCCGTTCCAGTGGGCCCCGCAGCTGTCGGCCGAGGAGACGGACGCCCGCCTCACCAAGCTGCGCGACAAGATCCGCGGCGACAAGAAGTACGGCCGCTCGATCGGCTTCCGCTACCACGACGGCAAGCCCGGCATCGTCGAGGGCCTGCTCTCGCGCGGCGACCGCCGCATCGGCTCCGTCATCCGTGCCGTGTACGAGGACGGCGGCCGCTTCGACGGCTGGCGCGAGCACTTCAGCTACGACCGCTGGATGGCCTGCGCCGAGAAGACGCTGCCCGGCTTCGGCGTGGACGTCGACTGGTACACGACGCGTGAGCGTACGTACGAGGAAGTCCTGCCCTGGGACCACCTGGACTCCGGTCTCGACAAGGACTGGCTCTGGGACGACTGGCAGGACTCGCTCGACGAGACCGAGGTCGAGGACTGCCGCTGGACCCCCTGCTTCGACTGCGGCGTGTGCCCGCAGATGCAGACCGAGATCCAGATCGGCCCGACCGGCAAGAAGCTGCTTCCGCTGACGGTCGTGAAGTAGAAGTTGATGTCGCAGCCGGGGCCGGTGGCCGGAGCGGGTCCTCGACTCGCCCTGCCCACCGGCCTCGTGCATCTCTCCTTCGTCGCCGCGATGGAGGAGTTCCGCGCCGAGGGGCGCGGCGGCCCGGACGACGACACGACGCTCGGCCGGACCCTGCGCGACTACGGCGACAAGTGGCACGACCCGGTGGTCTTCGAGCGCTACGTCAGGGAAGTCCGCGCCGCCGCCCGCCCCGTCGAGCCGCTCTCCGTCCCCGTGACGACCCTCTGGTACGCCGACGGTGCCGACTACTTCGGCCGCATCGCCATCCGGCACAACGTCGCCACGCGCTTCCTGCGTGAGTACGGCGGTCACATCGGCTACGACGTACGCCCCACCGCCCGCCGCCGCGGCCACGCCACGGCGATGCTGATCGGCTGCCTGCCGTACGCCCGTGAACTGGGCCTGGAATCCGTCCTGGTGACCTGCGACACCGACAACACCGGTTCGCGCAAGGTGATCGAGGCCGCGGGCGGCGTCTTCGAGGACGAGCGGGGCGGAAAGCTCCGTTACTGGGTCCGGACCGGCTCGCGGCCGGATTCACCGAACCAGCACCCGCACTGACGCGTCTAGGACGGCATGGACCTGGAAAAACGGCCTCCCCGGCAAGAGAGTGCGCCGGAGCCGAGGCAGGCCGAGGGATGTCTCGCGGTCGCGATCCGCATTCCGGTGCGGATCGTCGTGCTGGTGCTCGTCGTCCCGGTGCGTCTGGTGTGGGACGGGCTCGCCGCCTGTGGGCGCTTCGTGTACTTCAGAGGGCTGCGGCCGGTGGGGCGCGCGTTCGCCTGGCTGGGGCGGACGCTGATCGTGACGCCGCTGGAGTGGCTGAACGAGTACATCTTCACGCCGGTCGCACGGGGCATCGGCATCGCCACGGTCTGGCTGCTCAAGGCGCTGTTCGTGTGGCCGTGGGTGGGTCTTTGGCGGTATGTCGTGGTGCCGGTCGGCCGGGGTCTCGGCTGGCTGGGGCGGGTCCTCGTGGTGGTGCCCGCCGTGTGGCTGTACGCGTCCGTCCTCACCCCGCTCGGGCAGGGGATCGCCTGGTGCGTGCGGGGGACCGGCGCCGCGCTCGCGTGGCTGGGGCGGACGCTCTTCGTGATCCCGGCCGTGTGGCTGTACCGGTCGGTGCTCACGCCGATCGGGCACGGCATCACCTGGCTCGCGCGGGCGATCGGCGCCGGGCTCGCGGCCACGGGGCGCGGCATCGGCATCGGCGCGGTGTGGCTGCTCAAGGCGCTGTTCGTGTGGCCGTGGGTGGCTCTTTGGCGGTACGTGGTCGTGCCGGTCGGCCGGGGTCTCGCCTGGCTGGGGCGGGTGCTCGTGGTGATCCCCGCCGTATGGCTGTACGCCGCCGTCCTCACGCCGATCGGGCACGGCATCGCCTGGCTGGGGCGCGGGATCTGGGCCGGTGTCGCCTGGGTCGGCCGTGGAATCGCCTGGGTCGGGGCGGGGATCGCGGCCGGTGTCGGGTGGCTGCTGCGGGGCATCGGCACCCTGCTGCGCTGGATCTTCGTGGTACCCGTCGTCGCCGTGTGGCGCTGGGTTTTCGTGCCCGTCGGGCGCGCCATCGGTGTCGTCCTGCGCGAGATCGGCGCGGCGCTCGGACACGCCTGGCGGGTCGCGGGACATGTGTCGCGGGCCGTGTGGCGGTTCTTCGGCAGGCTCCTGCGCTGGGTCTTCGTCGACCCGGTGCGCTGGGTCTACCGCTCCGTCCTCACACCCGTCGGGCACGTCCTGCGCGACGGGGTCTGGCGGCCCGCCGTCCAGGCCGCGAAGGAGGCCGGACGCGCCACCCGGCAGGCGCTCGCATCAACCCGCCGCAGCGTGCGCGAGGCGCGGGCCGACGTACGGCGGATGCTGTTCGGGGCGCCGCACGAGCCCGAACCGGTGCCGGTGCCCGAGGCCCGGCGGGAACCAGTTCCGGCCGAGGCACGTACTCTAGGTAGCAGTACGACCGCACTCACGAAGGACTGAACGACACTGGGCAAGCGACAGCCCGTAGGCCCGCCGCCCGCTCCCGCGGTGCAGCGCATCCGCCTGCGCTACACCAAGCGCGGCCGCCTCCGGTTCACCAGCCACCGTGACTTCCAGCGCGCCTTCGAGCGGGCGCTGCGCCGCGCCGAGGTGCCCATGGCGTACTCGGCGGGGTTCACCCCGCACCCGAAGGTGTCGTACGCCAATGCCGCACCCACCGGCACGGGCAGTGAGGCCGAGTACCTGGAGATCGCGCTCACCGAGCAGCGTGACCCCGACAAGCTGCGCGAGCTGCTCGACGAGTCGATGCCGGTCGGACTCGACATCATCGACGCCGTCGAGTCGCACACCTCCGGGCTCGCCGACCGGCTCACCGCGTCCATCTGGGAGCTGCGCCTCGACGGCGTGGAGCCCGCGGACGCCGAGCGGGCCGCCGAGGCCTTCCGGGCCGCGGAGAGTGTCGAGGTCCAGCGCCGCACGAAGAACGGCATCCGGACCTTCGACGCCCGCGAGGCCGTCGTGAGCCTCCAGGCGGTCACGGCTGACGAAGCGCTTGCTCACGACACTGATAGGCCGACCGACCAGCCCTGTGCGATACTGCGGCTGGTTGTTCGGCACGTGACACCTGCCGTACGACCCGACGACGTCCTGTCCGGTCTCCGAGCTGTGGCCGACCTGGCGCCGCCGGTCCCCGCAGCGGTGACCAGGCTGGCGCAGGGGCTCCTTGACGAAGAGACCGGCACGGTGACCGACCCGCTCGCGCCCGACCGCGAGGCAGCCACCGCCCCACTTGTGAACGAAGGGGCAGCCGCTGCCGCCGCGAAGGCGTCGGCGCCGGAAGGTCCCGCGTAGGGACACGTCGTAGCGCAGCCCTTGTACTCGGGAGCCACCTGGGTCGGGCAGCGCACTGACCGAGACTTTCGCCAGGCCGTTCGCATTTGGGCGTACGGAACCGGCGAGACAGACACATAGAGCTCCCGTGCGGCGCCCACGCCCCCGGATGGCGGCCCCGCGTAGGACATAGCGAGGGCCGCGGACATCACCGGACCAGGCGCGGCGCCCGGGGGCCTGACGGGAGAACCGCCCGCATGCTTGAGCCGAACGAACCCACTGAGGGCTCGGACAACAACAGCCCCAGCGACACCTTGCCGCCGCGCCGTAGGCGCCGTGCGGCGTCGCGCCCGGCGGGCCCGCCCGCGGGTACCGCCAAGGCCACGGCGCCGGCCATACCGGCCGCCCCCGCCGCCGATGAGACCGAAGAGGCCGTAGCGGCCGACGCGGTGGCCGAGACCGCCGTGGCTGAGACCGCGCCCGTCGAGGAGGCGGCTCCCGCCCCCCGTACGCGCCGTCGTGCCACCCGCCGTGCCTCCGCACCGGCCGGTGCACCGCAGGCCGCCGAGGCCGAGGCTCCCGCTGCCGAGCCCGCGAAGACCGAGCCCGCGAAGGCCGAGCCCACCAAGACCGAGGACGAGGCCGAGGCCGAGGAGGCCGCTCCGGCCGCCGCCCGTCCGCGTCGCCGTGCGACCCGTCGCGCCTCCGCACCGGCCGGTGCGCCGCAGGCCGCCGTCGAGACGCCGGCCGCCGAGCCCGCCGCCGCGCAGGACGAGGAGCCCGTGACCGCCGCCGAGCCCGAGCCGCAGCCGGAGGCCGGTGACGCC